>JBBSVJ010000130.1:0-9815 GCA_038233665.1 Lysobacterales bacterium
CAGCAGACGCTGCGGTTGCAAGGCCAGCTCGAGAATGGCGTGACCAAACACCTGCACGGCGATGCGCGAATCCCACGCTGATCGCTGATCCCAGAAAAGTCCCTCCCAGTCGTGACGATCCCAACGCGCGATGAGATCTGTATCGCTGCACAGGACAATCGCGCCGGCTTCATCAAAATGCGTCATCGCGCATTGAGCACGCGTGCGCTCACGCCGTCCGATGCGAGCAATATCCCTGCATTGCGCGACATTGAGCGCGTGCTTGATGCGCGGATATCGCAGCCAGACCAGCGCATTCAACAGGTCGTGCCAGTTATTTTCTCGAGTGGCCAGCAGCCCGCTCAAGATACGCTCCTCGTAGTGCAGACCGTCCTTGAGCAGCGCGGGAGATTGCGCGGCAATCCGCGGCCTGGCGACGCCATCCGCCAAGATCGCCTCCAGGCGCAAGGCATCCAGCTCCGCGATGGTTGGCCAGCGAGAGCGGCTTCCGGGCAAATCGAATACCCCGAACCAGTCGTGCAGCGGCTCGCGCTGGAACGCCTGAGGGTGGACTGCGTCGATGGCAGGGACAACGAGGCGCAAAATCGGATTCCGGAAGCAGATTTGATAGGCGGAGCAGTCCGCGCTGGATGCGAATAATAGCGAAACCAAGCGATTTTGCTGAGAGATTTGCCATGGGCGCGTTGTCCACCCCGCAAACGCGATAGCATTCGCCGCCGAATCCTGCGCAACGGAAATTGACGCTGATGAGTGGGGGAAGGATCAGCAAACGCTCAGTCTTGGCATTGATGCTTATCGGCAGCCTTGTTCGCGCACAGCCTCCCGCGCTTGATTCACGCTCTGTTTCAGAATCGACCAACCCTGGCGTCGCATTCATCTCCACCGTCCATCGTTCGCTGGAAATGACGCATTTGCTGGTCGCCCACCTCATTGGGATGCATGCGGCGCTGATCCTGGCCACGGCCGAAGCGCATCGTTACGGTCAGCATCGGTGTCGCTTATCTTTCAGATCTTGATCCGCATGAGCCACCGACTGTCGATGCCTAGCTCGACGCCGGAGACCAGGCGATCTATCAAGCCAAGCGAGCCGGGCGCAATCAGGTCATCGTGTTCAACGCGGATGACCGCAACAAAGAGAAGTAACGTCATGGGTGAAAGCATTAAGTTGAATAGCACGGGTATGCACTGCATTGGCGCCTACATGGCGAAACCGCAGGGCACACCGAAAGGCGGCATCGTGGTGGTTCAGGAGATTTTTGGGGTCAACGCGCATATTCGAAGCCTCGTCGATGGCTTTGCCGAGGCGGGCTATACCGCGATCGCTCCAGCCTTCTTCGATCACGTTGAAAATGATGTCGAGCTGGACTACGACGCCGAGGGTATCGCGCGGGGTCGCACGCTCAGCGGCGCACTCGACATCGACCAAGTCATGGCCGATGTCGGCAGTGCCGCTGATTCGATTCAATCTGCCGGAAAAATCGGCGTGGTGGGTTACTGCTGGGGTGGCAGCATTGCGCTGTTGTCGGCCAGCCGACTCGGGCTTCCGGGCGTGAGCTACTACGGCGCGCGCAACGTTGCGTGGCTGCATGAGAGGTTCACGGCGCCTTTGCAATTTCATTTTGGCGAGAAAGATCGATCGATCCCGCCCGCTGCCATCGAGCGTCACCGCGAATGTCTTGCCGATGCCGAGATCTATCTATATCCGGCGGGCCACGGCTTCAATTGCGATTTACGCAAGGATTTCGCCCCGAAAAGCGCGGCGCTCGCGCGTGAGCGTACACTGGCTTTCTTCGAGAAAAACCTGGGCCGATCCAATGAAGCCTGATCATTTTGAACTCGATTCGCGACTTGCCAGTGACAGCCATCCGCTGCACCGATTTGCATTGTGCGAACTGCGCTTGATGGATGACGCCAACTATCCCTGGTTGATCCTCGTACCTTGCGTGATTGATGCTCGCGAACTGATCGACCTCGATGCCGCTCAACGCCAACAACTCAGCAACGAAACCGATCGCGCCGCGCGTCTGCTGCGCGATGCGTTCCGTGCACGCAAGCTCAATATCGCCGCGCTTGGCAACGTGGTCGCTCAACTGCACGTGCATGTCATCGCACGCTTTGAGGATGATCCCGCCTGGCCTGCGCCGGTATGGGGTCGCGTCGAGGCCAAGCCGTACGCACCAGAGGCACTGATCGAACGTGTTGATCGACTGCAAACATTGCTGCGAGCGTGAGTGACGTGTTTGTCGTCGAAACGCTCGGCGAGGATGCTCTGCTGTTGCGCTTCGGTGATGCGGTTGATGTCTTGGTAAACAAGCGCGTTCACGCCTGTGCCGCCGCCTTGCAGCAAGAACGGCCTGCCTGGTTGATCGAGATCGTCCCGGCGTTCGCGACGTTGGCGTTGCGTATCGATCTGGACGCATTCTCAGAGGCTACCGAAGCACTCGTCGAACTGCGTGATTGGCTCGCCCTGCGTCGATGGGACGCCACCGGAAACGATGCAGCCGGCAAAACCCGCAGTCATCGCATCGAGGTTTGCTATGGCGGCGAATTCGGCCCTGATCTCGATGCGGTCGCGGCACACAGCGGACTGAGCGTCGATCAAGTGATTGATCGACATATTGGCGCCGAATACCGCGTCGGCATGCTTGGTTTCGCGCCAGGCTTTCCATACCTGATTGGCATGGATGCGCAACTGTCCACACCCCGCCATGCCACACCTCGCACCGAGGTCAGCGCTGGCAGTGTCGGTATCGCCGGCGCACAAACCGGCGTCTATCCACGCAGCGGACCCGGTGGCTGGCAAATCATCGGCCGAACAGAGGTCAGCTTGTTCGATGCGACGCACGCCGTGCCTGCCCTGCTGCAACCCGGCGACATCGTGCGCTTTGTTGATGCTGGCCGTCTTCGCAGTTTGTCGCCATGAGTATCACGGTACGGGCGCCAGGCCTGCTCAGCAGTGTGCAAGGTGTTGGACGCCACTGCTGGCGACATCTCGGAGTGGGCCAGTCGGGTGCGATGGATCCGGTTTCCTTTGCAATCGCCAACCTGCTGGTCGGCAACGCCGCCGATACAGCAGCGATCGAGATCACCTTGAGCGGCCCCCATCTCAGTTTCGCTCACGCTGCTCGCATCGCCATCTGCGGTGCGCCCATCGATATGAGCATCAATGGACAAGCGGTGCCTGGCTGGCGGCGCATTGATATTCCAGCAGGAAGTGAACTGCGCCTCGGTGCCTGCCGACAAGGTGCACGTGCCTACCTCGCTGTTTCCGGCGGTTTCGAGATAAAACCCGTGCTCAATAGCACCAGCACTGATTTACGTGCAGGGTTCGGTGGCTTTGAGGGGCGCGCACTGCAAAAAGGTGATCGGCTGATCATTGCTGAAGGCTTCCGTCCAAACTGCAATCAGTTGAGCGTTGACTCACGCTGGATCGACCCCACCCCGGATATCGATTTTTCCAATCCAGTATTTATCCACCTGCTTCTAGGCCACGACGCCCTGACCAATAGCGACCCGCTGTTCGCGGGTGATTGGCGGGTTGGCAACGCGAGTAATCGGCAAGGTTTGCGCCTTGAAGGAACATCCCTGCAGATCGCCGATCCATACGAGCGCATTTCCGAACCAGTCCTGCCCGGCACTCTGCAGTTGCCGCCTGATGGTCAACCGATCCTGCTACTTGCCGATGCGCAAACGCACGGCGGCTATCCACGCATTGGCCATGCCATCCGCGCCGACTGGCCACGACTGGCGCAACTGCGACCTGGCGACGCACTTCGCTTCGTCCGCTGCAATGCAAACCAGGCACAAACCAAATTGATCGAACAACGCCAGCGATTCGCGCGCATGGCCATCGCCATTGCTGCGCGACCATGACCTTTGCCGATTGCGTCTGCGCCTTGGAGTGCCTAGGCTCGGACGCTTTCCCGCCGGAGTCACGCCATGTCGAAGTTCCGCACCTTGCCACTTGCTGCGTTGATCGCAGTCACCTTGTTGGCCGGTTGTCAGCAGGCGTCCGAACCCACCGCGAAACCAGCGGGAATGACAGAAGCTGCCGCCCCGGCCGCCGATGAAGGCGTCATTTGGCAAGCCGCCGTTGATGGTTTCATCAAGGGCTATTTCGAGCACTACCCGACCTTCGCCGCCAACGCCGGCAAGCACGAGTTTGACGGCAAGCTGCCCGACTACAGTGCGCAAGGTCTCGCCGAGGATGGTCGCTGGTTGCACGCACAGCGCGATGAAATTGCCGGATTCACCGACGACAGACTCGATGCGCAGCAGCAATTCCAACGCGACTACGTGCTGGCGGTGATTGATGGGCAATTGTTTACCCTTGAGGATTCGGGCTTTCCTTACAACAACCCGATCTTCTACGCCGGCGATTTGTCGCCAAGCATGTACTTGACCCGAGCCTACGCGCCGCTGGAACAGCGCATGGCCGCTTTCGTCAGCTATCAGGAAGCATTGCCGAAGGCGATCGAGCAGATTCGCGCCAACATGAAACCGCCGTTGCCGGAATCGTATATCGATCTCGGCATCAATACGTTTGGCGGCTACTCGACGTTCTTTGCCAATGACGTCCCGGCCATCTTCGCTGATATCGCCAACGACGACTTGCAGACGCGCTTCAAGGCCTCGAATGCAGCGGCGATCAAGGCAACGAAAGAAATGGCCGACTGGTACACCGCCCAGAAACCGACGGCGACTCAGAACTTTGCCTTGGGCGCAGAGAAGTTCAGCAAGATGCTGCATGCGAGCGAGCGCGTCGACCTACCCCTCGATCAACTCAAAGCGGCTGGAGAGGCTGATCTGGCGCGCAATCTTGCCTCGCTGAAGTCTGCGTGCGATGAATTCGCACCCGGCACGACCTTGCATGAGTGCATGGCCAAGGTCGGCGATGACAAGCCCGAAGGTGGCGCCGTCGAAGGCGCTCGACGTCAGTTGACCGATTTGCGCCAATTCATTATCGACAAGGATCTCGTCACGATCCCGGGCACGGAAGAAGCCAAGGTTGAGGAAGCGCCTCCGTTCAACCGCTGGAACATCGCCTATATCGAGATTCCAGGACCCTACGAGACCAACCTCCCCTCGACCTACTACATCGCCCCGCCCGATCCGAGCTGGCCGAAGGCCGAGCAGGAAGCCTACATCCCCGGTCGAGACGTGCTGTTGTTTACCTCGGCGCATGAAGTCTGGCCGGGTCACTTTCTGCAATTTTTGCATGCCAATCGTGCCAAGTGGACGTTTGGACGTCTTTTCGTTGGCTATGCCTTCGCTGAAGGCTGGGCGCACTACACCGAGGAGATGATGTTCGATGCCGGACTTGAGGGCTCATCGCCGGAGGCGCATGTCGGCCAGCTCAGCGAAGCGTTGCTGCGCAATGTGCGCTTTCTCGCCGCAATCGGCATGCATACCGGCAGCATGACCATGGCCGAATCCGAGCAGATGTTCCGTGACAAGGGATTTCAGGATCCCGGAAATGCGCGCCAGCAAGCCGCGCGCGGCACCTACGATCCTGGCTTTCTCAACTACACCCTCGGCAAACTCATGATCATGAAATTGCGCGATGACTGGATGGCAAAAAATGGCGGGATTTCAAGCCTTAAAGCTTTCCACGATAAGTTTTTAAGCTACGGCGGGCCGCCGATTCCGCTCGTCCGCGCACAGATGCTCGGCGGCGAACCGGAAGCCGTGCTTTGGCAAGCACCGGCTGCACCCCCGTCAGCGAACTGATCGAAGCATCACCATGACCCGCCGCATCGATTTCAACTGTGACCTCGGCGAAGGTTGCGCCAGCGATGCGGCGATCATGCCCTTTATCAGTTCGGCGAATATTGCCTGTGGCGCGCATGCCGGAGATGAAGCGAGCATGCGCGAAACACTGCGCCGCTGTCGCGAATTCGGCGTCGCCGCCGGTGCCCATCCGGGCTATGCGGATCGCGAGCATTTCGGACGCCGTGAGTTGAATCAATCTGTCGCCGACCTCGCAAGCAGCCTTCACGAGCAGCTCCAACGATTGGCAGCCATCGCCGCGGACGAAGGCGTGCCGCTACTCCATGTCAAACCGCATGGTGCGCTCTACAATCAGGCCGCACGCGATGCGAAGCTCGCGGAGACGATCGCTTCGGTCGTGCGTGACTTCGATGCCGGCCTTATTCTGGTTGGCTTGGCCGACAGCGAACTGCCTCGCGCGGGAATTCGCCACGGCTTGCGCGTCGCGCATGAAGCATTTGCCGATCGCCGCTACCTTGGTGACGGATCGCTGGCCCCACGCGAGCGCGCGGAAGCGGTAATCGGCGACGTCGACATCGCCGTTGCCCAAGCCCTGGCCATTGCCAAGGGCGAGTTGATTGCGAGCCTCGATGGCGATCAACTGCGCATTCGCGCCGACTCTATTTGCCTGCATGGAGACAGTCCCGGAGCCGCAGAGTTTGCCACTCGCTTGCGGCGTGCTTTCGAGACAGCCGGTATTGCGATCAAGGCGCTTGATGCCGACTAGTTCGGCTAGTCAATAACATCGTCGCCTGAATCATGACGGAGCGTGAGCGGTACCGAGCAAACCATGACAAACGCGCAGGTGTTCTCATCATGATCCCACTGCTCGACAAAGGTCGACGGACCCGGCGCAGGCACGTGCCGAATGATATGGATTGAATTCGGATGGTCTGAGCGGATGCGCGTTGAGACCGCAGTCCCGGCTTGAACCGCCCACATCGGCAAAACAGCATCGTCGCCGGATATCCGAAACGGTCGCACATAAGGCAGATGGATGTGCCCGCCAAGAACCATGTCCACGCCCGCCTTGGCGAACGCGGCAATCGCCTCAGGATATCCCCGGGCCAGATTGGACGTGTCCATGCCGGTGATTGCGAGCAAAGGATGATGCATGACGATAATGCGCAAGGCATCCGGATCACCACGGCGGATTCTCTCGCAAGCGCGCTCAACGGTTGTCGCATCAAGCTCGCCATTTTTGTGCCGCGTCGGCGTGGAGGAGTTCACCCCAACCACGTGCAGTCCGGCTGATTCAAACCCCGGTTCCAGATCGCGGCCGAACTGCCGCGCGTAGCCCGCGTACGGCGACAACCAACGGGCGAGCAGATTGAACAGCGGGATATCATGATTTCCCGGCACGACCAACCGCGGAAATGGCAGACGATCGAGAAACACTCGTGCATCGCGGAATTGACGACGACGTGCGCGCTGAGTGATATCACCGCTGGCGACCACGAGATCGGGGCGCTGATCCTCGATCAATTGCACCAATCGCTCAACGACCTCGGCGCGCTCGGTGCCAAAGTGCAGATCCGAGATATGCACAAGGACAGTCATCCCGGATCATCCTCCGCGCTGGCTTCGCGCGATGCAATCAACATCAGCGACTGCGGAAATATCGTAAATCGCAACGGCATGTTTTCTCTGACTATCTCACCATCGATCGCAACCTTTACCTTGCCCGAAGAGCGCCCGTCGCGCGGTCGGACAGTCAGTGTTGAAACGGCGTTGGCTTCAATGTCCGAGTCCTCGCCGAGTTGACCCAAGGCGCCACGCAAGCCGAGGCCAACCATCGCAAGCTTACCGATGGGATGCAGATGAACCTCGGCCAACTCGCCACATCCGATCCGCATCGAGGCAGCCAGCCCCAAACGCGCCATCTGCAGAGGATTGTTGCCGACCAGCAAGGTTGGCGTTCTCAAGCGTCTGACCGCCTTGCCATCATCAATTTCAATATTCCAAAGCCGGTGTCGATGCAACACCGAAACCATTGCCGCAGCAATCGCGACAAAACGATGTCGGCCGAATCGGCGCTTCCAGGCTTCACGATCCTCAAGCAGCTGTGGATACAAACCAATACTCGCGTTGACCAGAAAAGGACGTCCATTGACCGACCCCACCTGTACCTCTCGTGCGGGAGACTCCAGCAGTATGGTCAAGGCGCGATCGAGATCCGCAGGAATATCATGCACTCGCCCGAAATAGTTGAACGTTCCCATCGGCAGAATGCCAAGCGTCACGCCAGAATTGAGAGCGGCCGCTGCGACTGCGTTGATCGTTCCGTCGCCACCACATGCGACCAAGGTCGCTGACAGTCGTTTGGCTTCGTCCGCCGCGTTCGAACACGCTCTAGCGATATCCTCATTACGATCAAGCTGGCAAAACTTCACCATGCAATGGCGTGATTCGAGAAACTCCCGAATCCGCGATGGCGCATCCTCATCGTGGGTACTGCCTGAAGCCGGATTGATCACGACAACAAACTGCTTCTCTGGTGACCGCTGATTGCCCATCACACCGATTGCTTGCGGAAAACGACCATTCAACCTGATGCGGATGAATCCTCGTGTAACCCATTGCCAAACTGCTGACTCGAGACGCTCAGACCATCGATTGCGATTGCGCTTGCGCATTCGCCAAGCGGCTTCCACCTCAACTAGGATATGAACGATCTCCCTCAAAAGCGGAATCGAATCATGCCTGATGCCATCAATTACTGGCCGCTTCTAGGCGTTGCTGTGGTCGTGGTCGGTTTCGCCTTGCGCCGTAATCCGGTGTTGGTTGTGGTCGTCGCCGGTATTGTCAGCGCGCTTTCCGCGGGTATCAGCGTCCCTGATCTGCTCACCCTGCTCGGCAAAACCTTCGTCGAGAATCGGGTGTTGCTGCTGTTTCTGCTGACTTTGCCGGTGATCGGGCTGCTTGAGCATTTCGGTTTGCGCGAGCGCGCACGAACCTGGATCGCGGGGTTTCGCGGATTGACCCTGGCTCGCTTCCAGATCAGTTACCTGGGCCTACGCCAGATGCTCAGCATGGTTGGTTTGACCCACGTAGCTGGCCATCCGCAAACGGTCAGGCCACTGGTCGCGCCGATGAGCGAAGCCGCCGCCGAAAAGACGCTAGGCGGTGCGTTGACCGATGAAGAACGGGCCAAGGTACGCGCCAGCGCAGCGGCAACAGACAATGTGGGTCTGTTTTTCGGCGAGGACGTGTTCATGGCCTTCGGCGCGGTACTGCTGATACAGGGGTTTTACGCGCGCAACGGAATCCTGCTGGAGCCCTTGGCAATATCACTCTGGGCGCTGCCGACGGCCATCGCGGCATTCATCATCCACAGCATTCGTGTGCGTCTGTTGCAACGTAGCCTCGAACGCGGACGGGTCAAGGTGAAGGGAGTCGACGATGCTGCGTGTTGAGTATCTCTACTGGCTGGTCGGCGCGTTTCTGGTGGCCACGGCAGTGCTCAACCTGCGCGAACGTCACTATTCGATTGCCGCGTTCTGGTTGATCCTGGCTGGTCCGTTTGTGTTCGGCGATGCTATTCTCGCGGCATCGAAAGAGGGCCAAGCCTGGCCGTCACAACTCATGGGTATCGGCGTCATCGCCCTCGGTCTGCTGGCGGCGCGCGGTCGCCTGCAAATCAAGGCCGACGAACCGGGCGAACAAGAAGTCCGCAACGCGTCAGCCGCACGTCTAGGCAATCGCTTGTTTGCGCCAGCACTGGCGATTCCCGCGCTGACGATAATCCTTTTTCTCGGCGGCAAGTTGCTTTCATCACAAGGTTTCGAGCTGCTCGACCCGAGGAACCTGACCTTGACGGCGCTCGGCTTGGCCAGCGTGCTGGCGCTCGGCGCGGCATTCCAGGTGACTCGTGCAAGACCCCTCCAATCGATATACGAGGGTCGCCGCCTGCTCGACTCGCTCGGCTGGGCGGTGTTGCTGCCGATGATTCTGGCCACCCTCGGTGGCGTCTTTGCCGCGACCGGTGTTGGCGACTCGATCGCGGCCCTGACCAGTGCCGTGATTCCCATCGACAACCGGATAGC
>JBBSVJ010000131.1:0-9803 GCA_038233665.1 Lysobacterales bacterium
CGTCAAATATAACTTCGTCAACTCGGTGATCCGACTCGAAAATATCTAGCAGTTTTACAACGGAGTTTTGATCGACGAGCGCTTGCGAGATCGGGATCGCCGGTCTCGTTTGCGATGACCACCTGTTGAAACTGCAACATGAGCTGCATCGGTCGCCACCGGCGATTACCGCGACACTCAAACCATTTGGCAATTAACTGCATCTCTGTTGCATCTGTAGCGCGCTTCTGCGGACAGTCCGTTCAACTACCGAGACGATCATGCTGAAATTATTCGCACTGTTCATGTGCTTCTGCGCATCCGTGTTGGCGCACGCCGAGGTGACTTCCGTTGAGGTCACGAATCGACAGCCGTGGGTGGGCGGCCAGGTTTTTGGTGAAGTGGGTGCTTATGAAGTGCTGCGTGGCACCGTGCGATACGCGATTGACCCGCGCAGTGCCGAGGCAAAGGACATTACCGATATCCGCCATGCACCGGTCAATGCTCATGGGCTGGTGGAATATTCCGGGCCGTTCCTGATCATCCGCCCGGTTGATGGCTTCATGAAAGCGGCCACGGCTTCGATAGACAACGTGATTGCCAAACGCTTCCTGCTGTCCATGCAGAGAAATGCCATTATCGAAAAAATAGGCGGGTACTGGGATGAGGTCGCGAAATTTGATTGGTATCTTGGCAAGCGACAAATGACGAATTGAAGTCGAGATTTGCGTTCGATATTGCTGTCCAAAGTATCCATTTGTTGCTTTATTTGTTTCGGTTCGATTAGTTCAATGCCGAGCCGGCCTCATTTAGGTGACCGATTCTGCGACCGTGGTCTTACCTAGAGGCAATGTAACCTTCGTGACCCTGCCGATGCTTTCGCTTGTCGTGCTGGCATTGCTACTAGCCGCGGTCATTTTCATGGCATGAATTCAAATGCGCTGCGGACGCTCACGGGCAGCAACATTACTGCACGTGCGCATAGTCAATCCCTACTCAGCATCTCTGAATCCGACTCAATATGACTACGTCGAGACGACGCGCTTCCAGCACGGACGCTTGCACCAATCCCACAGCATCTTATCTCTATGGCTACTTACTCGCGCTGACAAGCTCTACACCAAATACTTGTCCTCCAAGACTAAACCGATTTATAAACCACAGATACCTTTGTATATATTAATAAACACGCTGCGCGCACGCCTGACCATATGCCCTTCGGCAATCAAGGCGTCACGCCAGGCTGACGGCATTGCGCGAAACACTGATGCGAACGGCCAAGCTGCGCGATGACGGCAGCCGCCGACGGGATTGAGATGGGATGTTTCAAATTGAACTCAATCCGTCGCCAGCGCCTGTTCGAGCATGGCCATGCCTTCGGCGAGTACCGCTTCTTCGATGGTCAACGGATACAGCATGCGGATGGCCTCGCCATGCGAACCGCAGCGGAGCAGGATCAGGCCAAGATCCCGTGCGCGCTCGATCAGCGCTTCAATTCCCTCTGAATCGGGCTCGTCACGACCGCGCTCGACGAGCAGATCGAACGCGATCATCGATCCGAGTGCGCGAATTTGCCCGATCGGTTTCAGATCCTTGCGTGCGGCGAATGCATGCAGCTTTTCGGTTACGCTTTCTCCGAGCACCCGCGCACGCTCGCACAGCTTTTCATCATCGATAACATCGAGCACGGCAAGTGCAGCCGCACAGGCCACAGGCGATCCGGCATAAGTGCCGCCAAGCCCGCCGGGATCGACTGCATCCATGACCGTCGCACGTCCGATCACGCCCGACAACGGAAGCCCCCCGGCCAGCGACTTGGCTACCGTGATCAGATCAGGCTCGATACCGGAATGCTCGATACCGAACAATTTGCCGGTGCGCGCGAATCCGCACTGCACCTCATCGGCGATCAGAATGATGCCGTGTTCGTCGCAAATCTTGCGCAAGGCCTGGAGCAATTCCGGCGGAGCGACATGGAAACCACCCTCGCCCTGCACCGGCTCGATAATGATCGCCGCGACTTCATCGGCGGCGATATCGGCCTTGAAGACATGATCCAGGGCCTTGAGCGTATCCTCGACCTCGGTGCCGTGATGGGAAACCGGGAACGGCACATGAAAAACCCCTCCCGGCATCGGTCCGAATCCGCGCTTGTACGGGTCGGTCTTGCCGGTCAGCGCCATGGCCATGTAGCTGCGCCCATGAAAACCACCCGAGAAGGCGATGACTGCCGAGCGGCCCGTTGCCTTTCGTGAAATCTTGATCGCATTCTCGACGGCCTCGGCCCCGGTCGAAAACAGCACCGTTTTCGTCTTGCCGCTGATCGGCGCCAGCGCATTGAGTCGCTCGGCGAGCGTGACATAGGATTCATAGGCAATGACCTGGAACGCCGTGTGCGTGAACGCATCAAGCTGGCTTCGCGCCGCCTCAATCACGCGCGGATGGCAATGCCCGACGTTGAGCACGGCGATGCCGGCGGTGAAATCGAGATAGCGCCGACCGTCGGCATCCCACAGCTCGGCGTTCAGCGCACGCGCCGCGAAAATTGGCGTCGAGGTACGGATACCACGCGGAAGCGCATCGTCGCGTCGCTGCAGCAAATTCACATCTTTGGTCATTGTCAAACTCCGCAATCGGCCCACAGCTTGAGAGTACAGGCGGCGACATCATAGGGCCAGAAAATCACAGACAATGGTGCCAGATGAAGGCGTGCGGCGCTTCGAATCGATGGTTAGGATGACGTCTCAACACTGAACAAGGTGGAACGTGGAGAATTCCAAGACACCGCTGGCCGGACTCAAGGTCATCGAACTGGCCCGGATTCTGGCCGGGCCGTGGATCGGCCAGACGCTCGCCGATCTCGGCGCCGAGGTGATCAAGATCGAGTCGCCACAAGGCGATGACACGCGACGCTGGGGTCCGCCGTTCGTACACAACGCGGACGGCAGTCAAGGTGATGCCGCGTATTTTCATAGTTGCAATCGCGGCAAGCACTCGGTTGTCGCCGATTTGCGCAGTGCGGAGGGCGTGGCCCTGGTCCGCGATCTCGTCGCCGATGCCGACGTGCTGATCGAAAATTTCAAGGTCGGTGGCCTGGCAAAATATGAGCTCGACTACGCATCGCTCAATCTGCTCAATCCACGCTTGGTCTATTGCTCGGTTACCGGCTTTGGTCAGGATGGTCCTTACGCGAAGCGTGCCGGCTACGACGCGATGATCCAGGCCATGGGCGGCTTGATGAGCATCACCGGCGAGGCAGACGGTCCGCCGCAAAAGGTTGGCGTGGCGATCGGTGATTTGTGTGCGGGGCTGTATGGGGTGATCGCGATACAGGCTGCACTGGCACAGCGTGAGCGCAGCGGTCGCGGTCAGCAAATCGACATCGCGCTGCTCGATACGATGGTCGCGCTGCTGGCCAACCAGAATCTCAACTATCTGGTTTCCGGCAAAGTGCCAACGCGGCTTGGCGATGCGCACCCGAATATCGTTCCGTATCAGGTGTTCGCGGTTAGAGATGGCGACATCATGCTGGCTATCGGCAACGACACGCAGTTCGCTAAATTTTGCGCGGTGATCGACCAACCCGGACTGGCAACAGATCCACGCTTCATAACCAATGCGACACGCGTGGCGCATCGGGAGATTCTGATCGCTATTCTCAAGTCAAAGTTGATGAAAAGAGATCGTGACTTGTTGCTCGATCAACTCGAACAACGCGGCGTCCCTGCGGGACCCATCAACCGCATTGATCAGGTGTTCGATGATGCCCAGGTTCGTCATCGCGGCATGCAACTGAATTTGGATTCTGAAAGCCACGAGAGCGGTTGTGTTCCCGGTGTCCGCTCGCCGATCCGCTTCTCGGAGGCCACGCTCGACTTGTCGCGTCGCGCCCCGCTTCTCGGTGAGCACACCGCGATGGTGACCCATGATCTCGATCGGACAGCGCGTAAGACAAGACAGCAACCTTGACCCCCTGTTCGCGGGGTTTTCGTGGCCATCAATCATCGCTACCGTGGCTAAAATCCTGCGGAACCCTTCGCCATGAACGTCCAGCCCACGCTATGTAGATTGATAGTGCTCGTCCTGCTCACCAGTCTTTCATGCCTGGCCAATGCGGGACCCTTGAACCTCGACGTGCAGATGCCAACGGCCTACAACGGCACCGAGTTCAGTTTCGGCGTACAGATACGCAAGGAAAACGTCGGCGACGGCATCGTCTATTCGGGGATGTTCACGGCGCACTCCAGCCTGCCGGAAGGAATGCGGTTCATCGGCGCCAATGGGGGCGGTTGGAGTTGCACGGTCAGCGGGCCGGATTCGCGCGATTTGACCTGCACGAAAACCACCACCCTTACCGACACCAACTACAACATGAGTTACCTCTCGATCACGGGGCACACCGACATTGCCATGCCGTTGGAGCAAGTGGAAATCACGACCACGATCAGCAGTGCCCAAGCTCCGCTGCCGCCTGTGCTCATTTGCGCGCCTTCACCGAGCACCAGCGGTTGCGCCACGGTTGACCCCGTAGTGCAGGAATCGAAGATCGAGATCGTCGGCTGGGGTGCCGGCAATTCTTTTCCGGTGTGGGACTGTCAATGCGAGATCGAAGCGGGCTCGCTGTCAAACATCATTCCTATTTATATGCGCAACACGGGATTCGGACCTAGCAATACGCCGGCCATCCTCAAAGTAAAATTTCCACTTGGCGTGACTTACAGCGGCTTCACCTCGGGAATCCCGGCATGGTCTTGCTTGGCCGTGATGGAGGCGGATGGGCAGCTGCTGACTTGCACCGTGCCCTATATGGGACCCGGTCAAGTGGGTTTCGCCTCGATCCGCACCGATTTTGCACCCGACATGGCGGTGCCTGGTCCTTTCTACATGCATGCAGCCATTGGCAATGACGTGATCGCGCCACCCACGACTTGCGAGGCGGATCCGGCCCAACGCGGCTGTGGTCGTCTCGCTTTCAATACGCGTCCGCCGAGCGCGGCCTATTTGCGCTTCAATGATCCCGATGTACAACACGCTCCGGCATTTTTCACCATTGGCCAAGACAATGGCCCGGTTATCGTCCACTTCGCCAACATTGGGGATGGCGTGGCCGCAAACACCGCTGTGCAGATCAAACTGCCGCGTGGATTTGCTTACACACAAACCTATTCGGCAATCCCTTCGCTGAGCTGCACCACCAGCGGCTCGTTGGCCAACGGCCAATTGCTGACTTGCCAGGGCGCAGCGATGGCACCGGCGTCGAACGGCTATATCAGCTTTGGAGTGAACCTCGATCCCGTGTTGACGGAACGACCCGGCCCCGTACCGTTGGTTGGTGCGATCGATACCTCAAGCCCGGCCAACACGAGCTTGCTTGCTTCATGCGCAAGCGACCCGAATCAGATCAACTGCTTCTGGCATGAAATTCCCACCTATTCGCCCTGTGCGCTGCAATACGGTGCCGACGGAATCTTTTGCGATGCGTTCGAGAATCTCGGTCTGCCGAATCGGCCGCAAGCCGCTCCTGCAAAAATCGACGCTGAGTAGAGGGGAGCCTGAGCCGTGAAAAGCCTCTCGCGGATCTCCGCTTGTTGATCCCATTCTGGTCTTGGATGCATGGCGTTTAAAGCGCTATCGCACTAACAGCAACGCTACTCATTGCTACATCAGATTTCTATTGTCGGCTGTCATGCTTCTCGTCGCGGAGCAGGCGCAATGCGAAAAATAAGGAGCAAGCCCAGGCGCTGGACCCCTGCCTTTGCAGGGGCGACGGGAGGCAGGCTTTTGTCGACAATGCGCTTGAAGTCTTACTATTATTTCTGTATTATTTTTTTTCTAAGGAAAATCATTACCTGGAGAACTCACTTGATGAAATTCGTCGCGCGCTCATCGAACGGGATTGATCAGCCGTCGGTTCCAACCAAGCCACGCCGAGTCGCCTCAAGCGTGGCTTCGGCGCGCGAGCTGACGCTGAGCTTGCGATAGACATCTTTGAGATAGCCTGCCGCCGTGTGCCGGGATAAGCCGAGCAAGCCGGCCACTTCGGCCACGGTGTGGCCTTTCGCAATCAAGCGCAGCACGTCGGTTTCGCGTGCGGTCAGGCTCGGTTCGCTGGCGTTGGGCGCAACTGGCTGGAAATGGCGTAGTAATCGTCGCGCGATCGAGGGTGACAACGGCGGCTGGCCGGCGGCGATGCCGGTCAGCATCTCGGCAAGATTTTCGGTAGGTTGATCCTTGAGCACATAACCTTGCGCACCGGCGTGCAATGCGGGGAACAGATGGGCATCGTCGTCGAACACCGTCGCAACAATGCAAAGCGTGCCTTGCGGGTGCAGCTTCTCGATCAGGCGGATGCCGGAACCATCGGGCAGACCGAGATCAATCAGGGCCAGCGGCGGCGCAGCATCGACATGTGCTTGCGCTTCGGCGAGCGAAGAAGCGACGGCGATCTCGATGCCCGGAAACGCCTGGACCAGCGCGCGCGACAACCAATCACGGCTGCTTTCGAGATCATCGACAACGAGCGCTCGATCAAATTGGATCATGTCGACTCGCCGAGCGGCATCGTCAGCAATACCTTGGTGCCGCCCTGGGTGCCGGGCTTCCAGTCGATATCGCCCTCAAGCTCGGCGGCGCGCTCGCGCATGTTGTCGAGGCCGCGACCTTTGGATGCCGTCGACGCTTCACGACCAGCGCCATCGTCGGTCAAATCCAGCAGCAGCTTGCCGCCGAGCGCCTTGGTGCGAACGCGCACCCGACCCGCGCTTGCATGGCGGATAACGTTGCTGATGGCCTCGCGCACGATCCGATGCAGATGCAGCGCACGCGCGGTATCGAGTTCGGGATCGGGCAAGTCGTCATTGATTTCCCAGACCAGTTCGAGACCCGCTGCGGCAAGACGCTGCGAAGTCTCGCCGCGAATCTCGGCCAGCGTATCGGACAGCGACCCGGGCGTGCCGCGCGAGCGAGTGACTACATCGCGCAGATCCTGCATCGCGGCGCGTGCGCGATCGGCCTGTTCGGGCGATTCGGCGGAATGGATCATGCCAAGCAGGCGGGCGCCGAGATCATCATGCAAGTCGCCGTAGATGCGTTCGCGCTCGGCCAACGTGGCTTGAGCGCGGACCAGTAATTCGCGCTCGGTCAATCGCGTGGCTGCCTCACTGCGCTCGGCCGCCAGTTGGCGACGCTGGCTGCGCAGCAAAAAAATCAGGGTGATCGCGAACACGCCAAGAACCAGCGCCAACCCGGCAATCGCCGCGCAGGCAACGAACGAATTCATGCCGCTGGCTTCGACATCAGTGCATCGGCCTTTTGCTTGTCGCCAAGCGTTCTGTAGACTTCAGCGAGTCGCTCGGCAGCCGCTTTGGTGCGCGCGTGATCGGCACCAAAAATAGTCAGCAGACGCGCGTGCGCATCCTCCAGCTCTGCGCGTGCCTCGACGCTGCGACCCATCCGACTCAGACACCAACCCTCGTTGCTCATGAAGATTGCGGTCATCGCATGATCTTCGCCGACGGTCGCCCGAGAGAGCTTCATCAACGAGGTAAATTCGGCGCGCGCTGCATCGTAGCGGCCGGCCTTCATCAGCAGCATCGCCAGATTATTGCGTGGTGCCAGCGTGGTTGGATGTTCAACGCCGCCGCGCGTCTGGATTTCGATGATGCGCCGGTAGGCGGCTTCGGCTTCGTCAACTTTGCCACGCTCCTCCAATA
Organism: Lysobacterales bacterium; assembly: GCA_038233665.1. Lineage (GTDB taxonomy): Bacteria > Pseudomonadota > Gammaproteobacteria > Xanthomonadales > Rhodanobacteraceae > Dokdonella. The sequence goes on from JBBSVJ010000131.1 coordinate 7,692, forward strand.
GATAGCCGAGCGCATTCATCGAGGCCAGGGTTTGCGCAAAGTCGTCTCCGAACTGCTCCTCCATGCCCTTTAGCGATTCACGGGTGAGCGACTCGGCTTCGTCGTAGCGTTTGAGTGCGACCAGAATATTGGCCAGATTCTGCATTGAGGTCAGCGTGCTGGCGTGTTGGTTGCCAAGTACTTCGCGCTGCAGACGCAACGCTTCGGCGGCCTCTTTTTCGGCCTGCTCATTGTCGCCACGTTGGGCCAACACCAAGGCGAACTTGTTGCGACTGGCGAGGGTCAGCGGTGCGCGCGGACCAAGCTCTTCCATCCGTCCGGCAAGCACGGCGCGGATCAATTGCTCCGCCTCATCCAAGGCGCCACGATCACGTAGGACGTTGGCAAGACTGCTACGCGTGGTTTCCAGCGTATTACGCAAATCAGAATCATTGAGCAACGCGGCCGGGCCGATGCGTGCGGCAGCGCTGAGGATGCCGCGGTACTTGGTTTCGGCCGCTTCCGGTCGCCCGGCATCATCATCGATGCGTGCAGCGGTCAAATCCAGGTCGAGCTGCTTGCTCGTCGGAGCATCCGGCCAGGCTTCTCGTGCCTCGGCCAATTTCTCGGTGGCCTTGTCATACTCGCCAAGCTCGATAAACAGCGTGGCCCGCTGATGCAGCAAATCCGCGCGTTGAGAAGGCGTCGAACCGACTTGCTTGCCTAACTCGAGTGCACGCGTATTGAGCGCCATGGCCGAATCATATTCTCCGAGCGCGCGGCGGGTGCGCGAAAGCGTGGTCGCCACCGCACGCTGCACACCGGGCTTGCTGTCGAGGCGGATCAGATCACGCTCGGCCTGATCGACCACTTCATCGACGGTCAACTTGCGCCCGGCCGCCAACTCGGGATCAGCCGACGCCAGCATGCGTTCGAGAAAGGCGTTAACTGCGGCGGATTCCTGCATACGCTGATCAGCCTCTGCTCGAGCGGCCTGCTCAGCCAAGGCAAAACGCAGCGAAACGATACTGGCAACCGTGAGCACGACCACGATGCTCGCCATTGCTGCCGTCAGCAAGCGATGCCGGCGCACGAAACGACTGGCTCGATATCTGCGTGTGAGCGGTCGCGCTGTGATCGGTCGATGCTCAATGATGCGCTGCAGATCGTCAGCGAAATCATTCGCACTTGCGTAGCGTTGCTCACGCTCACTGGCTAGCGCCTTCATGATCACGGTATCCAGATCACCGCGCGCGGCCGAACTGATTGCAGACAGGCGCGGCGGCGTTTCGTGGCGCAGAATGTCGAGCGCCTCGAAGATGGTCGATGTGTTCAATCGTGGATAGGGCAAGCGTCCGCCGATCAACTCGTAGGCGAGCACACCGAGCGAATAGACATCGCTACGCGCATCAATGCGACTGCTGTCGCCAGCCAGCTGCTCGGCACTCATGTAGGGCAAGGTGCCAAGCACCTGCCCATCCTGGGTCAAGCCTTGCGCACCGTCTTCTCGCAAGCGTGCGATGCCGAAATCGAGCACCTTCGAATGGCCCTCTTCATCGACGATAATGTTGCCGGGCTTGAGATCCCGATGGATGACGCCGCGATCATGCGCGTACTGCACCGAGCGGGTAATCTCGATGAGCAAGCGCAGGCGTGCGACCAGATCAAGATTTTTCTCCTGTGCGTGGCGCACGAGATCGACACCGCGCACATATTCGAGCGCCAGCCACGGCACATCGACATCATCGACACGCGACTCACCGGCCGCATACAAGCGGGCGATACCGGGGTGCTCAAGTTGGGCCAGCACCTCGATTTCGCGGCGCATGCGATCGATCACTGCGGTCGATAACCCACGCACCACCTTGAGCGCGACCTGGCGTTGCGGATGAATCTGCTGAGCCAGATAGACGCGGCCCATGCCGCCTTCGCCAAGCAGACCGAGGATCCGGTAGGGGCCGATCTCGAAATCGAACTTCGTTTCGGATTGCGCATCCAGACGAAGCGTATCGGCGGCACTATTTGTCACTGTCTTCCCCTGCCTGATATGAAAATTCTGCGCACCATCATCATCGACAACGGCTTGCAAGCACTGTGCCCGAATCCACGACTCGCCGACAGCTGGAGTATTTC
>JBBSVJ010000132.1:0-9712 GCA_038233665.1 Lysobacterales bacterium
CGTGCTTCGCAAGATCGGCGTCGATACCGGCGGCTCGAACGTACAATTCGGCATCAATCCCGAGGATGGTCGCGTGGTCGTCATCGAGATGAATCCGCGCGTGTCGCGCTCCTCGGCGCTGGCATCCAAGGCAACCGGATTTCCGATTGCCAAGGTGGCTGCCAAGTTGGCGGTCGGCTATACCCTCGATGAGTTGCGCAACGAGATCACCGGTGGTTTGACCCCGGCTTCGTTTGAGCCGTCGATCGATTACGTCGTCACCAAGATCCCACGATTCGCCTTCGAGAAATTTCCGACCGCCGATTCGCGATTGACCACGCAAATGAAATCGGTTGGCGAGGTCATGGCGATCGGGCGCACGTTTCAGGAATCGATACAAAAAGCGCTGCGCGGTCTGGAAACCGGCAAGAACGGTTTCAGTCCGACCGAGCTGGACTTGTCGAGTGAAAGCGGCATGACAGCGCTCAAACGAGAACTTCGCGAACCGGGACCCGAGCGCATCCTCTATATTGGCGATGGTTTCCGTGCCGGCTTGTCGCTGCAGGAAATTTTCAATCTGACCCATGTCGATCCTTGGTTCCTATCGCAGATCGAGGAGTTGATCGAGATCGAGAAGGAGGTATCCGAACAGGGACTTCCGGCCATCGATGCCGAGCGCATGCGTGCCCTCAAGCGCAAGGGGTTTTCGGATTCGCGGTTGGCTGAGTTGCTCGACACCGACGAAAACGCCGTGCGTCACCTGCGCTGGGCATTCAACGTGCGCCCGGTCTACAAGCGCGTGGATTCGTGTGCCGCCGAATTCGCCACGACAACGGCTTATCTGTATTCGACCTACGAGGAAGAGTGCGAGGCGGAACCGACCAATCGCGACAAGATCATGGTGCTCGGCGGCGGTCCAAACCGCATCGGCCAGGGTATCGAGTTCGATTATTGTTGCGTGCATGCCGCACTTGCGCTGCGCGAAGATGGTTACGAAACCATCATGGTCAATTGCAATCCGGAAACGGTTTCGACCGACTATGACACCTCGGATCGTCTGTATTTCGAGTCGCTCACATTGGAAGATGTGCTCGAAATCATCGACAAGGAAAAACCCAAGGGCGTGATCGTGCAGTACGGCGGGCAGACCCCGCTCAAGCTTGCCCGCGCGCTTGAGGCGGCCGGTGCTCCGATCATCGGTACATCGCCGGATTCCATAGATCTGGCCGAGGATCGCGAACGTTTCCAGAAGATGATCACCAAGCTGGGCTTGGCCCAGCCGCCCAATCGCACGGCACGCAATGCCGACGAAGCCTTGGCGCTTGCGCGTGAAATTGGCTATCCGCTGGTTGTTCGACCAAGTTATGTGCTCGGCGGGCGGGCCATGGAAGTGGTTCACGATGACGAGGATCTCGCGCGCTATGTCCGCGACGCGGTCAAGGTGTCCAACGATTCTCCGGTGCTGCTGGATCGCTTCCTCGATCACGCGACGGAGATCGATGTCGATCTGGTGGCCGATGCCGAAGGCAATGTGCTGATCGGCGGCGTCATGGAGCATATCGAAGAAGCCGGTGTGCATTCGGGCGACTCCTCGTGTTCGCTGCCACCGTATTCATTGAGTGCCGAGTTGCAGGATCAGCTGCGCGAACAGGTCAGCCGGATGGCGCGTGAACTGAAAGTCATCGGCTTGATGAACACGCAGTTCGCGGTCCAGGGCGAATCGATCTTTGTGCTTGAAGTAAATCCGCGTGCGTCACGCACGGTGCCGTTTGTATCCAAGGCGACCGGCGTACCGCTGGCCAAAATCGCCGCGCGTTGCATGGTCGGCCAGAGTCTTGTCGAGCAGGGCGTCACGCGCGAACTGGTGCCACATTATTATTCGGTCAAGGAAGCGATTTTCCCGTTCCTCAAATTTCAGAATGTCGATCCGATTCTCGGCCCGGAGATGCGCTCGACCGGCGAGGTCATGGGTGTCGGGCGCAGCTTCGGTGAAGCGTTCGCGCGGGCCCACGAGGCGGCCGGGATCCAACCGCCCTTGGTTGGCAAAGCGTTTCTGTCGGTGCGCGATGCGGACAAACAGCGATTATTATCCGTCGCTGAGGACCTTGTGCGACGGGGTTTCAGCCTCGTCGCGACCAGCGGCACCTGCGCCTGGCTCAGTGAACACGGTGTCGTCTGCGAGCGCATCAACAAGGTCATTGAGGGGCGGCCGCATATTGTCGACCTGATCAAGAATCGCGAGATCGTATTTATCGTCAATACGACAGAAGGCAAGCAGGCAATTGCCGATTCGTTCTCGATCCGTCGCCAGGCCTTGCAGCAGCGGGTGACGTATTCGACTACCATTTCAGGCGCACGCGCTTTGCTTCACTCGCTGGATTTCCGCGAGAACGAGAGCGTCTACAGCCTGCAGGAACTGCACAAGGAATTGATGGAATGAACCGAGCTCCCATGACCCAGCAAGGTGCTGTCCGCCTTCGCGCCGAACTCGATCGACTGAAGTCGGAGGATCGCCCACGCATCATTCAGGATATTGCCGAAGCGCGCGCGCATGGTGATCTCAAGGAGAACGCCGAATATCATGCGGCGCGTGAAATGCAGGGCTTCACTGAAGGTCGCATCAAGGCGCTTGAAGGTGCATTGAGTTATGCCGACGTCATCGATATTTCCAAGCTCAACGCGGGAAAGAAAATTGTCTTCGGGGCGACGATTGATCTCGCCGACGAGGATAGCGGTGAGGAAGTCACCTACCAGATCGTCGGAGACATGGAAGCCGATATCAAGCAGAAGCTGATTTCGGTGATGTCGCCGTTTGCGCGCGCGTTGATCGGCAAGAGTGAAGGTGACAGCTTCGAGTTTCAGGCGCCGAACGGAACGCGCAACTACGAGATTCTCGCCGTCCGCTATTGCGTCTGATTCGAATGGGCTGCCTTCGACTGCTCTTGCCCGACTGGACCCGCTGTGTCGCATCGGAAACGGTAGCCTCGGGAGTGTTGAGTCGCTGGTGCGCACGCGCGGATCAAATCGATGCAGCGCCAGCCGGGTTGGCTGTCGCTATTCGCGAGGTATTCCAGTTCATCGGCTCGTGCTTGCCGGCGGCCGCGTTGACGCGTCAGATTGATCGCGGCGATGCGGCTGGTTCCGCGTGGCTGCGAGCGGATCCTGCACATGTGCGAGCTGACATGGTCACCGCACGCATGCTTGCTTGCGGCGAGGTCGGTCTCAGTGGGGATGAGTCGGCGGATCTGGCGAAAGACTTGATGCCGCTTTTCGGCGATGCCGGCTTCGAACTTGATGCGCGTTTGCCCAACCGATGGTATCTGCGAACGGCGGTTGGCTCTCAGTTGCCAACGAGTTCGCCACCCGACGAGGTCATGGGTGATGATCTCAAATTGCATTTACCACAAGGTGCTGCAGGAAAGCGCTGGCGGCAGTTGTTCAACGAGTCGCAAATTATCCTGCACAACCATCCGGTGAACGCACAACGCGCCCAGCGAGGTGCGGTCAGTGTGAACAGTCTCTGGTTCTGGGGGGCGGGCGTGCTGCCGGACTGGGTTCGTTGCGATATCAACCGCGCATTCTCCGACAGCCTTGAGGTTCACGCGCTCGCTTCAATTGCCGGTGTTCGTGTTGATGGCCTCGACCCAGCGATCTTTGAGGACACACTCTCGCGTGTCGTGAAAGAAGATTTTCTGCTCGATCTGAGCGCGTTTCGCCATGAAACGCTCGAATCCTGGCTGCTACAGATCGATCACGCTCTGCAGCGGCGTCGATTGACCTGCGTGGATCTGCTGTTTGCCTCGGGACAGCGCTTCCAGCTCAAGCCTATGCATCGATTGCGCTTCTGGCGACGCGTCAGCGAACTGCGCGCCAGATGATGTTGCGTCTCAAGCATCGCGCGGTTCCTGCGCTCAATACGCAGTGGCCGGCTGGCATGCATCCGATACTGCAGCGTGTCTACGCCTCGCGCGGCATCGAAGATGCCTGTCAGATTGACCATCGACTGGCTTCGATGGCAACTCCAGCCGCACTCGGCGGCATTGAAGCCGCTTGCCGGCTGTTGGCGCACGCGATCGCCGAAGACCGACAGATTGTTGTGGTCGGCGATTTTGATTGTGACGGCGCGACCGGAACGGCGGTTGCCGTGCGCGGGTTGCGCCTACTCGGTGCGAAGCGAGTTACCTATCGCGTGCCGAATCGCCAACTTCATGGTTATGGATTGACCACGGCGCTTGTCGCGACGCTCATCGATCCCGTGCCGGATCTGATCGTCACCGTGGACAACGGCGTCGCCAGTATTGCGGGTGTTGCGGCGGCACGAGCGCGCGGCATTGATGTCCTCATCACTGATCATCATCTGCCCGGGCCGCACCTGCCGGCGGCAAACGCGATGGTCAACCCGAACCTTGCCGGTGATCGATTTCCGAGCAAAGCATTGGCGGGAGTCGGCGTGATGTTCTGCCTGCTGGTTGCCTTGCGTGCGCATCTGCGATCAGCCGACTCATTCAACGCGAAAGGTCGCGACGAGCCGGATCTTGGCAGCTTGCTCGACCTGGTTGCCCTCGGTACGGTCGCCGATCTGGTGCCGCTGGATTTCAACAATCGCGTGCTGGTCGAGGCCGGCATGAAGCGCATTCGCGCCGAGCGCGCGTGTTGCGGAATTCTCGCGCTCGCCCGGGTTGCCGGTCGCGATGTGCGCAAGCTGGTTCCGAGCGATCTGGGATTTGCGCTGGCACCCCGGATCAACGCCGCCGGACGATTGGAAGACATGGCTCTGGGTATCGAGTGTCTGCTGGCAGACGATCCTCAACATGCGTTCGTGTTGGCCGAGCAGCTATCGGCAATCAATAGTGAACGACGCGAAATGCAGACCAGCATGATCGAGCAGGCCGATGCTGCGGTTGCGCGCTGGATCGTCGCGAATGGACAGGAGCAGTTGCCGGTCGGGCTGACTTTGTTCGAGCACGATTGGCATCCCGGCGTGGTCGGTTTGGTCGCCTCCCGGCTCAAGGAGCGATTGCACCGCCCTGTGGTCGCTTGCGCGCCGGCGGGTGATGGCAGTACTGAAGTCCGTGCATCGGCCCGATCAATCAAGGGAATTCACGTTCGCGACATGTTGGCGGAAGTGGACGCGCGCAAGCCAGGGTTGATTTTCCGCTTTGGAGGTCACGCGATGGCGGCCGGCCTGAGTCTGGATCAATCCTCGGTTGGCGAGTTTGCGGCCGAGTTCGATGCGGTCGTTCGCGAGCGCGCGTCGGCGGATTTGTTCGAGCCGATTCTGATGACCGATGGAGAGCTTGAAGGAGCAGATTTCAACCTTGATCTGGCGCGTGTCTTGCGCTTCGCGGGGCCTTGGGGCCAGGGCTTTGCCGAGCCTGTTTTTGACAATGCTTTCGAGCTCGATTCCTGGCGTTTGGTCGGCGAGCGGCACTGGAAACTCAAAGTTCGCATGAGCGGGCAAACAGGCGTCGTTGACGCCATGCTATTCAACGCAGATCCAGGCGCCATCCCGCCCTCGGCGTTTCGCGCAGCCTACCAACTCGATATCAACGAATGGAATGGACGTGAGTCGCTGCAGCTGATCTTTCGCCATGTCGAGGCGTGTTGAAGAATCAGAATGCGGTTGCGAACCTGTGGAAGCGCTGATTTGCTATTCTTTGCGCCCCACCTTGCACTGCAGCAACGCCCGTGATCGAGACCAATCCCATTCGCTACAGCATCGAAGACCTGACCGAGCGGCTGAATTCGCTCCGGGGGTATCTTTGACTTCGATACAAAGTCTGAGCGGCTTGAGGAAGTCGGCCTTGAGCTTGAAAACCCGGATATCTGGAATGATCCGGCGCGTGCCCAGGATCTCGGCAAGGAACGCGCCCAACTGGAGCGCGTGGTCAACGGCATTGTCGAACTGAGCGCGAGTCTCAAGGATTCGGCTGAGATTCTTGAGCTTGGCGAAATGGAAGAGGATGAGGCCATCATCAACGGCGTTGAAGCCGATGTGGCGGCGATCACTCTGCGTGTTGAAAAGCTCGAGTTCCAGCGCATGTTTTCGGGTGAAATGGATGGCATGAATGCGTATGTCGACATCCAGGCCGGCGCAGGTGGCACCGAGGCTCAGGACTGGGCCGAAATGCTGTTGCGCATGTATCTGCGTTGGGCTGAAGACAAGGGCTGGAAAACCGAATTGCAGGAAGCCTCCTCGGGTGACGTGGCTGGCATCAAGAGCGCGACGTTCAAGGTTGAAGGCGATTACGCTTACGGCTGGCTGAAGACCGAAATCGGCGTACACCGGCTTGTGCGTAAATCGCCATTTGATTCCGACAATCGTCGACACACGAGCTTTACCTCGGTATTTGTCTCGCCCGAAGTCGATGACAATATCGAGATTGATATCAATCCGGCGGACTTGAGGACCGATGTCTATCGCTCGTCCGGTGCCGGTGGTCAGCACGTCAACAAGACGGAATCGGCCGTGCGAATCACTCATGAGCCAAGTGGCGTCGTGGTCGCCTGCCAGACTGGGCGCTCGCAGCACGCCAATCGCGACAGCGCAATGAAGATGTTGCGCGCCAAGCTTTACGAGCTTGAGGTGCAAAAGCGCAACGCCGAAAAAGATGCACTGGAAGCGACCAAGTCGGATATCGGTTGGGGCAGCCAGATTCGAAACTACGTCCTCGATCAGAGCCGGATCAAGGATCTGCGCACGGGCATTGAGCGCACCGACACGCAGAAAGTGCTCGATGGTGATCTTGATGAGTTCATCGAGGCGAGCCTCAAATCCGGGCTCCAAGCTGGCGCGAAACGCACAGACGCCTGATTTCTTTCAAGCGTCCAACCCTTTGAATGGCAACAACCCAGTGAGTTCCAGCGATGACTGATAGCGCTTCCCCTGATTCCGTCGTTTCCTCGACACCGGCACCGGTGATCGCCCAGGACGAGAACAAGCTGATCGCCGAGCGTCGCGAGAAACTTCAGGGCCTGCGTGAACAGGGCATCGCCTATCCGAATGATTTCAGGCTGGATGCGTTCAACGGTGATCTGCAGGCCGAGTTTGCCGATTCCGAGATCTGGAATGCCGAGGCGATTTTGACTGCCTCGCGCCGCGTTCGTGTCGCCGGCCGCATTCTCGCGCGGCGCGTCATGGGCAAGGCTAGCTTCGTCACGATCCAGGACATGAGCGGACAAATACAGTTGTTCCTGCAGGGTTCCACGCTTGGCGATTCCTACGACGCATTCAAGGGCTGGGACATCGGCGATATCGTTGGCGCCGAAGGCCAGCTGATGCGAACACGCACCGGTGAGCTTTCCATCAAGGCCGATTCACTACGCTTGCTGACCAAGTCTTTGCGCCCTTTACCGGACAAGTGGCACGGCCTCGCCGACATCGAGCAGCGCTATCGGCAGCGCTATGTCGATCTGATCGTTACGCCTGAATCGCGAAACGCATTTGCCTTGCGCTCACGCGCGATCGGCTTCATGCGTCAATGGCTGGAATCCCAGCCGAGGCGATTCATGGAGGTCGAAACGCCGATGATGCATCTCATTCCGGGTGGCGCCACGGCGCGACCCTTCGTCACCCATCACAATGCGCTCGATCTGGAGCTCTACCTGCGGGTTGCGCCCGAGTTGTACCTGAAGCGCCTCGTTGTTGGTGGGTTCGAGCGCGTCTACGAGATCAACCGGAATTTTCGCAACGAGGGCGTCTCGACCCGGCACAACCCGGAGTTCACGATGCTTGAGTTGTATCAGGCCTACGCCAGTTACCACGAGATCATGGATCTCACCGAATCGCTGATGCGCGAGACGGCCCAGGCGACGCTCGGAAAAACAGCCTTGAGCTGGGAGGGCAGGGATATCGACCTCGGTCCCGCATTCCGTCGTTGGCGCATGGATGATGCCGTGCTTGAACACAATCCCGAAATCAAACGCGAAGACTTACAAGACCGCGAGGCGATGGCAGGCCATTGTGCACGCCTCAAGATCGCGATCAAGCCGGGCTACGGCTGGGGCAAGATCCTGCTGGAGATCTTCGAAGCCACGGTGGAATCGAGCCTGATCCAGCCAACCTTCATCACAGCGCATCCTGTTGAGGTTTCACCGCTCGCCCGCGAAAGTGACAGCGAGCCGGGCATTACCGATCGATTCGAGCTGTTTGTTGGCGGTAAAGAGCTGGCCAATGGCTTTTCCGAGCTGAATGACCCTGAGGACCAGGCTGCGCGATTCCAGGCCCAGGTAGATGCGCTGGATGCCGGCGACGATGAGGCCATGCATTTTGACGCTGACTATATCCGTGCACTCGAATACGGAATGCCGCCAACGGGTGGTCTCGGTATTGGCGTTGATCGATTCGTCATGTTGCTTGCCGATGTCGCCTCGATCCGCGATGTGTTGCTGTTTCCGTATATGCGACCGCAGCGGACAACAGCGGATCAAACGAAACCGGAATAACCGCCAAGCGCATACCTAGGAGCTCGCTTTCAGGGCAAGCTCGATGCTTCGCTGACAAACTGATGTGGTAGCCTTTGGGCAAGTTGGATTTGCAGGCGAGTTGCTTTTTTTGGAGTCGCCATCCGGGATGGGAATCGCCGTATTCATCCGCCACCATAGCCGGTAGTACTGAGATGGATAGTTGGAGAATGCCGGCATGAACGTACTGATCGTCGATGATCAACCATCAGCCAGAACCCTGCTCAGACACATTGTCGAAGGCGTTGGTCCAATCGTGCATGTGTCTGATTTTGGCAATCCGGTGGATGCGTTGCACTGGTCAGACAGCAACAGCACGGATTTGCTCCTACTTGACTATCGCATGCCTGAAATGGACGGTTTGGAGTTTGCTCGTCGATTTCGCCGTCCGCCTTCACGCCGCGATGTTCCGATCATCCTGATCAGTGTGGTCGGCGACGAACCCGTGCGCCAGGCTGCACTGGACGCCGGCGTCGTCGATTTTCTGATCAAGCCCGTGCGTCCGCGCGAGCTGCGCTCGCGATGCAAGAATTTGCTGCAAATTCGCAAGCAGGGCGAAAGCGTCAAGGAGCGGGTGCGTTCCCTTGAGCAGAAAGTGCGCGAGAGTGTTCAGGAAATCGAGCAACGCGAACGTGAAATGCTGTTTCGATTGGCCAAGACCATCGAGTTCCGTGAAGTTGGAAGCGGCGCCCATCTGTTGAGAATGGCGCGCTATTGCGGGTTGATGGCTGAACAGATGGGAATGCCGGAGGATGAGGCAAGGGTGCTCGCCCTTGCTGCGCCGCTGCATGATATCGGCAAGATAGGCATTCCGGATTCCATCTTGCTCAAACGCGAAAGCCTGAGCGATGAAGAGATGACCGAAATGCGCAAGCATCCGCTGATCGGTTACGAGATTCTTCGCGACAGCCAAAGTCCTTTGATCCAGACCGGCGCGCAAATTGCATTGCGCCATCATGAGCGCTGGGATGGCAGCGGCTATCCTGACGGACTCAAGGGCCAACAAATCCCCTTGACTGCGCGTATCGTGGCGATTGTCGATGTATTCGACGCGCTGACCACCCAGCGACCTTACAAGCGTGCGTGGAGCAATGAGGAATCATTTGCTTATATCAGTGAACACGCAGGCACCCTGTTTGATCCGGAATGCGTCAAGGTGCTGCTGGCCAACGAGGCACGAATTATAGAGATCCAAAGTGCCCCGCTGGAGCCGATCGGCTTTGACTCGTGAACGTGACGAATGCGCGTTCGATCCATGAGGCTTGAGTGA
>JBBSVJ010000133.1:0-9698 GCA_038233665.1 Lysobacterales bacterium
ACTCAGCGACGCGCTCGCTGCTACGACGGAGATCTGAGCGCCGGGATTCGGGGTGACCAGACATTCGACGGTTTGCCGCAGGAGTCAGGCTTCGTTGAATTTCAGAGATTCAAGGGATCAAATCACGGCACTAATGTGGGCGCAGAACTTTTGCTTTGACGAATCTCAACGATCGAATGCCGGCTCTCAATAGCCGAAGGGCTGGTCATCCCGTCAATCACACTGAGCGCTGCAACACCATTTCCAGCACGAACTTGCTGCCGAAAAATGCCAGCAGCAACACGATCATGCCGATCAGGGTCAAGCGTACGGCGCGATTGCCGCGCCAGCCCCAGCGCCAGCGTCCGAACAGCAAAATGCCGAACACGAACCATGAAGCGATCGAGAGGATGGTCTTGTGCGCAAGGTGCTGGGCAAACAGGTTGTCGACGAACACGACGCCACTGACCAAGGTCAGAGTCAAAAACGCAAAGCCGACCGCAATCAATCGGAACAATAGCGATTCGGTCAGTGTCAGCGGAGGAAGAGCGCGGATCAAGCCGGAGTCGAGTTTGCGACGACGCAGCGCACGCTCCTGCAAGGACAACAGAATCGCCAGCAGCGCGGCGATGCTCAGGAGGCTGTAAGCAAGTAGAGCAAACGTCACATGCAGTTTGATCGGCCATTCCATCGGTTGCGCAAATGTCGGCGCGGCATAAAAAACATCCAGACCGAGCAGCAACGCCGCCAGCGGAAAAACGATCACGCCGAGTGCGGCAACCGGCCGAAACAGATTGACCAACAAGGTCAGTGCGGCGACGCCAAATCCGGCCAGCGACAGCGAGGCAAAAAAGTGCAGATCAAGGCCGCCCCGATGCATGCCGAAAATAACGCTTGCGTGAATGATGACGGCGATTAAAGCCAGGCTGAGGCCGACCACTCGTGCAGGAGCGCGCTCTTGCACGAGTGGCAAAGCCAGTACCCCGGTCGCGATCAGGTAGCCGACAATAGCGGAGAAGGTGAGCAGGGCAGTAGGCATGTGCTCAAGTTTCGCACAAGCCATCACGGTCGGGAATCCGCTGCGTTCAATTGCACAGGCGCGGGCAGGCGACCGCTCCGATGGCGCGCTGATATACTTCGCGGCTGTATCTTTGATCTTGCCAGCCCATGTTTGAATCTTTGAGCCAACGCCTTTCATCAACCGTCGAGCGCCTGCGTGGTCGCGGTCGACTGACTGAAGCCAATATTCGTGAGTCGATGCGTGAAGTGCGCATCGCCCTGCTGGAAGCCGATGTTGCCTTGCCTGTGGTCCAGGCGCTGATCCAGCGCGTCCAGGTGCGGGCAATCGGCCAAGAGGTGATGAAAAGCCTTACGCCCGGGCAGGCACTGATCAAGGTCGTGCGCGATGAGCTGACCGCCGTCATGGGCACGGTCAACACCGATCTGAATCTGGCAGCGGCGCCACCGGCCGTCGTCCTTGTTGCTGGTTTGCAGGGCGCTGGCAAAACCACCTCGGTGGCCAAGCTCGCGCGCTTCCTGCGTGAGCGCAAGAAGAAAAAAGTCATGGTCGTCAGCTGTGATATCTATCGCCCGGCCGCCATTGAACAGTTGCGCACACTGGCCACCCAGGTCGACGTCCTGTTCCATCCCTCAACGCCGGATCAGTCCGTGCAGGCCATAGCGGCCGCAGCGCTCGACGCGGCAAGGAGGAACTTTGCCGATGTGCTGATCGTGGATACCGCCGGTCGTCTGCATGTCGATAGCGAGATGATGGACGAAATCAAGGCGCTGCACGCCTCGCTCGATCCGATCGAAACCTTGTTCGTGGTGGATGCCATGACCGGGCAGGATGCGGCAAATACGGCCAAGGCGTTTTCCGAAGCCTTGGCGCTGACCGGCGTGATCCTGACCAAGATCGATGGCGATGCGCGCGGCGGTGCGGCTTTGTCGGTGCGTTACATCACGGGTCGGCCGATCAAATTTGTCGGTTCCGGCGAAAAGACCGACGCGCTGGAACCGTTCCACCCGGATCGCCTGGCCCAGCGCATTCTCGGCATGGGCGATGTGCTGTCGCTGGTCGAGGAGGTTGAGCGCAAGGTCGATCAGGAGCAGGCGCAAAAACTCGCTGAAAAGGTCATGAAGGGCAAGCGCTTTGACCTCAATGACATGAAGAGCCAGCTTGAGCAGATGGTCAACATGGGCGGCATGGCCTCGCTGATGGACAAGCTGCCGGGAATGGGCGGTATGTCCGAGCAGGTCAAATCCAAGGTCAACGACAAACAGGTTCACCACATGATCGCGATCATCAGCTCGATGACGGCCAAGGAGCGACGTCATCCGGACTTGCTCAAGGGTTCTCGTCGTGCGCGCGTCGCGCGTGGCTCGGGTCAGCAGCCTGCGGACGTCAATCGCCTGCTCAAGCAATACCAGCAGATGCAGAAGATGATGTCCAAGCTCGGTAGCGGTGGCATGAAGGGCATGATGCGCCAGATGAAGGGGGCTATGCGTGGCATGGGAGGCTCAGGCGGCTTCCAGCCGCCACAATGAGGCGATATCGCTCCCTCTCGATTCAAAAGAATTCACCGAAATCTCTGCTAAATGCTTGCAGGGCTTTCATTTTTCTTCAAATCCGCTAAAATGCGCGGCTCACTTGGCCCGACCCGGTTGTTTTCCGGTGTGCGCGCCGGAAACCTTAGCAATATCAGAGAGATACCATGGTAAAGATTCGCCTTTCCCGCGGCGGCGCCAAGAAGCGCCCGTTTTATCACATCGTGGTTGCCGATCAGCGCGCCGCGCGTGACGGTCGCAATATCGAGCGTGTTGGTTACTACAACCCGATCGCCGCCGGCCAGGATGTCAAGCTTCATCTTGACACCGAGCGCGTCAAGCATTGGGTTGAAAAGGGTGCTCAGCTGACCGAAAAGGTCAAGGCGCTTTACAAGGATGCGTCCAAGCAGGCTGCGCAAGCGGCGTGACGACAGCGGGTGACCGGTTGATCTTGCTTGGCAAGATCGTCGGGCTCCACGGTGTGGGAGGCGAGGTAAAGCTCGAATCCTATACTGATCCACGTATGCGGATTTTCCAGTATCAGCCGTGGTTGCTGAATTCCCCATCGGGCGATCGCGAAATAAGCGACTGCCGGGGCAGGGAGCAGGGCAAGGGTATGCTGGCGACCTTGCCCGGAATATCCGATCGGGATCTCGCAGCGAGCTTGGTTGGATGCGACATCAAGATCAGACGCTCGGCGTTGCCGGAACCGCGGCCAGACGAGTATTACTGGACCGACCTCGAAGGATTGGAGGTTGTAACGGTCGAAGGAGTTGGGTTGGGGCGGATTTCGCATCTGCTCGCTACCGGCGCCAACGACGTGATGGTGGTTCGGGATGGCGAGCGTGAGCGGTTGTTGCCGTTCGTGCTCGATGATTATGTGAAGGTTGTGGATTTCGAGTCAGGCCGGGTGACGGTCGATTGGGATCCGGAATTTTAAGGCCAGGAAAAAGAACGGAAACCGCTCGATGCGCATTGACGTCATCACGCTTTTTCCCGAATTTATCGAGTCGTGTGCAGGTATCGGCGTGGTGGGCAGGGCGCAGGAGCGCGGATTGCTTGAGGTGAAAACCTGCAATCCACGTGATTTTGCGACCGACAATCATCGTACCGTTGATAGCCGTCCGTTCGGAGGCGGTCCCGGCATGCTGATGACGATTGCGCCCTTGCGCGATGCACTTGAGAACGTGCAAGCGGCAAGTTCGCAGCCGGCCAAAGTGATTTATCTGAGTCCGCAGGGTGCGCGGCTCACGCAGCAAAAAGTCGTCGAGCTGGCGCGCATGGATCGAGTGATCCTGTTGTGCGGCCGCTACGAAGGCGTTGACGAGCGCGTGCTGGAACATCTGGTCGACGAGGAAATTTCCATCGGCGACTACGTGTTATCTGGCGGTGAGCTTGCGGCGGCTATCGTTATCGATGCGATAGGCAGGTTGCAGGATGGCGCCTTGAATGACGCCCAGTCTGCGGAGCAAGATTCGTTTACCGACGGCTTGCTGGATTGTCCGCACTACACCCGACCGGTCAGTGATGACCTCGGAGAGGTGCCCAAGGTTTTAATGTCGGGTGATCACGCGATGATTCGACGCTGGCGACGCAAGCAGGCTCTTGGAAGAACCTGGGTGCGACGTCCTGATTTGCTGGCACGTGTGGAACTCGATGACGAGGCCCGCACGCTGCTTGAAGAATTCCGCCGGGAACATCAGGCGGCCAAAAGCTAGCAGGGCGGCCGGAGCCGAACCTGCATGATGAATCCAACGATACTGGTGAACGCCATGAATCTCCTCCAACAGTTTGAAGCAGAACAGATCACCCGCACCTTGCCGAAGTTCGGCCCCGGCGACACGGTTGTTGTCAACGTCAAGGTCAAGGAAGGCGCCCGCGAGCGCGTACAGGCTTATGAAGGCGTGGTTATCGCCATGAAAAATGCCGGCTTGAGCTCCGCCTTTACCGTGCGCAAGATGTCGCATGGCACCGGTGTCGAGCGTGTATTTCAGTCGCATAGCCAGATCATTGAATCGGTTGTGGTCAAGCGCCGTGGCCTCGTTCGCGGTGCAAAGCTCTATTACCTGCGTGGTTTGCAGGGCAAGAAGGCTCGCATCAAGGAAGATCTCAGCACGCCGATCACGCCCAAGGATTAAATCCTCAGGGGCTCCTTTTCTGGAGCATCGATTCGCGATTTTGCTTCTTGTTCCAGAACGGCCGCCGCAAGGCGGCTGTTTTGTTTCTGATTTTGGCGGTTTATCACCGCCGCGCTTGAAAATCGGTGCGGCCACCCTCATCAGCAAGGCATCTCAGAATTACTGAAGGCCTTTGCCGATGACCAGCAGCACGACCGAAACCCGCAAATTCGAAGCCGAAGTCGCCCAGGTACTGCACCTGGTCACCCACTCGCTTTATTCGCACAAGGATATCTTCCTCCGCGAACTCGTTTCGAACGCATCCGACGCTTGTGACAAGCTGCGCTTCGAGGCGATGGCGCATCCCGAATGGATGGCTGAAGATGCAGAATTGCGCATCGACATCTCCTTCGACAAGGAAGCCCGCACGATCAGTGTGCATGACAACGGCATCGGTATGAGCCGTGATGAGCTGATCGCCAACCTCGGCACAATCGCCAGCTCCGGAACGCGTCGCTACCTCGAAACCCTGGCCGCCGAAAACAAGGCCGACAGCCGCATGATTGGGCAGTTTGGCGTCGGTTTCTACTCCGCCTTCGTCGTCGCTGACAAAGTCACCGTGACCAGCCTTCGTGCGGATGCCGAATCCGCAGCTGGTGTCCGCTGGGAGAGTGACGGCAAAGGCGAATACTCGCTCGAAACGCTTGATGTTTCGCGTCGAGGCACTACGGTCACCTTGCACCTGAAGGACGATGAGAGCGAATTTCTCGAAACGTGGAAGTTGCGCAGTCTGGTCTCTAAATATTCCGATCACATCAGCTTTCCGATTCGCATGCCCAAGGAAGTCGAAGGCAAGCCAGGTGACGAGTGGGAAGTCGTCAACTCGGCATCGGCCTTGTGGACGCGACCGAAAGCTGAGATCAAGGATGAGGAGTATCAGAATTTTTATAAATCGCTAAGCCACGATTTCAGCGATGCACTGGCTTGGACGCACAACCGCGTCGAAGGCAATCAGAATTTCACCTCCTTGCTTTATGTGCCGGCCAAGGCCCCGTTCGATTTCAGCAACGGTCGCGAAGAACGCAAGGGTCTCAAGCTCTACATCCGTCGTGTTTTCATCATGGATGCCAGCGAGCAGTTGCTGCCCGCGTATCTGCGCTTCTCCAGCGGCGTTGTTGATTCCGACGACTTGCCACTCAATGTCAGCCGCGAGATCTTGCAGCAGAACCGTCAGGTCGAGCGCATCAAGGGTGCTTGCACCAAGCGTATTCTCGATTTGCTCGACAAGCTGGCCAAGGACGAGGCCGACAAGTACACGACGTTCTGGAACGCGTTCGGCAGCGTGCTCAAGGAAGGTATCGCCGAAGACGCAAGCAATCGCGAACGTATCGCCAAGCTGTTGCGCTTTGCTTCGACCCAGTCTGAAGGTACGGCGGCCACGGTTTCCCTCGATGACTATATCGGTCGTATGCAGGCCGGGCAGGAGGTGATCTGGTACATCACCGCTGATTCCCATGCGGCCGCCAAGGGCAGTCCGCAATTGGAATCATTGCGCGCGAAGGGCGTTGAAGTTCTGCTCATGTCTGATCGGATTGATGAATGGATGGCCGGTTACCTGACCGAATATGCCGGCCAGAAGCTTCGCCACGTCGGTAAGGGTGAGATGGAGCTCGACTCGGCAGGTGAGGAAGCACACAAAGCCAGTGAGGAAGCTGCATCAGGTGTCGTATCCCGGCTCAAGGAGTTGCTCGGTGAGCGGGTGAGTGACGTCAAGGTCAGTCGTCGTTTAACTGAGTCACCCTCGTGTCTGGTTATCGACGAATACGATATGGCCCTGCATCTTCGCCGCGTATTGAAGCAATCGGGTCATGAGATGCCGGATTCCGCGCCGGTTCTGGAAATCAATCCGGAACATGCCCTGCTCAAGCGCCTCGAGTCCGAGTCCGACCCAGAGCGCTCGAAAGACCTCGCCCTGCTTTTGCTTGAGCAGGCTCAGGTCGCCGAAGGCGCGCAATTGGACGATCCGGCCGCCTTCGTGCAACGCCTGAACCGGGTGATTCTCGAAGCGCCCGTGGGGTCCTGATTCCCGTTCCCTGACCGATCGTCTTTACTGATGATCTGCGCTATCTTTGAAGCGGCGCGAGTTCACGACTCGCGCCGTTTTTTCTTTTCGAGCAACCAGTTGCGATGAAGATTGAAACCAAATTGCCAAAGGTAGGAACATCGATATTTTCAGTCATGAGCCAACTTGCCGCGAGCCACAATGCGCTCAATCTCGGCCAGGGGTTCCCTGATTTTGATGGTCCGCTGGCATTGCGAGATGCGCTGACCGAGGCCATGAACGCAGGCAAAAACCAATACGCGCCAGCCTCCGGCTGGCCAGCACTGTGTGAGCAGATCGCTCTCAAATGCGAAAAAATGTATGGATGCAAGGTTGACCCCGGCTCGCAGGTCACGGTGACCTCCGGCGCCACCGAAGCCTTGTTCGCGGCAATCGCCGCTGTCGTTCGCATCGGCGACGAGGTCATCGTCCTCGATCCCTGCTACGACAGTTACGAGCCGGCAATCGATCTCAATGGTGGCGTAGCGGTACACATACCGCTGAATCCGCAGGACTTTTCAGTTGATTGGCAACGCGTACGCGATGCAATCACTTCGCGCACGCGCATGATCATCGTCAACTCACCGCATAACCCATCCGGGGCCGTGTTCAGCGCAGCGGATCTCGACGCGCTGACCGAGATCACCCGTGATACCGAAATTGTTGTCCTTTCAGACGAGGTTTACGAGCACATCGTCTTTGATGGTGCCGTGCATCAAAGCGTACTGCGAAATGAGGAGTTGGCTGCGCGCAGTTTCGTCGTCAGCTCATTCGGAAAAACCTACCACTGCACCGGCTGGAAGGTGGGTTACTGCGTCGCACCGAAAAACCTGAGTGTCGAATTTCGCAAGGTGCATCAGTATCTGACCTTTTGCACTTTCACCCCGGCACAGGTGGCGCTGGCAGAAATCATGGAAAAAATGCCTGAGCACTATCTCGAACTGCCGGCTTTCTACCAGGCACGTCGCGAGTTCTTCCGCAGCTTGCTGGCCGACACGAAATTTCGATTGCTGCCGGTTGCGGGGACCTACTTTCAGCTCGTCGACTATTCGGCGATCAGCGACAAGGACGATTTCAGCTTTTGCGAATGGCTGGTTGAAAAGGCTGGTGTGGCCGCGATTCCGATTTCAGCGTTCTACGAAACAGCGCCGGTCAACATGCGCCTGATTCGCTTCTGCTTCGCCAAGTCCGATGAGATCTTGCGCGCGGCGGCCCAGCGCCTGAGCGAGCTTTGACATGATCGAGCAGCGACTCCCGCTCAACGTGACCCTTATTCAGGGTGCAACCCGCTGGCATGATGCCGCGGCCAATCGTGAGTATTACGGCGCGATGATTCGCGGACTGAGCGAGCGCGCAGATTTGATTATCCTGCCGGAAACCTTCCTCAGTGGTTTTACCAATGAGACTTTGGGAAACGCCGAGGACATGGACGGCGAGGGTGTACGTTGGCTCAGCGCACTCAGTGCCGAGGTTAAATCGGTGATTTGTGGAAGCCTGATTATCCGCGACGGCGAGAAATGCCTGAATCGACTGATTTGGGCGCGGCCAGATGGATCACGTGCGATTTACGACAAGCGCCATCTGTTTCGCATGGCCAACGAACATCAGCGCTATTCGGGCGGAAGTGAGCGCCTGATCGTCGAGCTCAACGGCTGGAAGATCTGTCCTCAAATTTGCTATGACTTGCGATTCCCGGTTTGGTCGCGCAACCGGGCATTTTCCGATGCCGGTGCGCTCGACTACGATCTTCTGCTGTTCGTCGCCAACTGGCCAGCTGCCAGGCGCTACGCCTGGTCGACCTTGCTACGCGCTCGGGCAATCGAAAATTTGAGCTACTGCATTGGCGTCAACCGCGTTGGAATGGATGGCAACAACATTGCCTACGTCGGCGATAGCGCCGTGCTCGACTTTCTCGGCCAGCCGATGGTTGAACTGGGAGCGCAAGAGCAAGTCGTCACCGTCAGACTCGACGCCGATCACCTTGCAGCCCATCGCGAACGTTTTCCGGCATGGATGGACGCCGATGACTTTACGATTGGCGCTCCAAGTATGTCGGCATGAATCTCGCAAGGAAAATGTAGGAGCTCGTTCACCGGCGAGATTTTTGCGTCGGCTTGTCGATCAGCCGGTGCGTGCAGGGCTTCCCACGATCAGTATCCGGAACACTGAGGCAGATTTGCGCTGACTCAAGATCAAAGGATCTCCAAGACCGCCTCAGGCGGACGCCCGATAGCGGCCTTTTCATTGGCGAGAACGATCGGACGCTCGATCAGGCTTGGATGGGCGTGCATGGAAGCGATGAGATCGCTCTCCGTGAGTTCAGAGGAGTCCAAACCCAACTCGCGATACTTGCTTTCTTGCTTGCGCATCAACTCGCGAGCGCTGATTCCAAGCAAGCTCAGAATTCGTCCTAACTCCTTGATCGACGGTGGCTCACTCAGATATTCGACCACTTTCGGCTCGATACCACGATCAACAAGTAGGGCCAGGGTTGCGCGCGATTTCGAGCAACGTGGATTGTGCAGGATGGTGACGTTTTTCACGGAAACGGGCTCCATTGACGAAAAGCCGACTTTGAACCCGAACCGTCGGCTCTGGCAAGGCAGCTGACTTTTCAGTAGGCAGGATGTCTTGGACGCATCGCCACCGTGCGCAATTCCCGCAATACAATGAATTTCTCCGCTTCGCTGCGATTGCCGAACTGGGCGATGAGAGATCCATCTTCCCGTGAGCAGACTTCGTAGCGCAAGGTTTGATCGCGCGCATGCTCGATTCGATCGAGACGATAACCGAGAATTCTGGCTTCTGTGTAGCGATGGGGATGCATGGTATCGGACGGGCGAGGGACGGTGGATGCGAGCATGCGGTTGTTGTGTGTCACGCCGGTTAACACACCGTTTCGCCTTTGTTATTCCTCAATCTCAAGGATTGTGTGAACCTGATCACGCATGCTG
>JBBSVJ010000134.1:0-9680 GCA_038233665.1 Lysobacterales bacterium
CGACACGCGGGCGGCCTGATGCGGGTCAACCATGTTGGCGAGGTCTGCGCGCAAGCGCTGTATTCCGGACAGGCCGCCGTGGCGCGTGATGCCGACGTACGCGATCAACTGCTTGAAGCCGCAGCGGAAGAAACCGATCACCTGGCCTGGTGTGGTGAGCGACTGCATGAGCTTGGCGACCGACCGAGCCTGCTCAATCCGCTCTGGTACGGCGGTGCATACACGATCGGAGCGCTCGCGGGTTTGGTCAGCGATCGCTTGAGTCTGGGTTTTGTCGTCGAGACCGAGCGCCAGGTGGAAGCCCACCTTGAAGGACATTTGAGCAAGCTGCCCGAAACCGATCAGCGCAGCCGGGTGATCGTCACGCAGATGAAGGAAGATGAAGCGCGTCACGCCGCCAACGCATTGTCGGCAGGTGGCGTCGAATTGCCGAGTCTGGTCAAGGGCGCGATGCGCTTGGCCGCCAACCTGATGCGCACCGTGGCATTCAGAATCTAGAAAATCCAAGCACTCGAGAATTGGAAAAGCTGATTCTTCTCCTGCGCGTCAACCAAGCGAAGGCTGGGATCCAGTTTTGAACTTCCGATAGGGAGCTGGGTTCGGGCCTTCGTCGGAAGCGCAACAAATGCGGTTGGAGTGGATGGTCTGGCCTACGGGCTTTCAGCCTCAGAACGGGCAAGACTCAGCGATTACAGCTCCAATCTATGCCGCGCGGCAGTGCGCCGCGGATCAGATGTTGACGGGGAGAGTAGGTCGACCTTCGGTAAAGTCGACAAGCCATCGGGCCAGGCAGCTGTCGACACAAAGCGAGTGGGTGTCTCAACCCCTCGCTCTTATCAACCCAGATTGCGGCCGTGGAACAGCTCTTCGATCTCGCGGCGCACCAGTGCGCCGATGCGCTGGCGCTCCTTGTAAGGAAGGTCGCTCGCATTCGCTTCAAACAGATAAGTATCGAGGTTGAAGTCGCGGATGTGCATCTTCGTGTGGAACATGTTTTCTTGGTACACGTTGACATCGAACATGTCGTACTTCTGACGAATCGGCTTGGACAGATACTCCTGCACCGAGTTGATACGGTGGTCCATGTAGTGCTTGCGGCCCTTGATGTCACGGGTAAATCCGCGCACGCGGTAGTCGGCAATCACGATATCCGACTCGAAGCTGTCGATCAGGAAGTTGAGCGCCTTAAGCGGCGAGATCACGCCGCAGGTGGCCACGTCGATATCGGCACGAAAGGTCGCGATGCCGTTGTGCGGATGCGTTTCCGGATAGGTGTGTACCGTGATGTGGCTTTTGTCGAGATGCGCGACGACGGCACCTGAAATGGTGTCGCGACCAAGCTTCTCGACGACCGGCTCTTCGGAGATGAGGATGGTCACACTGGCGCCCTGCGGATCGTAATCCTGGCGCGCGACGTTGAGGATGTTGGCGCCGATGATGTCAGCGACGTCGGTGAGGATCGTGGTCAGTCGCTCAGCGTTGTAGGCCTCGTCGATGTATTCGATATAGCGTTGCCGCTCATCATCGGTCACGGCATAGCAGATGTCGTAGATGTTGAAGCTCAGCGCCTTGGTCAGGTTGTTGAAACCTTGCAGACGTAAACGGGGAATGGGTTTGACCACGGCTTTAGCTCTCCAACCCGGACCCCGGGGAAACGGCGCGCATTATGGGCCAAACGTGCGGGTGAATAAACCTTTGCGATCAACGCGGCTTGTTGAGCCAAGCGGGATCAGCTAGTGAGCGGGCTAAAACCTTGCTACCAGCGAGCAGATAAAGGTGATGTCCGGTAGCAGGCCGCGCCCGCGCAACGACATGTGAACACGGAATTGCAATAAGATTGATGAAATACTGCGAATCAGGGGCGCAGTCGATAGAAATTCTGTCGTGCTTATGACGTGCATGGGCGACAAAACGGGAGATGTACGAGTGAAGATGGCCGATTTTCGATACACCCTGCAGCGTAATGTTGCCAAAGTTCAGGCTCCAGCCTCGCTGATTCCGGATCGCCAGGCGATGGAGAAATTTCTCGGCATGTGCCACCGCCGACGTTATCCGAACAAGACCGCGATCATTCGCCCGGGTGATTCCGCCAACATCCTTTATTACGTGATCGACGGATCGTTGACCGTCTCTTCGGAAGACGAGGAAGGTCGCGAGCTGATTCTCACCTACCTCAACCGCGGTGAATTCATCGGCGAAATGGGTTTGTTTGTCGAGACCCCGCGTCGTGAGGTCATGGTGCGCACGCGCACACCTTGCGAGCTCGCCGAGATCGGCTATGAGCGCTTGTTCAGCCTGATCGACGGACCGCTCAAAGAGGAGTGTCCAAAACTCCTGTTCGCGATTGGATCGCAGCTGACCAATCGCCTGTTGCACACCAGCCGCAAGGTCAGCCGTCTGGCGTTCATGGATGTCACCGGCCGTGTCGGCAAGACGCTGATCGATTTGACCAATGAGCCGGATGCGATGACTCATCCTGACGGAACCCAGATCCGTATCTCGCGCCAGGAGATCAGTCGAATCGTGGGATGTTCGAGGGAGATGGTTGGGCGCGTGCTCAAGCAACTTGAAGAGCAGGGCATGATCACCGTGGCGGGCAAGACCATTGTGGTTCTGGGGCGCCGCGCCGATCCCGATTAGCCGAATGTTGAAAATCGCTCAGGCGGGTACGAGACAAGGCGAAGTGGGCCGAAAATCTCATTTCTTATTCGGTAAATGAGCATTTTGAGGCGAGATTTTCTGCCGTCCCGCAGCGACTTAGTAGCATTTCAGCAATCTGTTCGGACGACGCAAACTTAAAACCAGTTGACTCTGCGGGCCTCGCGACCGAGTGCGCGGCGCACGCGCAGCGCTGTTTTGGCATCTGCGTTGACCAGCACGGCATCGCGGGCGCGTTTAAGCATCGGGATGTCGTGAGCCGAATCGCTGTAGGCCAGATCCCAAGGTTCATCGGCGCCGTAGAGAGCGATCTGAACAGGTTTGGCTGGGCCGAAATTATGAACTTTCTTGCGCATGCCTAGCCGCCCCTCGCGCAGGTGTGACGCAATGATCTCGATAGCCGGAAGACCAATCGCGGTGAAAATCGCGCGCACCAAAGTATCTTCGCAGCCGGTGACGACAATCACTCGATCACCCTCAAAGAGATGCCGACGCATGGCACTGACTCCGTCGCGAATGAAGATGCGTGGTCGGCCAACGAGATCGGTCGCGAAATCACCAACCAGCGATTTGAACTGTGCCTCGCTGACGCCGAGCAGGCTGATGCGCACGAGCACACCGATGATCGATACGCGCAACCCGCGAATCGCGAAGAAAGGCAGCAACACCGGTAGCGCGATCAAGACCAGAAGAGCTCGCCACCAGGAGCGACGAAACCGCGATCGCACAAACTTCGAAAAAGCGTCACCACGCATCAACACGCCATCGAAATCAAACAACACGACACGTTGACGGGTCGCCGGCGCCGAATCGATGGCGACGGTTTCGTCTGACGTTTCGATCATTGCGGAAAGAAAAGTTGCTTCAGGGCGACGCCTGGATCGACCGCGCGCATGAAGGCCTCGCCGACCAGGAACGCATCGATGCCGGCGCCGCGCAGTTGTGCAACATCTTCGATCGTCGAGATCCCACTTTCGCTGACCAACAAGCGATCCGCTGGTGCGCGTTTACGCAAACTCATGCTCGTATTCAGTGACACCTCGAAGCTACGCAGGTCGCGATTGTTGACGCCGATCAGCGGCGCGGGGATTTCCAGTGCGCGTTCCAGCTCGGCCGCGTCGTGAACCTCCACGAGCACATCCAGATCGAGTTCCGCGGCGAGCAAGCTGAGGTCGAGCAGTTGGCTATCGTCAAGCGCCGCAACAATCAATAAAATACAGTCTGCTCCGATCGCGCGCGCTTCGTAGACCTGATACGCATCAATCGTAAAATCCTTGCGCAGTACCGGCAACGCACACGCAGCGCGAGCCTGGCGCAAAAAATCCTCGCTGCCCTGGAAGAAATCGGCATCGGTCAATACCGAAAGACAGGTCGCACCGCCGTGCTCGTAGCTTCGCGCGATAGCCGCCGGATCGAAATCAGCACGGATGACGCCCTTGCTCGGACTGGCTTTCTTGATTTCCGCGATCACCGCCGGTGAACCGGATTCAATCTTCGCTTCGATCGCCGCCGCGAACCCGCGCGTGTCTTCAAGATCCGCCGCGCGCGCGATCAGTTCGGCCATCGGAACCCGCGCATTGCGCTCGGCAATCTCTTCGACCTTACGGCCAAGGATGCGATCCAGGATGTCACTCATGATTACTCCATCATTTACCGGTGGGACCCCCGTCAAGGGCGATTCGTTGTAGCCCTAAACGCAAGAAAGCGCTTCGCCTCTGCGGGGGCTACTACAGGGTTTTGTTGCCTGCAATCTCTCGCGTTACGCGCACAAATTGATCAAGCTTCGCTCTGGCCGCGCCGCTTGCGAGCGCTTCGCGCGCCTTGGCGATTCCGGCCTCGATCGAGGCCACCGCATTTGCTGCATACAAGGCTGCACCGGCATTCAGCACGACGATATCGCGCGCGACGCCATCGGTGTTGTCGAGCGCCTCAAGTAGCTTGATCCGCGACTCCTCGGCATTTTCCACGCGCAACTGGCGCCCGGAAGCCATCGCAAATCCGAGGTCCTCAGGATGCAGTTCATATTCACGCACAACGCCCTCGCGCAGTTCGCCGACCAGGGTCGAGGCACCGAGAGAGATCTCGTCCATGCCATCCTTGCCCCAGACCACCAACGCGTGCCGAGCGCCGAGTTGCTTGAGAACGCGTACGAGAATACCAACGAGATCGGGATGAAACACGCCGAGCAGGATGTTCGGTGCGCCAGCCGGATTGGTCAGCGGCCCGAGAATATTGAAGATCGTGCGCACACCCATTTCACGACGTACCGGGGCAACCGCCTTCATTGCCGGGTGATGGATCGGCGCAAACATGAAACCGATGCCGACCTGTTCGATGCAAGCGGCGACCTGAGCGGGTTGCAGCTCGATTTTCGCGCCAAGTGCTTCGAGCACATCAGCACTGCCGGATTTTGAAGACACGCTGCGGTTGCCGTGTTTGGCCACGCGAGCACCTGCAGCAGCGACCACAAACATCGATGCGGTTGAAATATTGAAACTGTTGCCGCCATCACCGCCGGTGCCGACGATATCGACGAAGTTGCCGCGATCAGCGACCTCGACCGGAGCCGCGAGCTCGCGCATTACTTCGGCTGCAGCGCTGATTTCACCGATGCTTTCTTTCTTCACACGCAAGCCGGTCAGAATCGCCGCGATCATCGCGTCGGAGACTTCGCCACGCATGATCTGGCGCATCAACGCGATCATCTCATCATGGAATATTTCGCGATGTTCAATGGCGCGCTGCAGCGCTTGTTGGGGTGTGAAGGTCATACGTGTTCCGGCTTTGGCGATTCTGTGGGAAGCGGCTTCAGTTGCGATGTGCTTGATTGGTTTTGTGGAAGTGACATCAATCATGACGCTCTTATTGTGCAAGCAGATCGAGCCAACGCATCGCGACGGTCGTCGCTCCCAAGCTGATCTCAATCACCGCTCAAGAAAATTTCGCAACAGGTCATGACCGTGCTGAGTCAGGATCGATTCGGGGTGAAATTGCACACCTTCGACCGCCAGCTCGCGATGGCGCAATCCCATGATCTCATCGCGACTGCCATCGGGATTCTCGGTCCAGGCAGTGACTTCGAGACAGTCCGGCAGCGATGATTGTTCGACGACGAGCGAGTGATAGCGCGTTGCCTCGAACGGATTCGGCAAACCGCGAAATACCCCGACGCCGAGATGATGGATCATCGAGGTCTTGCCGTGCATGATTTGCTTCGCGCGCACGACCTTGCCACCGAAGGCCTGTCCGATCGATTGATGGCCCAGGCAAACACCGAAGATCGGTATCTTCGCCGACAGTTTTTCCAGCACCTGCAGCGAAACACCCGCTTCATTCGGCGTGCACGGCCCAGGTGAAATCACGATCGATGATGGATCAAGCGCCTCGATCTCAGCCGTGCTCAGCTCATCATTGCGGACAACCTTCACCGCTTGCCCAAGCTCGCCAAAATACTGCACGAGATTGAAGGTGAAGCTGTCGTAATTGTCGATCATCAACAACATGGCGAGGGCTCAGCTTTGGATCCGGGCACATCGCCAACGGAAACGGCCGCCGATTGTATAGGTGATCGCCTCACGCCTCCACGCAAGACTGCGCGGAGGCGGTGCATTGAACCGTTTCGGCGTGCTTCATTCGAATGCATCCCGTCTGCCTGTTCGTTGCGGGGTTCAGACCCAAAGATCAAATAGACGGTATCTGTACATGGGTTGCACGGCATTGATCATCAGCGAGGCATGTCAAACAACAGAAATTCTGCATCGCGCGCGTTGTCGATGGAGATTTCATTCTCGTCGCTGATCTTCAGCGCATCACCACCCTTGAGCGCAACTCCGTTTGCCGACAACTCGCCGCGGATGACGTGCAAATAGGCGATTCGACCCAAGGCCAGGGCATGCTCCAATCGATCTTGATCATCAAGGATCGAGGCAAACACGGCGACATCCTGATGAACGAGCAGCGAACCTTCACGACCATCGTTAGAGGCAATCAGGCGCAGGCGGCCGCGTTTGGATTCTTCGTTGAAATGCTTCTCTTCGTAGCTGGGCGCAATTCCTTGTTTCTCTGGCAGGATCCAGATCTGCAACAAATGCACGGGCTCCTCCGTCGAATGATTAAACTCGCTGTGGTGCACGCCTGTGCCGGCGCTCATGCGCTGCACATCGCCATAGCGGATGACCGAGCCTGTGCCGAGGCTGTCCTTGTGTTCGAGTGCGCCATCAAGCACATAGGTGATGATTTCCATATCCTGATGTCCGTGGGTTCCGAAGCCCTGGCCGGGTTGCACGCGGTCCTCGTTGATCACCCGCAACGGTCCGAAACCCATATGCGCCGGATCCCGATAATCGGCGAACGAAAAGCTGTGACGCGATGACAGCCAGCCATGTTCGGCTGGACCTCGATCTTCACTCTTGCGGACTTTCAGCATGACAATCTCCTTTCATGTGTTGATGAATCGATAGGCTTGCGCGATCCTATCGAGTAGCAAAAAAGCTTGTAAGTTCTAGCTAGCGGCTAGTTTGTGCTGGTCGCGGGGCGTTGAAAAGCGGGTAATTTCTATGGCTATCATCAGTTTTTTCGAATGCTCCGTTTGAGCCTCGATGCGCTGCTTGTGCTGGATGCTATTGATCGTCGCGGTTCGTTTTCGGCCGCTGCCCGCGAGCTGTTTCGTGTGCCCTCGACGGTTTCCTACACAGTTGCCAAGCTCGAAGACGATCTCGGCGTTGCCTTGTTTGATCGCCATGGTCCGCGTGTGACGTTGACCGAAGCTGGACAAGAGTTGCTGCGCGAGGGACGCCATCTGCTCAAAGCCGCACAGGATCTCGAGCACCGGGTGCGTCGGGTCGCCTCGGGTTGGGAGACAGAATTTGTTGTGGGCATGGATTCTCTGTTCCCAGCGATTTGTCTGCGAAAAGAAATCCTCGATTTCTGCGCTGTTGCCGATCAGACTCGACTGCGAATCGTCCATGAGGCGCTTTCCGGAACCTGGGAGGCCTTGCTTGATCATCGCGTCGATCTGCTCATCGGCGCGGCCGGCGAAGGCCCCTCAGGCGGAGGCTACGGATCGGAACCGATGGGCTCGGTCGAGTTTGTTTTTGCGGTGGCGCCGGAACATCCGTTGGCTTCGATAGCGCATGTGCTGGGCAAGGCCGACCTGCAAGCTTATCGAGCTGTCGTCGTCGCCGATTCCGCTCGCCGGTTACCACCACGAACGGTTGGTCTGCTATTCGGTCAGGACACGTTGACGGTCCCCGACATGCGCAGCAAGCTTGATTTCCAGCTTGCGGGTTTAGGCTTCGGCTTCCTTCCACGACCCTGCGCCGAGGCGGCAATCGCTGCAGGAGCCCTCATCGAAAAGGCGGTCGAGGAACCCAAATCAGCCGAAACTTTTCATATCGCATGGCGATCCGAAAAAGCGGGCCAAGCCCGTGCGTGGTGGCTGCACGCCGCCCGCCAGCCGGGCGTGCTCGATGCGATGTTGAGATATTGCGCGGAATGATCGGCGACCGAGGGGCCGGCCATGGTCAGCCGCCGAAGACTTCAATGACGTCGCGTTTTGCGTGCCTGACGGAAAGCGCGGTGACCCGCCGGGTTAGACTGGCAGTCCGTCGTCGGGCAGCGCTCCGGGCTCGGCTGGTGTGTTCGCTGCTTCGAGGCGCTGCGCCAGTCGTATCAGTGACTCGACTGAATCACACATGCTGCGCGCGATCTCGCTTTCACCCATGATCGTCGCATCCGCACCTGCTTTATGCAGGTACGCGACTTCTTCATCGGAATGCGCTCGGGCGAGGATGGCCAGGTCGGGATTCGCTTCACGCGCCTGGCGGATGATCACTCCTGCTTCCAGCGACTGTGAAATCGTCAGCAGCAAAGCCCGCGCCGTGCCGAGGTTGGCATCCTCAAGGACATCCGCAGCGACAGCATTGCCGAGGATGCACGGAATGCCGATCTCGCGCGCCTCGCGGCAGTAATCGCGGTTGGACTCAATCAGGACCAGTGGCATCGCGTGTTGCTGCAAGGCGCGTCCGACGCGTGAGCCTACCCGGCCGAATCCGATCAGGATTATGTGGTTGGACGGTGGAATCGAGGCGCGATCGGGCAGCGTGTCATCTGCGTCGATATCCGGATTGTTGTCCGCTTCGTTGCGGATTTCAGCCTCGTGTTTCGCGTTCCATCGATCAAGCAACACAAAGAACATCGGATTGACGATGATCGAGAGCAGGGCGGCGGCAAGAATCAGATTGCGCGCATCTTCGCTGAGCAAACCGAGGCTGACCCCAAGCGCGGCAAGGATAAATGAGAACTCGCCGATCTGGGCCAGGCCGGTGCCGAGGGTCAGCTGGGTTTGCAGAGGTTCCCGGAATACACGGGTGACGATGAATCCGCAAAACGAATTGCCGAGCACGATGATCAAAAAAGTCGCGAGGATTGCCAGCGGCTGCTCAATAAGAATGTGCGGATCGAAGAGCATGCCGACCGAAACGAAAAACAGCACCGCAAAAGCATCGCGCATGGGCAGCGAATCACTGGCGGCCTGATGACTGAGTTTGGATTCGTTGAGCATTACCCCGGCGAGAAAAGCACCGAGCGCAAAAGAAACCGAGAAGACGGCGGTCGCTACATAAGCCACGCCGAGCGCAATGGCCAGAACGGCGAGCGTGAACAACTCGCGCGAACCGACACCGGCGGTGCGTTCTAGCACCCACGGAATCACCCGCCGCCCGATCGCCAGCATCAGCACAATAAACACGGTGACCTTGCCCAGCGTCCAACCCAATGCGCTCATGATATCCGCGCCACTGGCGGATTGGCCTTCGGTTGAGTCGCCGCCGAGCAAACCAGCCAGCGGTGGCAACATGACCAACACGAGCACCATCAACAGGTCCTCGACAATCAGCCAGCCGATGGCGATGCGCCCACGTCGGGTTTCGAGCAGCCGGCGCTCCTCAAGTGCGCGCAACAGAACGACCGTACTGGCGACCGAAAGACAGACGCCGAAAATCAGCGAGGATCCCCAATTCCAG
>JBBSVJ010000135.1:0-9539 GCA_038233665.1 Lysobacterales bacterium
AGCGCGTTGATGGTCGCCACCGTTTTGCCCAGCGTGCGCAGGATGCGCTCGTTGCGGCTACCAAAAATGCTCGTCAGGACACGGTCAAACATCGGTCATGGATATCCGGATAAGGCCGCAAAACCCGCGAAACACGAGTACGGCAGAAAAGCGAAGGCCGCCCATGATACGGCGGCCTCGACGCAACACCAAGTTAGGGATCAGATCGGACGTTTCAAGGGCTATCCAATCCGCATCGGAAATTCAGCTACGACTTGCTCGGGTCGAACGGACATAAGCCATTGGATTGACCGGCCGACCATTCAACCAAACCTCAAAGTGACAATGCGGACCGGTCGAGCGTCCAGTGGAACCGACCTTGGCCACCACTTGACCGACATGGACTCGGGTGCCGACTTCGACGACATTGCGCGAATTGTGAGCATAGCGGGTCATGTAGCCGTTGCCATGATCGATTTCGACAACGTTGCCATAGCCATTGCGTACGGCGGAAAAGGTCACAACCCCTTCGGCCACGGCGAGTACGTCGCTACCCAACGGAACGTCAAAATCGACGCCGAGATGGACTGACTGACGACCGGTAATCGGATCGTTGCGTGTGCCATAGCCGGATGCTACATATCCATGCGCCACTGGCATGCCAGCCGGCAGCAAGGCGTTATCGATCTTGCGATCAAAAAGGAGATTTTCGAGAACGCCCAACTGAGCTTCCTGGCGCCCAAACTCGGCGCGCAGGCTATCGATATCATTGCCGAGCGGCAGCGGAGATAACGTCTCGGAGACTGCTGATTCCGGACCGCCCAAAGCGGGATCGGAGGCAAAATCAAATTCACCGTCCTCAAGCTTGCCCGCCTGGGTCAGCCGATCTCCGAGTGCGTTGAGCCGAGTCGCCTGCGCGCGCAACTGACCGATCTGCATCGCCAAGGCATCGAGATTTCTCCGCGAATCGACTTCAACGTCACCCAGTGCGGTCTTCTGCAACTGGATTTGCGCGCGCAGCGAGAGCAGCTCACGCATCGCTGCATCGCGCGGATTGACGATGAACAGCGCCATGATGAAACCGATTCCCGCGAACATCAGCGCAGCGAGACTGATCGCGCCGCCCGCCAACAGGCGGCC
This sequence comes from Lysobacterales bacterium, assembly GCA_038233665.1. Lineage (GTDB taxonomy): Bacteria > Pseudomonadota > Gammaproteobacteria > Xanthomonadales > Rhodanobacteraceae > Dokdonella. The sequence continues at coordinate 1,120 of JBBSVJ010000135.1, forward strand.
TTTGCCGCTGCCAAGATCAATGCAGCGTGGGGTTGAATGAGATTTTGCGACTAAGATTATGTTCATGCGCTCTCGCCGAATATGTTTTGCCATGCAGCGAAATCCTCCCTCCAGCAAGCCACGACCGAGCCATTTTGTGCCCGTCGCCGAATGCGTAACTCTCGATTCGATTGCCGCGCGTGCGCGCGCCCTCGATCGACTGGATGGAAAACTTCGCAGCCTATTGCCCGAAACCCTGGCTCGCGAATGTCATCTTGCGGACCTGCGCAACGGACGGCTTGTATTCATTGCGACAAGTTCGACCTGGGCAACCCGCCTGCGCTTGTACCAGGACAAGCTGCTGACTGAAGCCCGCACTGCCAGCGGCAGCGAAGTCAAACTTTTCGCAGTGAAAGTGGCCCCTCTGCCGCCCATACCAGCCGAACCGACATTGGCAAAACCACTTTCAACCACCGCCGCAAACCATCTGCGCTCGGCAGCAAAAACCATCAAGGATCCTGAAATTCAGGCCCTTTATCTGCAATTGGCGTCCCTCGCCACTTCTGATTTTTTACCGAAGGCCTGATGGCCTCCTCTCCCCTGAAGCCAGAGACTTCGGATCGAAATCCCCATGCAACGCCTATTTCTATAAGGCCTGCGCCGGATGAGCGTAGGAAATAGGTGCCTCTGAGTCGTCGTCGAAGCTGACTTCCTCCCACGCCGTCTTGTCCGCGAGCAAGGCCCGCAACAAGGTGTTATTGAGCTCATGCCCCGACTTGTGGCCATAGAATGCACCAATAAGACTGTGGCCAAGGAGATACAGGTCACCGATTGCGTCGAGGATCTTGTGTTTGACGAACTCATCCTCGTAGCGCAAGCCATCCTCGTTGAGGACCCGGTAATCGTCCAGCACGATGGCATTGTCCATCGATCCGCCAAGCGCAAGGTTTCGTTCGCGCAGCATCTCGATATCACGCATGAAGCCGAATGTCCGCGCGCGACTGACTTCCTTGACGAACGACGTCGTCGAGAAATCGATTTCGCTGGTCGAGGTACGTTTGGCGAACATCGGATGCTCAAAATCAATCGAGAAACCGACCTTGAAGCCATCAAACGGTTCAAATCGTGCCCATTTGTCACCGTCACTAACGGTTATTGATTTCTTGATGCGGACAAACCGCTTGGCTTTGGGCTGCTCTTCGATCCCGGCTGACTGCAGCAGGAAGACGAACGGTCCGGCGCTACCATCCATGATGGGCACTTCGGGTGCGGAAAGGTCGACATAAGCATTGTCGATACCCAGACCGGCAATCGCCGAGAGCAAGTGTTCGATAGTGGCGATGCGCACATCGCCCTTGACCAGAGTGGTTGAAAGTCGGGTGTCTCCAACATTCTCACAACAAGAGAGAATTTCTACCGGCTCGGCAAGATCCACGCGCCGAAACACAATCCCTGTATCAACCGCAGCGGGACGCAGGGTCATGTAAACCTTGTCACCCGTATGGAGACCGACGCCTGTCGCCCTGATTACATTTTTCAGCGTGCGTTGTTTGATCATTTTTTTGGTCTGACGCCTAAAGCAGGAGCGCGAAAACGCCGGGGAGCGTAGCACAGCATTTTCTTCAGCGATAGTTAATGCGACGCCAAAATCAGACGCCTGTTGCGGAAACCCAACAGCGCCGTTTGGATGCGCGAGTGAAACGCCAGCCGATCGACCACCTGCTTTGCACAGGCGGATCTCCAGCAAAACCTTGCGACAGTCGAACGTGCCGCTGCGGCGCCACGCAGCGGCATTGGGTTCCGAACCCTTTCCGATGCCAATCGACATCGTCATCAACCAGACCGAAACAAGGCGTTCGGCTTAGGCCAATGTAAAAACGGGGTGTTTGAGAAGTGCCCCGATTGTCTCAGTCGGCCTGGCGGCGCAAAAACGCAGGAATATCAAGATAGTCGACCTGGTTGTCCACCGCGATGCCTGGCCTCTCTTTCGGGACCTGGGCGTGTGCTGCAATCCGCTCTGGAACGTCGGTGTAATCGATTTCTCCAGTGGTCGCATTGCGCACAACGCGCATGGGTGGACGCGGCGCGATAATCGCTTCCCGCTCACTTTCGCTGCGCAATGGTTGACGTACAGCGTTGCGATTCAATCCAGTGGCCACCACAGTCACGCGGATGTCATCCTTGAGGTCTGGATCAAGTGCAGTGCCGATGACAACGGTGGCGTCTTCACTGGCGAACTCATGAATGACCTGACCGATGTCGTCGAACTCGCGCATGGTCAGGTTGTGACCTGCGGTTACGTTGACGAGAATGCCGCAGGCACCGGCAAGATTGATGTCTTCCAGCAGCGGGTTGTTGATTGCGGCTTCGGCGGCTGCCACGGCACGATCATCGCCGCGTGCAGTGCCACTGCCCATCATCGCCATGCCCATTTCGGCCATGACCGTGCGCACGTCGGCAAAGTCGACGTTGATGAGTCCCGGACGCGTGATCAGGTCAGCAATGCCCTGTACCGCACCGAGCAGAACGTCATTGGCCTGCTTGAACGCGTTGAGCAAAGTCACATCGCGGCCCAACTCGGTCAGCAGCTTTTCATTGGGAACAGTGATCAGTGAATCAACGTGCTGGGAAAGGTCTTCAATTCCTTTCAAGGCGACCTGCATGCGCCGACGACCTTCGAAAGGAAACGGCTTGGTGACGACGGCCACGGTCAGGATGCCCATTTCCTTGGCCAGTTGAGCGACCACCGGGGCTGCGCCGGTTCCGGTTCCGCCACCCATTCCGCAGGTGATGAAGGCCATGTCCGCACCTTGCAGCAATTCACAGATACGTTCGCGATCTTCCAGAGCGGCCTGACGCCCGACCTCGGGATTCGCTCCGGCGCCCAAACCCTTGGTCACGTTGGAGCCCAGTTGCAGGGTGTTTTTCGCCCCGCTGTTTTTGAGCGCCTGTGCGTCGGTGTTTGCACAGATAAATTCGACGCCTTCGATTTGCGCGTCGACCATATGACTGACGGCATTGCCGCCACCACCACCTACGCCAATGACCTTGATCACTGCGTTGGGTTCCATCCGTTCAATGAACTCAAACATTTCCCGTCCTCCGTCGGCTTAAGCCGTATTGATTTGATGACACCGCTCGTCGAGCCATCCCGGCTCTGGAGCGAATTGCGGACCACTGGCGCGTGTTCCGCCACACAACCGTTTCGGTTGCACCACCACGCTTCCTGCGCGGCGGTTGTTGCCTGTCGAGCGCTGGCCGTTGGCCATGCTCAAAAATTTCCCTTGATCCAGGTGGCGATTCGATCCCAAGCGCCACCGACTGCTTCAACGCGTCGTCCCGGCCCTTGCACCGCTTGTCGACTGCCATACAGAAGCAGACCGACGCCGGTTGCATGGATCTGATTGGCGACGACATCGGCGAGGCCGGTCACATGCTGCGGTGTGCCGAGGCGCACCGGCATGTGAAACACCTCCTCGGCGAGATCGACAACACCTTCCATTTTTGCCGCGCCGCCGGTCAGCACGATGCCAGCGGCAACCAAGCTCTCGTAGCCGGAACGGCGCAGTTCGGCTTGGGCCAGCGAGAACAACTCTTCGTAGCGTGGCTGCACAACCTCAGCGAGGGTCTGACGAGCCAGGCGTCGCGGCGGGCGATCGCCGACGCTGGGCACCTGGATGGTTTCCTCTGCATGCGCCAATTGCGCGAGTGCGCAGGCGTACTTGACCTTGATTTCTTCGGCGTGGGCGGTTGGCGTGCGCAAGGCAACCGCAATGTCGTTGGTCACCTGATCACCGGCAATTGGCAGCGATGCGGTATGCCGGATCGCGCCCTGGGTGAAGATCGCGATATCGGTGGTACCCGCGCCGATATCGACCAGACAGACACCCAGATCACGTTCATCCTGCGTCAGCACAGCGAAGCTCGACGCAATTTGCTGTGGCACCAGGCCATCGACATGCAAGCCACAGCGCGAGACGCATTTGCGGATATTCGCAGCCGCGCTCATCGCGCCAGTCACCAGATGCACACGTGATTCGAGACGAACGCCGGCCATGCCGATCGGATGACGGATTCCCTCTTGACCATCGATCACATAGTCCTGTGGCTCCAGATAGAGGCGCTCTTGATCCGCCGGAATAGCAACGGCTCGCGCAGCCTCGATCACGTGTTCACGATCGGCCTCGGTCACTTCTTTGTCGCGAATCGGCACGATGCCGTGCGAGTTGAGACAACGGATGTGGCTGCCGGCGATACCGGCGTAGACCGAGCGAATCTCGCAACCAGCCATCAACTCGGCTTCCTCGATCGCACGTTGAATCGATTGCACCGTCGATTCGATATCGACCACCACACCGCGCTTGAGTCCATGCGAGGGATGCGAGCCGATGCCCATGATTTCGACCGGCTGACCGGGCTCGTGCTCACCGACAATCGCGACGATCTTCGACGTACCGATATCGAGGCCCACGATGAGATTTTTTTCAGACTTGCGATTCATTGCTTCTCAAACCTGGCCGGCCGGCGGCAAGCCGGGCTCTGGTGTCGTGGTGGGGGATTCCGGAAGCGCCCAGCGCATCGCAAAACCGTTTTCGTAACGTAAATCGATGTAGACCGGCGGTCCGTCATGGCTATTCGCCAGTTGTGGCCAGACCTCAACAAATCGATGCAGTCGTGACTTTGGATCAACGCGTCCGATTTCGATCAGGGCACCGCTGGAAAGTGTCAGGCGCCAACTGCCGCGGGCACTCAGATCGACAGCCTTGAGAGTCAGTCCCTTGCCAGCAAACTGACGGAGGCATTCGGCGTGGAAAGCAATCACCTCTGCCAGACGCGAGTCCGGCCCGGAAAGCTGTGGGATGCCTTGCATCGAATCGGTGCCCGGCACTTCGAAAAGTTCTCCGCTGCGACTGACCAGTCGCGAGTCACCCCATCGCGCAAACGGCTGCCGCTCAAAAACCACCAGGTTCAAGGTATCGGGCCATTGCTTGCGCGCCTCTACGCGTTCGACCCAAGGCAAGCGGGCGACGGCATCCTGGACTTCATCCAGACGTACAGCGAAAAAGCCCTTCGCGAGATGGGTTTCCACAGCGGCGCGGATCTGCTCGGCGCTGACATGGGCGTACTCGGCTCGCAACTGGATCTTGCGCACGGGCCAGCGCTCGGATGCGAACCAACCGTTGAGTACGCCGACGATCGGCAGCGCGACCAAGGTCAGAGCAATGCTCCAGGCCAACACTCGGGTCAACCAGGTACTGTTCATTCAGCACCTCCCGCGATAGCGGTTTGCGCTTCGCGATCGAGGCTGGTTTCGAGAATCCTCCAGCACAGGGGTTCAAACTCGATGCCGACCATTCGCGCGGCTTTTGGGACCAGCGAATGGCTGGTCATGCCGGGTGTGGTGTTGACCTCGAGCAAGCTGTTGTTGCCGGCGTGATCGCGCATCACATCGACGCGGCCCCAACCTGAACAACCGGCGGCGTCGAACGCTCGGAGCGCGAGCTCGCCAAGCTCGGCCTCGGCCTTTCCATCAAGTCCGGGACAGAGATACTCGGTGTCATCGGCGACGTATTTGGCGTGGTAATCGTAGTAGGCGCCCTTGGGGACGATGCGGATCGAAGGCAGCGCCTCGCGATCAAGAATCGCTACGGTCAACTCGGAGCCTTCGATCAAGGTTTCGATCAACAACTCGCCATCATGACGGCACGCCAATTCGATCGCAGCGGGCAGGTCAGCTTCACTAAAGACTCGGGTGATTCCGACACTCGAGCCTTCGTGCGATGGTTTGACGATGACCGGGTATCCGATCGAGGCAATCGCCGCTTCAAGGTCATCACCCCGACGCCAAGCGGCATAGCGAGGCGTCGGCATTCCGAGTGCTTGCCAGACTTGCTTGGTGCGCACCTTGTCCATGGCCAGCGCCGAGCCGAGGATCCCGCTGCCTGTATAGGGCACGCGCAGCGCGTCCAGTGCGCCTTGCAGCATTCCGTCTTCACCGCCGCGGCCGTGCAAGATATTGAAGACTCGGGCGTAGTGGCCTGCCCGCAACGCATCCAGCAATGCAGGGATACCGTCAATCGGATGCGCGTCAACGCCGAGTGCGCGCAGTGCAGCAAGCACATTGCGTCCTGAATCGAGTGAGACTTCGCGCTCGGCCGACGTACCTCCACTGACAACGGCGACTCGACCAAAGAGTTGCGGATCGGTGATTCGCGCGATCATGCGCGTGAACCCTTGAGATTCGGGCGGGTCGCAAGTTCAATCGCCGCCGCGCCGATATCACCCGCGCCGAGCATCAACAGCAGGTCGCCGTCTTCGAGCAAACTTGGCAGTATTGCTCGCAGGTCGCGGGGATGCTCGATCAATACCGGATCCACTTTTCCACGTGCTCGCACTGCTCTCGCCAACGCGCGCGAATCGGCGTTTGCGATGGGTGCCTCACCGGCCGGATAGACCTCGGTCAGGATCAGCACATCGACCTCGGCGAGGACGCGCGAAAAATCATCAAGAAGATCCCGGGTCCGGCTGTACCGATGCGGCTGGAAAGCGGCGACCAGACGTCTTTCTGGCCAGCCGCCGCGTGCTGCGGCAAACACTGCGGCCAGCTCGGTCGGGTGGTGGCCATAGTCATCGACGAGCAACGCAGACCCATGTTCGAGAGCCAGTTCGCCGCGCATTGAGAAGCGCCGGCCGACGCCTTCAAATTCACGCAAGGCCTTCTGCATCGCAGTTGGAGCAACACCCAACTGCCAACCCACGGCACAGGCCGCGAGCGCATTCAATACATTGTGCCGACCCGGCAGGTTCAGGGTCATCGGCAGCAGCTCATCCTGATCGGGCAGATGCAGATCGAAATGCATGCGTGCGCCATCCTGGCGGACATCATGTGCACGGATATCCGCCTCATTGTCGATGGCATAGGTCAATGCGCGACGCGGAGTGCGTACAACCAGATCGGCCACTTCGGCATCGTCGACACACATCACCGCGAGACCATAGAAAGGCAAATGATGCAGAAACTGATCGAAGGCCGATTTGACCTGCTCGAAGTCGCCAGCGTAATTTTCCAGATGATCGGCATCGATATTGGTGACGATGGCGATAACCGGTGAAAGCATCAGGAAGGAACCATCGGACTCATCGGCTTCGGCAACCAGAAACTCGCCAGTGCCCAGACGCGCATTGGCACCCGCTGCGGTGAGCTGACCACCGATTACAAACGTTGGATCAAGACCGGCTTCCGCGAGGACACTTGCGGTCAGACTGGTCGTCGTGGTTTTGCCATGGGTTCCGGCAACCGCTATACCGCGGCGGAAACGCATCAGTTCACCGAGCATCTCGGCGCGCGGCACGACTGGAATGCGGTGTTCAGCGGCGGCGAGGAGTTCCGGATTGTCGCGGCGGATGGCACTCGAGGTGACCAGCACATCGGCTTGCTCGATGTTGCATGCCGCGTGTTCGTGCTGCACGGTGATGCCGAGCGACTGCAGCCGCCGCGTGGTGGGCGAATCGGCGCGATCGGATCCGGAAACCGTATAGCCGAGGTTGTGCAGAACCTCGGCAATGCCACTCATGCCAACTCCGCCGATTCCGACGAAATGCACGCGGCGGAAGTCCTGCATGATGTCGCCGTGGCGGCGTGGTGTCTGCGGACTCATGCGGCCACCTCAAGGCATAGATCGGCAATTCGGGAAACTGCATTCGGTCTTGCCAGATCGCGCGCGGCCGATGCCATTTTGAGAAGTTGCGGACGATCGCGATCCAACTCATCGAGGCAGGTACCGATGCGCTTGACGAAACCGTCGCCTTCCGCGACGAGTCGTGCGGCACCGGCTTCCACTAGAACTTGCGCATTGCGCGTCTGATGGTCGTCGACAGCCTGCGGAAAGGGAACAAGAATCGAGGCAACGCCTGCGGCACAAATTTCCGCAACGGTTAGCGCGCCTGCGCGACAGATGACGATGTCGGCCCAGGCGTAAGCTGTCGCCATGTCATCGACAAATGCTTCAACACTGACCTCGAAGTTCACCTTCGCATACGCGGCGCGCGTTTTTTCCAGATGGCGGGCACCACATTGATGCCGAACCTTCAACACCACACGATCACCTCGGCGCTGGATGACATCGGGAAGCATCGTATTGAGGCTTTGCGCGCCCTGGCTACCGCCAAGCACGAGGATGTGAATCACGCCTTCGCGTGCGCTGAGCCGTTGCTGTGGCGTGGGCAGGCTGGAGATTGAGTTGCGCACCGGATTACCGACCCATTCCGCCGCAGGCAGGCTATTCGCAAATCCTGAAAGCGTTCGCTTGGCGAAATGTGCAAGCAGCCGATTGGTCATTCCCGGCACACGATTCTGCTCATGCACAACCATTGGAACTTGCGCCAGCCAGGCGGCGATTCCGCCAGGGGCTGCGGCATAGCCACCCATCGACAGCACGCTG
>JBBSVJ010000136.1:0-9515 GCA_038233665.1 Lysobacterales bacterium
GACAACGGCGTGGACACCCTGGCTCGCGGCAGCGATGGTTGGTGTTTGTCGCTGGATCGGGTCAACATGCGGTGCAGCATTTACGAGCAGCGCCCGGCGGTCTGCCGAAAATTCGTCATGGGTGCCGGCTATTGTCGACTTGAGCGCGAGAAGTTCGACGCTTCAGGAATTCCGCTTCGGGTCGCCTGAATCATGCTGTCGTTTTCGCCAGATAGCCAGCGCTTCGCGGTAGCGATCAGTCGCCTCTTCATGAATATCGAATACGCAACGCACGCAACCTGATCCGCAGCAGTCGTCCGCTTCCGGCTCGATCGGTGGCGTCGGTTCGGCCTCTTGCGCACTCATCGGGCGGCTGTGTTTCGTGCGAAACGATGCATGGGAGTGAACGGTGTCCACGGTGAGACCCTAACCATCGCTTCTTCGAAAAGACGGGATTCACCGATCTCCTTCAAGCAGGAGCTTAGTCGCGGCCAACCCTGTTTCTCGAACCATGCCGGATCTACAGCGGCAAACTGTCGGACAAACGGCATGATCGCGTAGTCGGCAAGCCCTGCATGCGCCCCATTCAACCAGGCGGTTTTCTCCAGCATGCGTTGCAGATGCGAAAGAAAATCAGCGCCCTGCCCACGAAACTCGATCGCATCGACACCCGGAAATCTATCTGGGTACTTGTAGCGATCCAATGCGGACTTGAAGTGTCCATCGCACTGAGCGATCAGGGATAGCGCTTCGGCCAGCCCTCCTTCGTTTACAGGCAACCAGTTTTCCGGATCGTTTCTCTTCAAAGCCCACAACATGATGTCGAGACTTTCATCGATCACCTGCCCTTCGGAATCGATCAGCACTGGCACCGTGCCTTTCGGCGATGCCGCCATCATCTCAACCGGCTTGTCGCGCAGACGAACTTCGCGTAGTTCCATCTGCTCGCCACTGACCAGCAGGGCCATGCGCGCACGCATCGCAAACGGACAGCGGCGAAACGAATAGAGGATAGGCAGCGTCATCAGTTCAGATCAAACACTTTTCCCGGATTCATGATGCCGTGTGGATCGAGAACCTGCTTGATGCCTCGCATCATGTCAATCTCAACCGCACTACGGGTGCCTTCAAGATATTTCTTCTTGACGAGGCCGATACCGTGCTCCGCCGAGATACTTCCTGCGAATCGGGCCAATGTATCGGCCAACAGCACGGTTACCCTTTCACAATCAGCGATGAACGCTTGATCGCCAGTCGCGCCATCCTTGATCACGTTGATGTGCAGATTGCCATCACCAATGTGGCCGAACCAGACCACATCGTAATGCGGATATTCGCGATCCAGGATCTCGCGCATGGCATGCATGAACGCTGGAATCGCGCTGATACGCACCGAGATATCGTTCTTGTAGGGTTTCAGTGGTGCCAAACTCTCGGTGATCGATTCTCGCAACCGCCATAACGCCGCCGCCTGCGCGGAACTCTGACTGATTACGCCGTCATCAACCCAACCGCTCTCCAGGCATTGCTCGAAGACTTCGAGGGCCAATGTCTCTTGCGCCTCATCGTCCGAATCGAACTCGATGACCAGATAGAACGGCGAAACCTGATCGAACGGATTCTGTGCACCGTGCGCAAGGACATGCTGCAAGGCGCGGTCAGTGAAAAATTCGAAAGCACCCAGTCGCAATCGTTGCCGACATACACTGAATACCTGCGTCAAGGCGTCCATGGCCGGCACGGCGAGCAACATGACATTTGACGACGCGGGAGGATCTGTCAGTCGCACGCTGGCTTCGACAATCAGTCCGAGCGTGCCCTCCGCGCCAATCAGCAGATGGCGAAGATCGTAACCGCTTGAATTCTTGATCAGACCGCGATTGAGGTCGAGCAACTCGCCCGTGCCAGTCACGACTTTGAGACCGGCGATCCACTCGCGCGTGTTGCCATAGCGAATCACGCGAATGCCACCCGCGTTGGTCGCGATATTGCCGCCGATCGAGCACGAACCCCGTGCGGCGAAATCGACCGGATAGATCAGTCCATGTTGCTGTGCGGTCTTCTGCAAAGTTTCAAGCACAAGACCAGGCTGCACGCTGAGGATACGATCAACCGGATCAAATCCAAGCACGCGGTTCATGCGCTCGAAACTGATCACAAGTTCTCCGTTTGCGGCCACTGCACCGCCGGACAAGCCCGTGCGACCGCCGGAGGGAACAATGCCGACTTTCTCCTCAATCGCCCAGCGCACGATTTCTTGTACCTCCTCGACCGTCGAGGGACAGGCAATCGCGAGCGGCGCCGGGGTCCACCGTCGCGTCCAGTCGCGACCGTAGTATTCAAGGTCGGCAGCGGCTGACTTCAGCACAAGATCAAACAGACGCTGACTCAGACGCAGTAATCGAGAATCACTCATGCAAGGGTATTCCAACGATCGAAAACCAGGACAATGGATCACGTTTCAGCGTGTCGCAGATCGCGCGACAAGCCATCATCACATCGACTGCTGCACTGCCGCAAATGGCTCACCAATCTGGCATAGTCGGCACTCGGCCGCCCTCCATTCGGGTGACGGCTGCAACCCATCCGACGAGCATCCAGGATCATGAAGAAAACCTCGTACCCAAAACAGGATATTCGCGTGCTGCTGCTTGAAGGCGTCAGCGCCAGCGCAGTGGAAACCTTCCAGGCGGCTGGCTATTCGCAGATTGAGTTGCATGATAAATCGCTGCCCGAGGATGAGCTCAAGGCGCGCATTGCCGAAGCCCATCTGGTTGGCATCCGCTCGCGCTCGCAGCTGACCGCCGAGGTGCTCGCCAACGCCAAACGGCTGATTGCGATCGGCTGCTTTTGCATCGGCACCAATCAGGTCGATCTGGCAGCTGCCCAAAGTCACGGGATACCGGTTTTCAACGCACCCTACTCGAATACGCGCAGCGTCGCCGAGCTGGTGCTGGCCGAGGCGATTCTTCTGATGCGCCGAATTCCGCAGAAGAATGCGGAATGTCATCGCGGCGGCTGGTCAAAATCCGCCAGTGGCAGTTTCGAAGTACGTGACAAAGTGCTCGGCATTGTTGGCTACGGTCACATTGGCACCCAGGTGGGTTTGCTCGCCGAGGGACTCGGTATGCGCGTGATCTTTCATGACATCGAGCCGAAACTGACCCTCGGCAATGCTCGCGCGACAAGCAGTCTTGACGACCTGCTGCAGCGCTCGGATGTTGTCACCTTGCACGTCCCGCAGACAGCACAAACGGCGCAGATGATCGGTGCCGAACAGCTCGCGCGGATGCGTAAAGGCGCCGCCCTGATCAATGCTTCACGGGGCACCGTTGTAGATATCGACGCACTTGCCGAGCAGCTTCGCTCAGGCCATCTGTCGGGTGCCGCGGTGGATGTATTTCCGCTTGAGCCCAAAGCCAATGGCGAAGCATTCGTCTCGCCACTGGTTGGCATGGACAACGTGATTCTGACCCCGCATATCGGCGGCAGCACCTTGGAGGCTCAGGACAATATTGGTATCGAGGTAGCGGCGAAGCTGGTGCGCTATAGCGACAACGGCTCGACCCTCTCGGCGGTCAATTTCCCGGAAGTGACCTTGCCTGAGCATCCGAATAGTCATCGTTTGCTGCATATTCACCGCAACGTTCCTGGCATGCTTTCGCGAATCAACGATATCTTTTCCAGGGACAGCGTCAATATCGATGGCCAGTACCTGCAGACCAACGCAGATATCGGTTATGTGGTGGTCGATGTATCGACAACTGAGGTGCAGGCCGCCGAACTCAAGGAAGCTCTAGCACATATCCCGGGCACCTTGCGGTCACGCGTGCTTTATTGATCGGCCGGCTATGTTTTCTCGTAAAAAAATGTCGTGTTGACATTCTCAATGGGTTTACACTGCGCTAAACCCAAGGTGGGGAAAACGAGGTCTTGTGTATGAAAGCTGCAATGATACTGCTTGCCATGACTCTTTCCGCGTCCGTTTCGGCGCAAACTCAGAGTATGGACAACGTGTCGCCTAATGCGACGACGCCAACTGTTCCCAACATGATCAGTTCTCCGAACGATGTTCAAGCCTACTCTGCCACGACAATCGGCGGACCTTCATGGGTTCGTCCGGACCAAGACGGCACTTGCTGCTCCGACCCGTTACCGGTCGCTTTTCACGTACGACAGTTCACCGTATCGGCCGATGACACGTGCAACGTTCGCAGTGTTCAGGACGGCTGGGACGGATTCCTTTTCATCTATGCACCGACTTTCGACCCGCTCAACCAGACCGTAAATTTTCTCGTTGGCGATGATGATGGCGCAGGTGGTATCGGGACATCGGACATTGATGGTATCGCGCTGACTGCAGGAGTTACCTATCAAATCGTCACTACGGGTTACTCTGGAGCCGACGGAGATGGCAAGGGCGGCGGTGGCGGTCCAGACGAAGGTGCTTTTACAAATACAATCACTTGCCCGGTCGCCAATGTGAGCATTGCAGCCGATGTTCCGGCTGCACCGACGGTTGCTCTGCCGACAATGGGCCAGAATGCCTTGTTCGCACTGAGTTTTCTGATTGGCCTTATGGGTTTCGTGGCAATTCGCCGTCGAGCCTAACCGATCTCGTGAAGTACAGATAAATGGCGGCCTTGGGCCGCCATTCTTTTATCTGTCAGCAAGCAAGTTTTTCTTCCGATCAATCCCGCTTACTCCTCTTCGATTGATCGGGGCGCAGCGACCGGCAGCCGCCAACCGTAGCGAATCGCACCATAACGCAGGCCAAAGCAAAACAACGTCGATATCATCAGTAGCGGCAGCTCCGGCAACGCAAATGTGTCGCCTACAACGATCACAGAGGCACCGGCAAGCGCTGCAACGGCGTACAGATCCGAGCGCAATACCACCGGCGTCCGCGCGACGAGAATATCGCGCATGATACCGCCGCCAATACCGCTGAGCATGCCAAGCAAGGTCGCCGAGACCGGGCCCAAACCATAATCAAGCGCCTTGGTGGCGCCGGTAGCCGCGAACAGGGCAAGTCCAAGCGCGTCAAAAATCTGCACCGGATTGCGCAACCGCTCGATGCTTTCGTAGCGAAAAAACGTGATTACCCCAGCCAGGCAGCTGATCCCGAGATAGTTCCAGCCGACCAACGCCGCCGGCGGCGTAGCACCGATCAATACATCCCGAATGATGCCGCCAGAAACGGCTGCGGCAAATGACAGGACCAGAACTCCAAATAGATCGAGCCGATGACGGACACCGACGGTCGCACCGCTGATCGCGAAAACAAATGTGCCGATCAGATCCAGCGCAATCAGAAACCATTCCATGCCAATTTTCCGTCGAGAGGTTCGATCGGTATTTTACGACCTCGCCCGGCGCTTGCGGGCGAGATCCACTACTTGAGCTACCAGGTATAGCGCACCGTGTAGGTGAGTTTGGCTTCGCCATCGGCCGCGATATTCAGCGGAAAATCGATGGTCTGCGCATCACGCTTTTCAAAAGCGTGATTCTTGGCCGTGATATCCCAGTTGCTCCAGCGGTAGAGATATTCTCGGAGAACCACCGTTGCAGCGGTTTGCTTGCGATTGCGAACGCTGATTTCGAAGGTTTCATCAATGGTCTTGCCCGTGCTGTCCACAGTGAAACCCGTCTGTCGACGATCGCCGACGATATCGAATGACTCACCGAGCTTGATTCGCACGGCCTCGTTTCTCGGCGTGTGCTTGATCACATCCTCGCCGATGAATTCGAGTGTGCCGTCCTCTGACGCTTGATTGACGCGCGTGCGCCCAGCTGGCAACGGCACACCAAGCTGGTTGGCTTTCTTGTTGTCGAATTCGAGGTACGCACCGACCGTGCCTTTCGAACTCGCGCCGTAACCTTGATCCGTGATCGGCTGCGTCCAATAGCCGCCGGCCTGAGGCGAAGCGGTGAACACCAGTTGTTTTTTGCACGCGATGTTCACAGCAATTGGAAACAACTCAAGTTGCTTGGTCGAGTTGTCTGGAAGATCACTACGCCGACCCAGCGTGTAGAGGTGATACTCGAACAAGGAAGATTCGGAGAAACCGTCTGATGGTTCCTCGGCGACCACGCTACCGCGTGATTTCATCATCATGACCTGATTCGGCGCCGCTGCAGGGGCGCGATTGACCTCGCCTGCAACGAGCTTGAGTTGTGCTGCCGGATAACTCGCACCGCTCTGATTGACAATGGTCACCCACGATGAGAGATCCATCGAACACTGCTCACCTTTTTCACGCAAGGTGATGTTGTAGTCGCTCCACCAGGTCATTCCCTGAGTCTGGTAGGACACGCGAGTGTCGTGTGTTCCGGCCTGTTTGGCGTTAACCAGCCAGACCAGGGTTGGTTTAGTGATCAATCCGCCGGGAAGACTCGGGAAAGCCACGTTGCTGACGTTGTTCAAACTCAGCACTTCACCGCTGTCACGTTGCAGAATCAATGCGCCTCCCTGGGCAGAGAGCAAGGTTCCGCTGATGCGCTCAACCTCGCTACCCTTTTGCTGCTCAACCGTGATCTTTTCTCCGACATAACGCTCTAGCAGTTTTTCGCTGCTGACCAGATCGTACTGATAATTCTGCTCAACCACGCGCGTGCCGGCCGGATCGGTCAATGACTCGAAAGCGACAGTGGTGGGATCGATGCGTTTGGCCACATCAGTAAAACGCAACACACCGTTGCCAGCGGCAAGGTTCATCTTGCGACCGTCACGAACCAGCGCATAGCCTGGCAAATTGCCACCATAGTTGGCCAAACGATCGGTGCTGATCTGGCCTGGCTGGGCCGAGCTGTAGATGGTCAGGGAATAGTCGGGCGAATCGGCCATCGCCGGAGCCGAATTCAAGACCGAAGCCATGGCAAACAAAACAGGAATACGCATTGATCAATACTCAAGGTGGTGAACGGATGGTCCAACGCAGGATACGAGCCGACAGGGTTGCGCAGCATGAATGGCGCGCGGAAAGGCAATTGTGAGGTAAGCCGATGCATCACGATCAGAAAAAACTGGCGATTTGATCAAGCGGTTTGCGCGCAATGTCAGGCACCTGGCAGTCATCGGCGGGATAGCCCACAACCAGCAGCAGATAGGGAACCTCATTCGTTGGGCGTGCGAGGATGTCGTTGAGAAAAGCCATCGGACTCGGCGTATGCGTCAGCGTCGATAGTCCCGCCTGATGCAAGGCAGCGATCAGCATGCCGGTTGCGATTCCGGTCGACTCATGTGGGTAATAGCGCTTGGCTTTTCGCCCGTCTATTTTTTGCCCGGTTCGCTCGTAGAACACCGCAATCAACCAAGGGGCGATTTCGAGGAAGGGCTTGCTCGAATCAGTCCCGAGTGCCGCAAGCGCCTCAAGCCATTCATCGGGCGCACGTCGATCGTAGAATTCGCGCTCCTCGATTTCGGCAGCAATGCGTATTTCCAGCTTGAGTGCGGCATCCGCGATGGCAACGAAATGCCAAGGTTGTTGATTCGCCCCGCTAGGAGCGGACCCCGCCGCACGCAGGCACGCTTCGATGACTTCGCGAGGCACTGCGCGTGGTGCGTAGTCACGCACCGATCTGCGTTGGCTGAGTTGTAACGCGAACGACTGGGCGCGCTCGATCGTTTCAGCATCTTCCAAAGGCGTGCGATTTGGCAGTGCCATCAATTTCATTGGCGATTCCTTCCTGAGATTCGAGGATAGCGCGCCAGCCCGCCAATTCACCAATCGCACAATGATCCGTCATGCAAGAATCGCCCGAATGGCATTACCCTAGGCGACCGAGTTTTGATACCTCTTGGCCCATGTCCACCGATACGATTCTCACCAATCAGTCCCTGCATCGCTTCGAAGGACAGCGCGAGGTTTGGCTGTTCGGCTATGGATCATTGATCTGGAAAGCCGATTTCGAATTCATTGAACGCCGTCCTGCAAGTATTCAAGGTTGGTCACGTCGCTTCTGGCAGGGCTCTCATGACCATCGCGGTACGGCGGCGTCACCCGGGCGTGTCGCTACTCTGATCGCAGATCATGGAGTGCGCTGCAGCGGTATGGCGTATCTGATTTCGCCCGAGGTTTTCAACCACCTGGACGTGCGTGAGAAGAACGGCTATTTGCGTGAAAGGGTCGATATCCACTTTCAAGCGGGTGAATCCGCAGAAGGTCTGGTTTACATAGCCGGACCCGACAATGCGGCCTATCTGGGCGAAGCCAGCGATATCGACATTGCGCGGCACATCGCCAGCGCAAAAGGACCAAGCGGTTTGAATCGTGATTACTTTTTGCAACTTGCGAAAGCGTTGAGAGAGATGGGCGAACACGATGATCACATTGATCGAATCGAACACGAGCTGAGCAAGATTCCGCGCAAATGATCTCAAGCAGGAATCCAGCCCAAGCACTCACCCTGTCAGGACCAGTGATGAACACTGCGGGCCGGAGTTATCGCTCAGTTGGCTGCGCTCGGGCATGATGCACGGGATCTGAGATTTAAGGAATTCAATGTTCTCGCGACTGCAATGGTATCTGGTGCAACTGTCGCGCCGCCTCTGGGTGCGCGCAACGGCCTATTCGGTCTTGGGCATCGTAACCGCCCTCATCGCCCTGTTCGTTAAACACTATATCCCGAGCGACATTCCGGCGAAGATTGGTTCGGATGCGGTGGACGCGCTGCTCCAAATCATCGCCACCAGCATGCTTTCGGTGATGATTTTTTCGCTGAGTACGCTGGTATCCGCGTATGCCTCGGCAACCAGCAATACAACACCCAGAGCAACCCAGCTGCTGATTTCAGACAGCACTGCACAGAATGCGCTCGCAACATTCCTCGGCGCATTCCTGTTCAGCCTCGTCGGCATCATCGCGCTGCAAACGGGCCTATACGGTGATAGTGGTCGGGTTGTCCTTTATGCCGTGACGCTGGGTGTGATCTTGATCATCGTGGTGACCTTGCTGCGATGGACCGATTACGTGCTGCGTTTGGGAAGAGTCGCTCCAACGTGTGATCGTGTCGAAAAGGTTGCGACCACTTCGTTTCGGCGCCGCCGCGCGTCACCTCACCTCTCCGGCCAGCCCATGGATGGCGGCGAAACGGATATTCCCGAGGGCAGTTTGCCGATCTTTACTGACAGCTTCGGCTACGTCGAGCACATCGACATGCAGGCCTTGCAGGAAGTCGCCGAGGAAGTGGGCATCCAGATTTATCTGGCCTCGGTACCCGGGCAATTCGCTGGCGCCGCACAGCCTCTCGTCAGGGTCATGTCGATGCCGAGAAAGGGATGTGTCGAAAAGATCCTCGAAGCGTTCACCATTTCGTCTCAGCGCAGTTTCGATCAGGATCCACGATTCGGCGCCTGCGTGTTGTCCGAAATCGCATCGCGGGCGCTGTCCCCGGCCGTAAACGATCCCGGGACCGCAATCGATATTCTCAGTCGAGGGGCACGCCTGCTCTCTTTATGGTCGGTCAACCATCCGGATGCGGTGAAAACTGACGAAGAAGAAATTCGTTTCCCCAACGTGCATGTTCCTCCGGTC
>JBBSVJ010000137.1:0-9500 GCA_038233665.1 Lysobacterales bacterium
GCAGCAAGGTGTGGCAAATTGACAGATCCGCGATGAAGCGAGGATTGGATTCCCGGAAACCGACGACGACCTTGTTCTTCTTTTCCACCCATTTGACCGACAGGCGCCCCTTGCGCCGATACCCCCAGGACTGGTCGCTCAGCGGCGGCAGCCATGTTTGCGGACTAACTTTGCCGATACGCTCGAAATTATCGGCCAGCACTTTTTGTTTGACTTCAATCTGTCGCTCGGCAGGCAGATGTTGAAACGCGCAACCACCGCAGCTGCCGAAATGTGGACAGCGTGGTTCGATTCGATCAGGCGAGCGTGTCAACAGTTGATCGATCACCGCTTCATCGTAGGCCCGGCGACGTTTGGTGTATTCGATACGCACGCGTTCACCGGGCAAGGCGCCAACGACGAAAACAGCTTTGCCATCGATGTGGGCAACGCCGCGTCCTTCATGAGTCAAGCTTTCGATGTCGACTTCGGGGTTCGGCATGGCGTGGTTGAGGGGATCGGAGCTCAGGGCTGCGCATGGTATCAGCCGATGAAACGTGGTCGTAACCGGTTCAATCAAATAGGCCCCAAAGTTTGACTGAAGCCGGGAATCGGATGAAGCTGGGCGACACACAGGGAAAGGGAGATTCTCCGATGGCGCTCATATTGGTGGCCGATGACAACCCCTTGAGTCTGCATTTTTTAGCTGAAGCGATCACCTTGGCTGGGCACGCGACGGTGCTCGCGGAAGATGGATCGGTCGCTTTGGCGCTGGCAGATGCTCGATCATTCGATCTCATTATGCTCGATGCGCGCATGCCTGGACTGAATGGTAGTGAGGTCCTTTCGGCGATCCGCTCCGAACAACATCTCAACCGGAAGACGCCGACGCTGGTAACAACGGCAGAAGCGTCCGCCGATCGCGACCGACTAATCTCAAGCGGTTTTACGGATGTTCTTTACAAGCCGGTAGGTATCTCCGATTTGCACGCCCTGCTCAAACGCCACCTGCCGAAATTAAGCAACGAAGTCGAGTTGCTCAACGAAAGCATGGCGAGTGAAGCGACCGGCGGCAATGCATCGATCATTGCCGCACTGCGCGGCCTGTTCGCCGGGGAGTTGGATGAGATACCGGATGAACTGAAACAGTTCGCCGCAGATGAAGATCGCCCTGCCCTGCTCGATCGATTGCATCGGTTGGATGCCTCAGCGGGCTTTTGTGGAGCGCCAGTGCTGGCACTCGCCATCAAGACGCTGAGAGCACGTCTTGATTCGGAATCATCCTGGCCAACAAGCGGCATTGCAGATTTTTTGTCAGATTGCATAAAGACGCGAGCGGCATTGATGTGATCTTCGGTCTACAACATCCGACCCACGCAAGAACGATTAATCGTCACAACGCAATGGCTGTTTCATTTTGCCGAACCAATATGCATGCTCCATGCATTCAAGCTGCCGCCACCGAGTAGATGCTGCAGCAACATGCGCATCAATCGCTTCAAATCAGCGCATTCTGATGGGCTCGGCATCTCGTCTTTCTCCAGGGCAATCAGAGCCGCTCCCTTGATGCGTAGTTCATCCTGTCGACTACGACATTCGCGAGGGCCGGCGTCGATGACATAAGTGTAGTTCGCGCTGGGATCGAGGGGTCGGTCAGTCTCGATATCTCGATCCAGAACCAGACCGTATCCGAGATCACTCATCAGGTCACGCTCAAACCGTCGCAGCGTCCAGGCTTCCGGCTCACCGTCGGAAAGTCGTTGCAGACAATTGAGATAGTCCTCGAAAAGCTCACTGTGAGGATCGCCACGAGCACATAAACGAATCACCAACTCATTGAGATACATCGCGCAATAGATTCTGTCACCGGGCATCGAATACGGTGCAGCGGTCGCTTCGGCTCGCGTCATGGTCATCAACTCGCCCTTGCCGACCCAACTCAAGTGCAGGGGTTGCAGTGGTTGCAGCAATCCGCGCGGCAGTCGCGAACGCTCGCGCCTGACGCCTTTGGCGATCAACCCAACCCGGCCGTGAGTCTGCGTGAGGCACTCAAGCAACAGTGATGTTTCGCGGTACGCCCGCGCATGCAGAATCAGGGCGGGTTCGGCATCGACCAGCACGTCTTTTACTCAAGGACCGCTCAGCCGGAGTATCCAAGCTGCCGAAGCGATGCCTCATCGTCGGACCAGTTTTCGCGAACCTTGACCCAAAGTTCGAGAAATACCTTGTTGCCAAATATTTTTTCCATGCGGCGCCGCGAGTTGCTGCCAATGGCCTTGAGGCCGGATCCGGAAGCACCGATGACAATCGCCTTCTGGCCTTCACGTTCGACCCAGATTGCCGCGGCTATGCGAGAAAGATTGCCCACCTGTTCGAAATGTTCGATTTCCACGCTGGTGGCATAGGGCAATTCTTCGGATAAACGGAGCATCAACTGCTCGCGGATCATTTCCGCTGCGATGAAACGCTCACTGCGATCGGTGAGTTCGTCCTTGTCGTACTGTGCCTCGCCCTCCGGCAACTTCTTGACCAGATCATCAAGAAATTGCGGCAGCCCCTTGCCGCTGGTCGCGCGAAGATAGTGGATTCCATCGTAATGGCGACTCTCACTGATACTTGCCACATAGGGAAGCAACTCCGCCTTGTCTTTGACCAGATCAATCTTGTTGATGACCAGCAGACGTGGCACAGCATGCTTGGAAATTAAATCCCAGACCTGTTCATCTTCGTCGGTCCAGCGCGTGGCGGCGACCACATGAACAATGACATCAGCTTCATCAGGTACCTGTCGAGCAACCCGGTTGAGTTGTCGGTTCATCGCTCGTTTTCCGCCCAGATGCAGGCCCGGTGTGTCGAGCAAGGCGATCTGCGCATGCTCATGTGTGGCGATGCCAAGAATTCGGTGACGAGTTGTCTGCGGCTTTGGCGATACGATGCTTAGATCCGAACCAATCAAAGCATTGAGCAAGGTTGATTTGCCGACATTCGGGCGTCCGACCAAGGCAACGCGTCCGAATCGATGAGGGGGTGGCGAGGTTGGGTTCATTCCTTTCGACTCTTCTTTCGCGTGGCGATGGTGGTGCGGGCCTGTTCCAATACGACTTCGGCCGCTGCCTGCTCGGCGGCCCTTCTACTCGATCCGCTACCGCTACTGAGAAGATCAAGATCTTCAATTTGGCAAACGACATCAAACTCCTTGTCATGATCATCGCCACGCGTGCCGACTAGCTCATAGACAGGAAGCTGTATCGCGTTCGCCTGTAGCAGCTCCTGCAGCAGCGTTTTCGAATCCTTGCTCGCCTTGCCATCCACCGCCGCCACGCGGTCAGCGAACACCCGACGCACGATGCTTCTGCAGGTTTCCCAGCCCGCATCGATATAGATTGCTGCAATCAATGCTTCAAAGGTGTCGGCAAGGATCGAATCGCGGCGAAATCCGCCGGTCTTGAGCTCTCCTGGCCCGAGCACCAAGTGCTCGCCAATCTGCGCTTCACGAGCAAATTGAGCCAATGCGGTACCGTTGACCAGCGACGCACGGGCGCGTGTCATGTCACCCTCGCTCGCGCGCGGATATTCCTCATAAACGAACTCTGCGACTATCAAATTGAGCAGCGCATCACCCAAAAATTCAAGTCGCTCGTTGTTGCGACGACCGGCACTTCGATGAGTCAGTGCTTGCTCGAGAAGCTGAAGATCAGAAAATTCGTGGCCGAGCGAACTACTTCTATCTGCCATTTCCGCTCGTCAAATCGACCGTTTTGTCAAAGCTGCCTAGAATTTCAAGATTATGGATGAACGGCACGCGACGCTCATACCGGATTCGTAAGGTTGACGCCCCGCCTTTACGAAGGACTTGAATTGCTTGAGGAGGAATTGCGCCACTCTCGATGTACTGAGTGTCGAATTTAAACATCAACTGTCGGCGAATTTGTTCAGGAGACAAATTTCCGGAATCCGGCTCTGAACGAACCTGCTCCATAGCTTTTACTACACCCATGTACTCGGTATACATGGGGATTAGCCGCATCGCAATGTATGCGAAAAAGCCAACGATAACCATCAAGAACAGAAATCCAATCAAGGTAATGCCGCTGACGCGTTTTCTACTCAACATAAACTCTCTCTCCTGCTATTTGATGACTGTGCCGATGCGCCGATAGTCGATGCTGTTGTCCCAATTCATCCAGATCAAGAAAGCTCGCCCGACCAGGGCGCTCTCCGGTACAAAGCCCCAGTAGCGACTATCTGCGCTACTGTCGCGATTGTCACCCATCGCGAAATAACTTGCCGCGGGTACGGTCCAACTGCCTTCGCGCCCTGATGTCTGAGGAAGCGTCATCATTCGGTGGCTACTTTCCGAAAGACTCTCGTCATTGACCTGCGCCGAATCCATGTTGCGACCGGATTCCGAGGGACCAATATAGGGCCCTACGTAGGTTTGCGGAATCTCGGTGCCGTTGATGTAGATAACCTTGTCACGATAGGTAATCTCATCGCCTGGGAGCCCGACAATGCGTTTGATGTAATCCTGCTTTGGCACTGGAATTTGTGGCTCGTAGCATGGATTGCCGCTGCGTATTGATTTGCCATTGCGCTCACACAAATAGCCGGGATAGCGAAACACGACGACGTCGCCACGCTTGGGCTCGCCAATTTCGAGGAAGCGGTTGTTTAAAACGGGAAGTCGCAATCCATACGCAAATTTGTTGACGAGGATGAAGTCGCCGACCAGCAGCGTTGGCATCATCGACCCTGATGGAATCTTGAAAGGTTCGGCAACGAATGAACGAAAGATCAGAATCAGCAGCAATACCGGAAAAAACGAGCGTGCATATTCAGTGATCACGGGTTCACGCATGGCCTCTTGCACCCTTGCCTTGCGTTCGGTCTCTGAAAGCGCTGCAATTTCCTCGATCGTCATTGCTCTGCGCACACGAGACGGCGCGAAAGCCAGTTTGTCGATCAGCCAGATCACACCACTCAGTGTGGTCAGGATCACCAGCACCAATGCCAAGTCAAAATTCATTCAAGATCCTCTGAGGAAACCCTTTGTCTATTATTTTTCTACTTGTTGTCGGTCTGCAAGACGGCAAGGAAAGCCTCTTGTGGAATATCAACGCTTCCCACCTGTTTCATGCGTTTTTTGCCTGCCTTCTGCTTTTCCAACAGCTTGCGTTTGCGTGAAACGTCGCCGCCGTAACACTTGGCCAATACGTTCTTGCGAAGTGCCTTGACCGAGGAGCGGGCAATAATCTGTGAACCGATCGCTCCTTGAATCGCAACGTCGAACTGCTGCCGTGGAATCAGGTCCTTCATGCGTTCGACCAGCTCACGTCCCCGTCTATCGGCTATTGATCGGTGCAAAATGAGGCTCAAGGCATCCACCCGATCACCGTTGATCAACACATCGAGACGAACCAGCGGCGCAACCTGGAATCGCTCGAAATAGTAGTCCATCGACGCATAGCCGCGCGACACCGATTTCAATCGGTCGAAGAAGTCGAGAACCACTTCGGCCAAGGGCAGCTCGTAGCTGATTTGCACCTGATTGGCCATATAATTGATCGATCGTTGCACGCCACGCTTCTCTTCACAGAGTTTAATGACGTTGCCAATATGTTCCGGTGGCGTCAGGATGTTTGCGACAATGATGGGTTCGCGAACCTCTTCGATATTCTGACTCGGCGGCATTTTGGCGGGATTGTCTAGTGACATGATTGAACCGTCAGTCTGCAAGATTTCATAGATGACAGTCGGCGCGGTGCCAATCAGATCCAGATCGTATTCGCGCTCGAGGCGCTCCTGGATGATGTCCATGTGAAGCAGGCCAAGAAAGCCACAGCGAAATCCGAAGCCCATGGCCTCCGAGCTTTCCGGCTCGAAGTGGAGTGCCGCATCGTTCAGCTTTAGCTTGTCGAGTGCTTCGCGCAGTGCCGGAAAGTCCTCCGCATTGACGGGAAACAAGCCTGAAAAGACACGTGGCTGGATCTTCTTGAAACCCGGCAAAGGTTTATCGGCAGGGTCAGCATTCAAGGTCAACGTATCACCCACCGGCGCGCCGTTGACCTGCTTGATGGATGCCGTGACCCAGCCCACTTCTCCGCCACTCAGTTTGTCTTTGACCAGTCGCTTTGGCGTAAACACACCCACTTGATCAACTTCGTGCCAGCGTCCGGTGGACATCACCAGAACCTTGTCCTTTGGTTTGATCTCCCCTTGCATGACGCGAACCAGCGAAACCACGCCAAGGTAATTATCGAACCAGGAATCGATGATCAACGCCTGCAACTTGTCGGTATCGCGAGGCTTGGGCGGAGGTATCCGCTCGACAATGGCCTCGAGGACATCGACAACGTTGAGACCGGTCTTGGCGCTGATCGCAATGGCGTCTTCTGCGTCGATACCGATGACCGCTTCGATTTCCTCCTTGGCCCGATCAATGTCGGCTGTCGGCAAATCGATCTTGTTGAGTACCGGAACAACGGTCAAACCTTGCTCTACTGCGGTGTAGCAGTTGGCAACGGATTGGGCTTCGACGCCTTGCGCCGCATCTACAACAAGGAGTGCGCCTTCGCATGCAGCCAGCGAGCGACTGACCTCGTAAGAAAAATCAACGTGTCCAGGCGTATCGATGAAATTGAGTTGATAGGTGCGGCCGCTCTTCGCCGTGTAGGGAAGCGATACGCTCTGCGCCTTGATCGTGATGCCGCGCTCGCGCTCGATCGGATTCGAATCGAGTACCTGAGCTGACATTTCACGTTCCTGCAATCCCCCGCAGATCTGGATGATGCGATCGGCCAGGGTGGATTTGCCATGGTCGACATGAGCGATGATCGAGAAGTTTCGGATGTGGTCCATCAAGATTTGCCGTATAGCACCGGCCGGGGGCCGGCACAAAGGCGGCGATTATCGCAGAAAGCGGGATACTTAGCTGCGATGCAGCATTCTCGACTGAGATAAACCAGATCGCCGCCGAGGCAACCCTGAATCGTCTTCCATGGCGGCGACCTGGCAGCTTGCCCGGATTGCGGCAATCTATTGCTCCGCATCGCCCTCGGGAACGTTCAGCGCAACGAAGGAACTGACGTCATTGCGTCGGATCAGCAGCATGACTGAATCGCCGCCCTTGAGCTGCTTGACCGCTGTGTTGAACGCATCCGCAGAGGCAATCGACTGACGGCCAACCATGAGCACCACATCGCCGGGCTGAAGCGCGGCACGTCGGGCAGCCGAACCGTCAACCCGTGATATGACCACTCCCTCGTTCTTCAACCCCGCTTGCTTGCGTTGATCGCCGCTCAGGTCATCGACCACGATACCGAGTTTGTTGCTCGAATGAGCTTTCGGCTGCGCCGAGGCAATAGCGGCCGCATCCTGAGGCAGTTCCCCAACCGTGATTGGAATATCCAGCGTCTTGCCACTGCGAAAAACCGTGAGCTTGGATTTAGTGCCTGGCGGGGTCAGCCCTACCAGTGGTGGGAGGTCTGAGGAGCTGACCACTTCGCTGCCATCGAACGCGAGAATCACATCGCCAACCTTGACCCCAGCCTTCTCCGACGCGCTGCCCGCAGAAACGTTGTTGACCAGGGCACCGCCACTTCGAGGCAAGCCCAGTGCCTTGGCTGAATCACGATCGACATTCTGGATCTGGACGCCGATCATCCCTCGGGAAACATGGCCGTTTTCCTTGAGCTGTTTCATTGTGTTCATTGCGACGGAAATCGGAATGGCAAACGAGACACCCATATATCCGCCGGTATTCGAGAAGATCTGCGAATTGATCCCAACTACTTGGCCGTCGAGATTGAACAAAGGGCCGCCGGAGTTGCCCGGATTGATCGGAACATCGGTCTGAATGAACGGAACGTACTGCTGGCTCCGGTCATAGCCTCGTCCGACAGCACTGACTATGCCATGAGTCACCGTATGGTCCATGCCAAATGGAGATCCGACTGCGACCACCCATTGACCTGGCTTGAGCAGTGTTGAATCGCCAATCGTCACAACTGGCAAATTTTTGGCATCAATCTTGAGCAACGCAATATCGGTCTGCTCGTCGGTTCCGACCACCTTGGCATCGAGCTCCCTGCGATCCGAAAGGCGAACGGTGACCTGATCTGCGCCGTCGACAACGTGATTGTTGGTCAAGATGTAGCCGTCGCTTGAAATGATGAAGCCTGAACCTGCTGATTGACGCTCCCCATCCGGTTGTTGACCACGCGGAATCGGACCGAAAAATCGACGGAAGATCTCGGGAATCTCCTGTTGTTGCTGAGAATCAGGCGTCTGCGTGCGGGGATCAGATTTCGGTGTGGTCGACGCGCGCACATTCACAATGGCCGGCGCATTCTTTTCGACCAGAGTGGTGAAATCAGGAAGCTCAGCCGCCGATGCGACACCCGAGAAACAAATAAAGGAAAATAATATTCCTGCGAATGATTGGGCAAGACGACTACCCGAAAAACTGGTCATTTTCTTGTTCCTCGATTCTGAAAGGTTGACGTGGAATTATTGCTTTGATGGCACTACGGATTCCGACGACAATTGGATTGCCCATGTCTGGCAAAGTTCCCATCAAAAGGCATGACTGATGGCAGATTGAATGGGTTCAATGTGCTGAATCTTCGACCCGGGTGAGAGATCGAGCCATCATCGTCACGGCCGCAAGCGGAACATCGCCCAGGATGGTGAAACGCCAATTGTCATCCGAATAGGCGTAAACATTCATTGTGCCCCGGCCCGCCATCGTTGTTTGATCGTCGGCACCCGAACCTTTTGCTTCCACATAGATCGAAACGCTGGAAAGTCCATCTGAATAGATCAGATGTTCTGCGCCCTTGATCGCATCACGGGATCTCCGTGCGGATCTGAACACGAAGCCCGGTGGTGGCTGGGCCACCTTCCACAGTGACTTACCGCGTAACTCAACCTCATTTGAATCCGCGGTTGTCGTGGTAATCAACTCGCGCTGGCGTGGAACAAGATCTGTATCACTGGGCGGCGTACCAATGACCAACGAGACGAACATGAATTGCTCGAGCGGATGTCGCTTGCTGTCGGTCACAACCGATTGCAGCAATAGTCGCGAGCTTTTCTCGATCCAGAGACGATAGCCGTAGCGAAAGCCATCGCGAGGAATGATATCGACAATGTCCGCTGAATAACCCGCAACGCGATCTTCACCGCTGATAGCGATCCGATAATTGGCGCCCAACCCGGTATTCGCGGTGTCCGGAACCAACGGCAGAAGGCCCCGCCCAGATGTGCCTTTGTAGACAATGGCAGAGTCGTCAGATCGAATGCAGGTGATATTGTCGCCATCCCGAACGACTTCGTTGCGAGCGCCGTTCAAGCTGATCAAGCGTTCGCGCTCTCGCGCACCGCCGGAATGAAACACACGTAAGGTGTCGATCCGACCCGCATGTTGATAGACGAACGAGCCTTCGTAGTTCTCGGATCGCATCGCGCTCGCCATTTGACCTAGCAATGATGCACCATCCGACACTTGGGCAAAGGCAACA
>JBBSVJ010000138.1:0-9412 GCA_038233665.1 Lysobacterales bacterium
AGGGTCGTGGGTTTCCTCGAATGCGCGCTTAAAGTCTCAAGGATCTGTATGCGACTCGTGTTACTCGGCGCGCCCGGTTCGGGCAAAGGCACCCAAGCGTCCATGCTCAAGAAATCCCTTGGAATCCCACATATTTCCACGGGTGATCTGTTGCGCGCTGCGGTCAAGGCCGGGACGCCTTTGGGTCTCAAGGCCAAGGCAGTCATGGATGCGGGCAATCTGGTTTCCGACGATATCGTCCTTGGAATGCTCGAGGAGCGTGTCTCCCAAGACGATGCCAGGACCGGTTTCATTCTTGATGGCTATCCGCGCAATGTGGCCCAGTGTGGTGCTCTGGAAACCTTGCTCGAACGCCTCGGTCAGCCGCTCGATGTGGCAGTCAAATTGAACGTGCCGAACGAGTTGATTGTCCATCGCATTGCAGGCCGTGCTGCGGCGGAAGGTCGCGTCGACGACACGCCAGAGACGGTTCGCGCTCGATTGCGCGTCTACTCCGAGCAGACCGCACCGGTGGCCGACTATTTCGAGGGGATTGGAAAATTGGTCACCGTCGATGGCGTGGGTGAGCTCGACGAGGTCTTTCAGCGCATCATCGGTGCGTTGCCGGCTTGATCGTTGAGCTTCGCGGTCGTGTGGGTAAATCGGCAAAATATGATCGGTATCTGCGCCGATGACTGACGCGCCTCAGGCCCGCTTTGGATTTCTCGGCAGAATCTTCAATATCTGTCGCTTTCGGGGAGGTCCGCAGGATCTCCCTCACCAACCGGTTTTGCTTGTCACACTGCTTGCGGTGAGCGTGGCCCTGGATTTGCTTACAGCGAATCTCTTCAATATCGGCGATAGCGCGCTCGGCCGCAGTCTGTTTTCGACCAGCTTGCTGCTTGGGTTTTGCTGGGTTGCGCTGACGATTTGCAAGAGGAGCGACCGTTTCGTGCAGACCGCGATCGCATTGGTCGCGTGTTCGATGGTCTTTTCAGTACTCATTCTGCCGCTGGCGATGTTGTTCGGAACCCCGGCGGAAGCCGACAAGCTGCTGACGCCCTTGCAAACGCTGTTGGCCTGGCTGACGCTGGGGGTGCTGGTATGGAAGATCGCCGTGGACGCGCACAATGTGCGGCAGGCGATCGAGGCGCCATTCTGGATGGGAATGGCGTTGGCACTGGCGTGGTCGATTGCCGATTTCGCCCTCAGTCGCCTGCTGTTTGGCGGCGCTGCCTGACACCTTAAAACACTAAACTTCACTGATGAAACTACATATCCTCGGAATTTGCGGCACCTTCATGGGCGGAATCGCTGCACTCGCACGTGAGTTGGGGCATGAGGTAGAGGGCAGTGACAACAATGTCTACCCGCCGATGAGTAGCCAGCTCGAAGAACTGGGCATCGCGCTCAAATCCGGCTACCTGGGCGCACATATTGATGTCGATACCGATCAGGTAATCGTTGGCAACGCTCTGTCGCGCGGAAATCCGGCGATCGAACATGTGCTCGATCAACGTTTCGCCTATATCTCGGGCCCGCAGTGGCTCGGTGAACAGTTGCTCGGTGCGCGGCAGGTGTTGGCGGTTGCCGGAACGCATGGAAAAACGACCACGACCTCACTGCTGGCATGGTTGCTGGAGTCGGCCAATCTGCAGCCCGGATTCCTCATTGGTGGCGTGCCTGGCAACTTTGCAGTGTCGGCGCAACTCGGCCAAGGAAAGCCCTTTGTGATTGAGGCGGACGAGTACGACACCGCATTCTTCGACAAGCGCTCAAAATTTGTTCACTACCGTCCTTCGATCGCGATTCTCAACAATCTTGAGTTCGACCACGCCGACATCTTTCCCGACCTCGCCGCGATCCAGCGTCAGTTTCATCATTTCGTGCGCATCGTGCCGGGCAACGGTTTGCTCATCGTCAATGCCGAGGATGCCAATTTGGCCGAAGTCTTGAGAATGGGCTGCTGGTCGCGTGTCGAAACGTTTGGCATTGATCGTGGAGACTGGCGCGCGCGTCTAATCGAAGCGGATGGTTCTGTTTTCGAGGTCAGCCACAAGGGCGTTCAGATCGGAACGATCAACTGGCCTCTGCTAGGCCGACACAATGTGATGAACGCTTTGGCGGCGTTGGTAGCCGCGCAGGCGGCGGGTGCGGACGCGAAAGACCTCTTGCCGGCTTTTGCCGGTTTCCGCAGCGTCAAGCGACGCATGGAGCGAATCGGCGAGCACAACAACATCGTTGTCTACGATGATTTTGCACACCATCCAACGGCGATCGAAACCACCTTGGCGGGTCTTCGCGCGCGCGTTGGAGAAGCGCGCATCATCGTCGCGCTGGAGCCGCGCTCAAACTCGATGCGTTCGGGCGTGCATGCCGACCAACTGGCACCCTCGCTGGCACTGGCCGATCGTGTGGTTTTCCTGCAACGTGCGGAATTGGCTTGGGACGCACAAAAAGTAATTGCTGCGCTTGATGGTCGTGGAGAAGCGGTTGCCAGCGTCGATGCCATGCTCGAAAGCCTGCGCGCAGAAGTTCGTCCAGGCGACCAGGTGATCTTCATGTCCAACGGTGGTTTTGAGTCGGCCCCGCGTCGATTCATGGAGATGCTCAGCCGATGATTGACCCATCATGAACGCGGATCTGCCGCTGTTTCCGCTTTCTTCGGTGTTGTATCCCGAGGGCGCGCTGAGCCTGCGGATTTTCGAGACCCGTTATCTGGACATGATTCGTGACTGTGCGCGCAACGATTCAGGTTTCGGTGTCTGCCTGATTCTTGAGGGGAACGAGATCGGGCAACCTTCGGTACCCGCGGCAGTTGGGACGCTCGCGCGCATCGTTGATTTCCATACCACTGATGATGGTCTGCTGGGAATCCTGGCTCGCGGTTTCGAACGTTTCCAAGTCAGGGAAATCCGCATTCGTGAGAACGGATTGATTCGCGCTTCCGTGGATTGGCTGGTCGAAGAGGAGCAACTTCCGGTTCCTCCCGAGTGTGGCTTGCTGGCAACAATCCTCGAACGATTCCATGAGCAGGCCGGTGGCGAGTACGCGCAAGTTGATCGTGCTCGCTATGATGATGCGGCATGGGTGGGCTACCGGCTCGCCGAAGCGCTACCGCTGGAAAGCTCGGAACGTCAGGATCTCCTGCAAGCATCCGATCCCATCGATCGCCTCATGCAACTGATGCACTATCTGCCGCGTTTTCAAACCCGCTGAGGTGAGCAAGATGAGTAGTCTGAAAGGTAAAACCCTGTTTATCACCGGCGCGTCGCGCGGCATTGGACTGGCCATCGCGAAGCGTGCTGCGAAGGATGGCGCGAATATCGTGATCGCCGCCAAAAGTTCGGTGGCCAACCCGAAATTGCCCGGAACCATCTACACCGCTGCCGCTGATATCGAGGCAGCGGGAGGTGTCGCTTTGCCGCTCAAGGTTGATATCCGGGAGGAGGAAAGCGTTCTCGCCGCCGTGGCGGAGGCCGTCAGTCGATTTGGCGGCATCGACATTCTTGTGAACAACGCCAGTGCAATATGGCTTCGTGGAACCGCCGAAACGCCGATGAAGCGCTACGACCTCATGCACCAAGTTAACGCGCGAGGAACGTTTCTGTGTTCACAGGCCTGCCTACCGTATCTGAAAAAGGCATCCAATCCGCACATCCTGACACTGTCGCCTCCGTTGAATCTGGAGCCGAAATGGTTTGGTCCGCACGTTGCCTACACGATGGCCAAGTACGGCATGAGCCTGTGCACACTGGGCATGGCGGAGGAATTCAAAGAGGCGGGAGTCGCGGTGAATGCACTCTGGCCGCGCACGTTGATCGCGACAGACGCACTGAACATGATTCCGGGTGTGGATTTGAATGCCGCTCGTCGACCCGAAATTGTCGCTGACGCGGCGCATGCAATTTTGACCACGCCGAGCCGCGAGCTGACCGGTAACTTCCTCATAGATGACGAGGTGCTGCGCGCACACGGAGTCGAAGACTTTGATCGTTACGCGATCGCCCCAGGACATGCCCTGTTGCCGGATCTGTTTCTCGATTGAGCATGGCGCTTTGCAGCGTTGTCGCCTACGCTTGGACTTCGCCCCCCTTGAGAAATACGACATGACCAAGACCAAGAGATCGCGATTTGTAACCTTTGCTACTCTTGTATTGGCATGTTGGATTTTTCCGGCATCGGCAGCAGGCCTGTTGTTCCATCAGGGTTTCGAGACCTGCTGGGTGCCAGGCAAGACCAAGGCGCAATTCCTCGACGTGATGCGCACCAGCATCAACGGCACCAGCGCCTGTATTCCGAAGCAGTCGGGCACCCAGTCGGGGCTCAACTACACGGTTTGCGGAAACGCGAATGGTTGCGGCTCGGGCATCGAAGGATGCGCAGTATCGATCGCTGCTGGAACTTTCTCGGGCAATTTTTTGACCGGCCATTTTGTCGGCCCGGGCTCTGCGGCAAACATCGTTGTTCCGATCGTGATCACTGGTTTTATCAACACCAGTTGCTCGGTTAATCTGAACAACGTCAGTCTGGGATACACCCTTGATTATCTGATGCAGACCGATGGCACGGATGGTGTTTACAGTTCCGACTTGATGCCGCCAGCCGTCGTGATCAGCAATTACGATTTGCTGGACGGAAACTGCAATCAGCCCATTTTTGGTCTGATCAGCAGCAACGTTGCAGCAGCGATCACGGCAGCACAAGCGAGCGCCGCGGCGGCGATTGAACCTGCGTTACGTGCCAATACGCTTGATCAGTCCATTTGTCCGCTGTCAGCGCCGTGAATGGATGTCCGGCAAAGCGGTAATTTGGACGTGCATAACTCCAATTAATTCAGCGCTTGCGCAAGATCCGCGATCAGATCCTCCTGATGTTCGAGGCCGATTGAAAGGCGCAGCAAGTTTTTCGGCGATGTCGGATTGTCGCCCTCGACCGATGCACGGTGCTCTATCAGCGATTCGCAGCCACCAAGCGAAGTGGCATTGGTGAAGACTTTCAATTTTTCAGCCATTGCCAGCGCGGCGCTACGCCCGCCGCGCAGCTCAATGCTGAGCATGCCGCCGAAATCGCTCATCTGACTGGCCGCGACGGCATGTCCGGGATGCGAGGGAAGTCCGGGATAATTGACCCGTTCGATCATCGGATGGTCGTTGAGAAACCGCGCTACCGCGTGGGCATTTTCGCAGTGCATCCGCATGCGTGCAGGCAGTGATCGACAACCGCGAAGAGTCAACCAGGCATTGAACGGTGCCAAGGTTGCGCCAGTGATATGCAGACGATGTGCGGTGCGTTCAAACCATGCGTCTGCCTGCTTGAATATCAGCGCGCCGCCAAGTACATCGCTGTGGCCGCCGAAATACTTGGTCGTCGAATGCATGACGATATCGGCACCGAGTTCGAGCGGGCGCTGCAGCACTGGTGAGGCAAACGTGTTGTCACACACCAGCTTTCCGGCGTTGGCGTGGGTAATGTCTGCCAGGGTTTGAATGTCGCTGATTTTCATGCGCGGATTTGATGGCGTCTCGACCCATAACAGGTCGATCCCGTCGCGACACGATTGTCGAACTGCATCGAGATTGGTCATGTCGATCGTACTGACACGGATACCTCGATCAGGAAGAAATTCGCCTGCGAGAACGCGCAACCCGGTATAGCAGTCGTCCGGTATGGCGATATGGGTGCCAGCGTCCAGGGTTTCCAGCAGGCAGCTGATCGCGGCCATTCCTGAGGCAAAGGTCAATGCGTGACTGCCGCGTTCAAGCGCTGCAAGTGCTGCGCAGAGCCGATCGTTGGTCGGGTTGCCTTCGCGTTGATATTCGTAGCCTGCGAGCCGCTCGGCTGCCGGCCCATGTTTGAACGTCGTCGCAAGGTGGATCGGCGGCGACACCGCACCGGTTACCGGATCACTTTCGCCGCCCGCGTGCACGGCCAGGGTTTCGAGTCGCATAGTAGGTTTCCGAAGAGGATGGTTTTGATCAGTCGTCTAATCTGGAAATTGGATTGTCAGCGCAATTGAAACCTTGCCGGGCGCATCGCTCGCACTAAAAATTCGCGCAGAACCATTTGCCGTCAAGTTCTGGCATGCCAAAAGAAGCCAAGCACTACGCCAGTTTCTGGAAAGCTTCGCGGGCCACTTTCAGGGTGTCGGCAATGATCTGCTCGCTGTGCGCCATCGACATGAATCCGGCCTCGTAGGCGGATGGGGCAAGATAGACCCCGCCTTCAAGCATCATGTTGAAGAACCGATTGAATCGTGACGTGTCGCAAGCCGTTGCCTGCGCGTAGGTTTCAACTTTCTCGGCGCTGAAGAACAGTCCATACATGCCGCCGACTCGAGTCGTGCTGAATGCAATCCCTGCGCCGTCCGCCAACGCCTGCATGCCATCGCACAGTAGCTGGGTGCGGCGTGAAAGTTCGTCGTGGAAACCGGGCTCCTGGATCAATGCCAGCATGGCCAGTCCGGCGGCCATGGCGACCGGATTACCACTCAATGTTCCCGCCTGGTAAATCGGCCCGGCTGGAGATATCTGGTTCATGATGTCGCGGCGACCGCCATAGGCACCGACCGGCATGCCGCCACCGATGATCTTGCCCAAGGTGGTCAGATCCGGGGTGATGCCGTAGACCTCTTGAGCGCCACCCAGGGCAACTCGAAAGCCAGTCATGACCTCGTCAAAGATCAGCAACGCCCCGTGTTGAGTACACAAGTTGCGAAGATGTTGAAGGTAACCATCGCGCGGCAGAATGCAGTTCATGTTGCCTGCAACCGGTTCGACGATCAGGCACGCGACCTCACTGCCGATTTCGTCAAACAGACGCGTAGCCGCCTCGAAATCATTGAATGGCAAAGTCATGGTCAGATCGGCGAGTGCGGTCGGCACGCCCGGCGAAGTCGGCATGCCGAGAGTCAGCGCGCCAGAACCCGCCTTGACCAGAAATGCGTCGCAATGGCCGTGATAACAGCCTTCAAATTTGACGATTCGTGAGCGACCGGTGAAGCCACGGGCGAGTCGCACTGCGGACATGGTCGCTTCGGTGCCAGAGTTGACCATGCGTGAAACTTCGATCGACGGCACCAGTTTGCTGATCGTCTCGGCCATCGTGATCTCGGCCGGGCAGGGCGTACCGAACGATAGACCGTTCTTGATCGCTTTCTCCACAGCGCTGCGCACTGCCGGATGGTTGTGACCGGCAATCATCGGTCCCCATGAGCCGACATAGTCGATATAGCGGTTACCTTCCACGTCCCACAGGTAAGGTCCATCCGCGCGTTCGGTAAAGAAAGGTTCGCCGCCGACCGACTGGAAAGCGCGAACCGGTGAATTGACGCCCCCCGGCATCAAGGCCAAGGCGCGCTGGAACATTTCGTGGTTTGAGCTCATGGGTTTCTCGTCTGGATCAGAAAAAAAGTTGGCTGAAGCGCCGCGCGGTGGATTCGATATCCGTAGCATCGAACAGCGATGAAACTGCCGCGACGCAATCCGCACCCGCGGCGATCAGTGGAGGCGCATTGTCCGGGGTGACGCCGCCGATGGCCACCACCGGAACACCTAGCGATTCAGCTTCGATCAGCGTGGCCAGTTGAGCACGCCCAGCGTTGGGCTTGGTAGTTGACGGATAAAAGGCACCGAATCCAACATAGCTGGCACCGTGGTCCACGGCGACCCGGGCAAGGGCAATCGAGTCGTAACACGACACGCCAATGATCGCCTCGCGACCCAGGCGAACGCGTGCTTCCGTCAAGCCGATATCCTCGCTTCCGAGATGAACGCCCGCGGCTCCACATTCAATCGCGAGATCGATGTCGCTATTGATGATCAGTGAAACGCCATGATTCGAGCATAGTTTTAAGAGCATCGTCGCCTCGGCCAATCGTCGTTTTCTGTCGTCGGTCTTGTCGCGGTACTGAACAATTCGCGCACCACCTGTCAAAGCGTGATTGACTGCGGATTCAAGATCCGCTCTCGGCCCGTTGGTGATGGCGTACAAACCTCTGGTATCGAACATGGCGATATCGGTTCCCGACTTTGCGCAACATGCGCAAGCTGACACAATGATATGCGCAGCGTCGCTTGGTGACGCCTTCAACTCTTGCAGAATCAATAATGACTCAGGCTGATACCCCGTTTCGAACCTTCATGTGTGTGGTGTGCGGTTTCCTCTACAGCGAGGCCGATGGATGGCCTGATGACGGCATAGAGCCCGGTACGCGCTGGGAAGATGTCCCGGAAACCTGGACGTGTCCCGACTGCGGCGTAACCAAGTCGGATTTCGAGATGATTGAAATCTGATCCTCGCCTGCTGGTGGCGATCGACAATGCCATCGTTTCGCCACTTGTCTTCAGCGGGATGACGCATTCCATCATCGCCACCGCTGCATGACCTGCTTGACTGGGCTCCAGTCAACAAGCGCCAGGCAGGCGAAGGTGGTTCACATGCGAGTTTTCGTTCCGGTTGAAGATGCGCCATCGGCTTCTAGCATTCCGTTGCTTGTGCCGTATCAGTGCGGCTTGGTGTGTCATCACGCCATGCGCGGTCTGCCAACACGCCCTACTTCACCTACTCAGCTCGCCAGCAATGAACCAGCAGCGCCGATGCCGGTTCGGACGGAGAGGATAGAAATCTTCTGAAACAAGGGCTTGCGAAAACATTGGAGTGTCGGGCCAAATAATTTCACGAAACCTCTTTCACAAACGAAAGGTGTCGGTTAGGATGCGCGCCCGCTGAGGAGAGCTTGAGGCATTGGGCTTGAGTGGCGGGGCTGGAAACGGCGATTGCGAAGAGAGAGAAAGAGCGCGATTGGGTGTTGACGGTGATGAAATAGGTTGTATGATGTGCGGCTCGGTGACGACGAAAGGTTGTCACCTGCGGGGATGGAAATTCCCGCGTCGTAATGATCTTTGACAGTGTGCGCAGGTATCTTGTGTGGGCGCCTTGCGGTGGATGAAAGTCCAACGTAATACGAGCGTCCAAGCAAGAATCAAGCAAAAGCTATAAGCCATAGTTTGAAGATGCTTGGGTTAAACGTTCAGGAATAAACCTAGGGGTTCGCCCCGACGGTTAGAAGGTTCAACTGAAGAGTTTGATCCTGGCTCAGAGTGAACGCTGGCGGCAGGCCTAACACATGCAAGTCGAGCGGCAGCGCGGGGGCAACCCTGGCGGCGAGCGGCGGACGGGTGAGGAATGCATCGGAATCTACCTTGTTGTGGGGGATAACGTAGGGAAACTTACGCTAATACCGCATACGACCTACGGGTGAAAGTGGGGGACCTTCGGGCCTCACGCGATAAGATGAGCCGATGCCGGATTAGCTAGTTGGCGGGGTAAAGGCCCACCAAGGCGACGATCCGTAGCTGGTCTGAGAGGATGATCAGCCACACTGGAACTGAGACACGGTCCAGACTCCTACGGGAGGCAGCAGTGGGGAATA
>JBBSVJ010000139.1:0-9409 GCA_038233665.1 Lysobacterales bacterium
ACGCTGGCCACGCAGTTGCGATTCCAGATCGGCTCGAGAAACGAATTGGCAAATCGGAAATACAGGATATTCATGATCGCTTCCTTGCCGAGGTAGTGATCGATGCGAAAGATGGAGTCCTCCGGAAATACGGCGGTCAGAATACCGTTGAGTTCTTGCGCAGAAGCCAGATCACGTCCAAACGGTTTCTCGACGACTACCCGCGCACCGTCCGCGCAACCGGCCTGCTGCAGGCCCTTGACCACCGTACTGAACAAGCTGGGCGGAATGGCCAAATAGTGCAGCGGATGGCGCGCGCTGCCGAGCGCCTGCTTGAGCCGGTCGAAGGTCGCAGCATCGTTGTAGTCACCATCAACGTACTGGAGTCGCGCGGACAGCTTCGCGAATGCGTCCTCGTCGACGCTGCCGCCATGATCTTTGGCAGATTGCTCAATACTTTCGCGAGCGCGCTGGCGAAGTTTCTCGACCGTCCAGCCAGAATGCGCAACACCGATGACTGGCAAATCAAACCCATCATGCAGGGTCAACGCCTGCAACGCGGGAAAGATCTGCTTGTAGGCCAGATCGCCGGTGGCTCCGAAAAAAACCAGGGCGTCTGAATCGTGCTGCGCTTCGGCGACTTCGCGTTTCATTGAATAACAGGGCTCTCGTTGGAAGGTGGACAAATGCAGGAGACGCTATTCCAAATGTATCGTTTCACACCATTAGCTACTCGCGGCGCCCGATGCCTAGGACACTATTCTTGCGACCAAGTTCACGTGCCTGGTCGCGGCTCATTCACTTTGGCGCGCGCCTGCACGATTTCTCAGCGGGCCTCGCATTTATGCTGGTTGCACTCACACGCGCCTGCCCATTTCGGATTTTCGGCCGACTTTCGCTCAGTCTTCGCCGCTGGTGACTGAGTTGGAGAAGACACCGAGCATCAACATGCGCGAGGGGCACACTTTTATGTTCGTCATTGCCCTTCTCCGAAGCGTCTGAGTGACAAAGCTGGCGATGAAATATCATGCTCCTCTTGAAGGGTTCGCGCGATTGCCAACGACCTCCGCCGAATATCCAGCGGACGCATCGGACCAGCATGAGAACTCCTCCGGAGTATCCTGCGAGACACGAACAGAGAGGCACATGCACATCGGCTGCGGGCCGGATATTGCGAACGAGATAGCGGTTGAGCCACGATTCGATCCAGACAAACGCCTGTCGGCGATGCGCTACGGCTCCCGCATAACCGTGATCGGCAATGAGTGAAAGGCATCAAAACGTGGAAATCGAATCTGAAACCATTCGCTGGCACGCTGTTGCAGACGCCATGGCGCTCCGACAGAAAGCCAGTCGCTGGATCCTCGATGCCTCGGCGACTGCGATTGCTGCGCGTGGCCGCTTTGTAATTGTGCTGGCAGGCGGCGCCACCCCAAGCGCGACCTACACCGCGTTGCGCGATGCTGTCACCGACTGGTCGCGCTGGGAGATTTGGTTTGGCGATGAGCGCTGTCTGCCACTGGGCGACGGTGAACGCAACAGTACGATGGCGGCGGAGACCTGGCTTGGCCATGTGCCAATTCCAAGGGACAGCATCCATGTTATTGCAGCGGAACTGGGTGCATCGGTGGCCGCCACTCTTTATACGCAAGCCCTGCGCGAAGTCGGCATGTTCGATCTGGTTCTCCTGGGCCTGGGTGAGGATGGGCATACCGCCAGCTTGTTTCCTGGCCATGATTGGGACGACGCTACTCACGCTTCTACCGCACTCGCCGTGTTCGATGCACCCAAACCACCGCCTGAACGCGTATCGCTGAGCGCAGCACGGCTGAGTCAGAGTCGGAGCGTTCTGTTTCTGGTTGCAGGCGCCACAAAGCGCGATGCTCTGCTGCGATGGCGCCATGGCGATGACATCCCGGCACGCGCGATTCGCCCGCGCAGCGGCGTCGATGTATTGGTTGCCACCGACTAGAAATCGCGCCGGGCGTGCGATTGCCAAGGATTGGTCGATCGGTGGCTGCGAGCCTGATATCGGATACAACATCCCTGTCGAGCGCTTTCCACTGAGCGCTACCGAGTTCAATTAAAACAATCGCTCAGGCGACATTTATCGGAAGGTTCTTGCGTTCGCACTCCTTTTTGCTGGGCACTGGTCTGCTCAGCAGCATCTTGGCGTCGCCCGGCTTTTCAATGATCGCGATGTCATTGATTGAACGCTTGATGCTTTAAAAGATCCCTTGATCTATCGGTTCTATTCACCTGAAAACTTCCCCGACAAAGCATCCGAGGCGATCAGATCCTCGTAAGCGCGTGTCAGCCGACTACAATGGTCGACTTATTCGCGATCGGCCCAGGGCATGGCACTCAACGCAACCATCTACAAGATCGAGCTGCAAATCAGCGATATGGATCGCCACTATTACGCGACGCATGCGCTGACTCTTGCTCGCCATCCCTCAGAGACCGACGAGCGCATGATGATTCGTGTGCTCGCTTTCGCCCTCTATGCCGATGAGCGACTGGAGTTCGGCAAAGGCTTGAGTACCGATGACGAGCCTGATCTCTGGCGCAAGGAATTGAATGGCGAAATTGCGTTGTGGATCGATCTCGGCCATCCCGACCCGGCGCGTGTTCGCAAAGCCTGTGGTCGATCAAACCAGGTTGTTTTGATCAACTACGGCGGACGCGGCGCGGATATCTGGTGGGAGAAGTCGGCCAGCGATCTCAAGCGTTCAAAAAATCTGACCGTGCTCGATATTTCTACCGATGTCGTCGATGCCTTGGCGGCACTGGCAGAACGTGGTCTGCGGCTGCAATGCCTGATCCAGGATGGTCATGTGCAAATCATCAGTGGTGATACGGTTATCGGCATCGATCCACAGCCGCGGATGAGCACCGAATCGAGCGGACGTTAAAGCGATGTCCGAGCGTATTGATGTCGCCATCATCGGTGGCGGTGCGGCGGGTTTGATGTGTGCGTTGACGGCAGGCCGGCGCGGCAAGCGTGTGCGTGTGATCGAGCACGCAAACCGCGTGGGCAAGAAAATTCTCATGTCCGGCGGTGGGCGTTGCAATTTCACCAATACCGGAACCACACCTGTCAATTTTCTTTCGGCCAATCCGCATTTCTGCAAATCAGCCTTGGCGCGCTATTCACCCACCGATTTCATCGACATGGTCGATGACCATCGTATTGAATGGCACGAAAAAGAACTCGGTCAGCTGTTCTGCGACGTTTCATCCAAGCAGATCGTAAGCATGTTGCTCGATGAATGCGCCCGTGCAGGCGTGCAAGTGCAAACGAGCTGCAGCGTTGCCGCGGTGCGAAAACCGGAAGCAGGATTTCTGCTCCAGACGACTCTTGGCGAGCTTGAGAGTGCAGCCCTCGTCATCGCCACCGGCGGACTGTCGATTCCAAGCATGGGCGCCAGTGGATTCGGTTATGAACTCGCGCGTCAGTTCGGACACGTCGTTTTGCCTACACGTGCAGGTTTGGTTCCTCTGACTCTGAGTGGCAAGCACCAGGAACGCTTTGCAGACTTGAGCGGTGTAGCCTTTCCCGTCACGACTCATTGCAACGGAGCGCAGTTTCGCGCCGATATGTTGATCACCCATCGAGGAATCAGCGGCCCGGCGATTTTGCAGATCTCCTCCTATTGGCAACCAGGTGACGATTTACGAGTGGATCTGTTCGGCGAAAAAGATGCGTTAACCTTTCTGCTCGCCCAGCAAGCTGAGCGCAGTGCTGCGGAACTGAAAACGGTTCTGGCAGATGCGTTGCCGAAACGTCTGGCGCAACGCCTTTGTGAGCACTGGTTGCCGAGCAAGCCTATGCGTCAGTATCGCCAATCCGAGTTGCGCGCTATTGCCGAGCAGCTGAATTCGTGGCCGATCGTTGCCAGCGGCACCGAGGGATATCGCACGGCTGAGGTCACCCTGGGTGGCGTCGACACCGATGAATTGTCTTCAAGCACAATGCAATCAAAGCTGGTTGAAGGTTTGT
The DNA here is from genome assembly GCA_038233665.1 of Lysobacterales bacterium. Lineage (GTDB taxonomy): Bacteria > Pseudomonadota > Gammaproteobacteria > Xanthomonadales > Rhodanobacteraceae > Dokdonella. Next base: position 3,983 of record JBBSVJ010000139.1, read on the forward strand.
ACTTCATCGGTGAAGTGATCGATGTGACCGGCCATCTGGGCGGCTACAATTTCCAGTGGGCCTGGGCCTCCGGTCACGCGGCCGGTAGTGCGGTCTGAGCTGATATCTTCACAATGAATTCACGCCCATGTTGCGACTGACAGAACTCAAACTGCCTCTCGACCACGCTGCCGAGGAACTTGCCGCAGCGATCTGCGTGCGCCTCGGATTGAAGGCCGACGAACTTATCGCTTACACGATCTTTCGACGTGGCGTCGATGCGCGAAAGAAATCTGCGATCCATTTCACCTACACCCTGGATATCGAGACGACGCGCGGCGAAGTCTTGCTGGCCGAATTCAGCGCCGATCCGCATGTCACGGCGACACCGGACACGAGCTATCAATTCGTCGTTGGTGATCGATCGTTGCCCACGGGCACGCCGCGTCCGATCGTTATCGGCACGGGCCCCTGCGGCATCCTCGCCGCGCTGATTCTTGCGCAAATGGGTTTGCGGCCACTGATCCTGGAACGCGGAAAAGCTGTGCGCGAGCGGACCAAGGATACTTGGGGGTTCTGGCGCAAAGGTACCCTTGACCCTGAATCGAACGTGCAGTTCGGCGAAGGCGGTGCCGGCACCTTCTCCGATGGCAAGCTCTACAGCCAGATCAAGGATTCGCGTCACTATGGTCGCAAGGTTCTCAGCGAATTCGTCAAGGCCGGAGCGCCCGACGAAATCCTCTACGTCAGCAAGCCGCATATCGGTACGTTTCGTCTGGTCAAGATGGTCGAGCACATGCGTGCGAGCATCGAAGCCCTCGGTGGAGAATTTCGCTTTTCGAGCAAGGTCGAGGATGTGCATGTAGAAGAGGGTCATGTGCGCGGTGTGACCCTCGCAAGTGGCGAGGAAATCCGCGCAGACCATGTAATTCTTGCGATAGGCCACAGTGCGCGCGATACCTTCGAAATGCTCCATGAGCGCGGTATCTACATCGAAGCAAAGCCGTTCTCGATTGGTTGCCGCATCGAACATCCGCAATCGCTGATCGATCGCGCACGGTATGGGGCTAGCGCCGGTCACCCGATGCTCGGCGCTGCCGACTACAAGCTTGTGCATCACGCGACCAACGGCCGATCGGTCTACAGTTTCTGCATGTGTCCGGGAGGAACCGTGGTGGCAGCGGCATCTGAAGCAGGCCGACTCGTCACCAATGGAATGAGCCAGTACTCGCGTGACGAACGCAACGCAAATAGTGCGATCGTCGTCGGCATCACGCCTGATGACTATCCTGGCAATCCGCTCGCCGGCATTGCCTTTCAGCGTCACTGGGAGGAGCAAGCGTTTTCGCTTGGCGGATCGAACTACGATGCGCCAGGTCAGCTGCTGGGCGATTTCATCAGCGGTCGGGCATCGACGACATTCGGTGGTGTGCTGCCTTCCTACACGCCGGGAATGCGACTATGCGACTTGGCACCCACCCTGCCTGAATTCGCCCTTCACGCCATGCGCGAAGCGATTCCCGCATTCGACAAACAGATTCGCGGGTTCAATCAACACGACGCGTTGCTCACCGCGATCGAAACGCGAACCTCCTCACCGATTCGTATCAAGCGCAACGATGGCGATCTGCAAAGCCTCAATACCCGAGGTTTGTTCCCGGCTGGCGAGGGCGCCGGTTACGCGGGCGGCATTCTTTCAGCCGCTGTGGACGGCATCAAGGTTGCTGAAGCCGTCGCGTATTCGATCTTCACGGATTCACCAGTTCGTTGATCGCCTGATCAGAGCACCGATTGTTTCGGGTAACTGATGCGGTGGATGCCGGCCAAATGATAGCGGCGCGCATAGATGGGATGAGCGAACTTGAGCAACTCAATCGCGCGATCGGTAGTTTCCTGATCGGGCGTATACGCGAACAAAAAGCATCCTCCACGCTCGGCAGTCTTGCGATCGTCATCGATGTAGCCAAACTCTGTTCCGACCGCGCGGACCAGCTCCTGTCCGGCCTTTTCAGCCAGATTCGAGCCTTCCGTGGATTCCAGTCGATCAACCAGGAACGGCCCATCGACCACGGCAACGTCATCATCTGCGAAACCTTCAGCGACGAAACGCTGCTTGATCTCGTTGGCGCGCACGTCATTGTCGAACGCTGCGAGCACGTAGTGAAGGGGATAGAAGACGCCCATTGAGCTATCAGATTCCTTGAAAAAATCCCAGTGCTCTCTCATGGCATTCAGCCTTTTTTTTCAGAAGACGGTCACCCAAACTAGCTAACGAGTCCCGACTCTGCGATGAATGGCCTGCTCGAACCTGACGGCGCATGAATGTCGGAAGCGGAAAAGACTCACTTCAATTAAAACGAGTGCAGAATGCGGAACTGACCAAGCTAGGGATCTTTCGATGACCACGATCGAATCAAAAGAAAATGCTGCTGATCAACCGGTCCCTGCGGCTGATAAAGCGATCAGCGCCCGCCCTGCCCCGGCTAAAGCTCCTGTCGAAAGTACGCGGGCGACAGGGGCCACCCTGAATCGGGCAGTCCGTGAATCGCAAATCGAGGTCAACTCCGGAATTCACCGCCTGCTGGGAATACTTGTCCTGCTCGGAACGCTCTACACCTGCTATTTCGCCAGCGAGCTGATCTTGCCCATTCTTCTGGCAGGCTTTTTCTCGCTGCTGCTGAGCCCGGTGATGAAACGATTGAGCAGTGGCTGGTTACCGCGCTGGATTGCCGCCTTGCTGCTGATTGCCATATCCATGGCGACCATCGTCGGCATCGGCAATGCGCTTTATGTTCCGGCAGCGGAATGGGTCGGTCGCGCTCCACGGGTCATCCACAACGTGGCACCTAAAATCAAATCGCTGATTCGACCTTTCACCGAAGCCAACAAGATGGGCGACTCGATCAGCGCAATGGCAGAAGAGCCCGGGAAACGCAACAAAACGGTTGTCGTTCAGGCCCCCGATCGACCGAGTCTCCTTTCAACGACACCCAGAGTGCTCGCCAGCGCGCTCGCAGTGGTTCTGTTGACGTATTTCTTCCTTCTTTACAGCGATAGTCTATTACGCCGCGTATTGATGATGCGATCGACCTGGCAACAGAAGCGGGTGACGGTGGATATCGTGCGCTCTATCCAGAGCGATCTGTCTCGGTATTTTCTGACCGTCTGTTCAACAAGTTTCGCACTCGGCTGTGCCACGACTTTTCTGCTCTGGTTGCTGAATGTCGATACGCCCCTGCTTTGGGGTTCGCTGGCTGCTCTGCTCAATCTGACCCCCTATGTCGGTCCACTGATCATGGCGTCGATGCTCGCGTTGGTGGGCCTGTCGCAGTTTCCCAACCTGGGTGCCGCGGCACTTCCGGCGGTAGGTTATCTAGGCTTGCATTTACTGGAAAGCCAAGTCGCAACCCCGTTGGCCCTGGGTCAAACGGTCAAACTCAGTCCCTTGGCAATCATTCTCTGGCTGATGATCTGGGGCTGGATGTGGGGAATTATCGGATTGCTTCTCGCCGTACCGATGTTGGTCTGCATCAAAACCGTTTGCAGCCGGGTGGAGGGTCTCGAGAACTGGGCGATTTTACTTGAGAAATAGCTCATAAATTGCTGATTATTAAACGTATTTATCAATCTAAAAGACGGAAAGGCCGGTCAGTTCGGTAAATCGATCGAGCGCGGCTGCGCCAGCGAGTGAGTTTCCTTTTTCATCCAGACCTGGCGACCAGACCACGATCGACAAGACTTTCGGTACCACGGCGACGATACCCCCGCCTACTCCACTCTTGGCGGGCAACCCGACGCGAAAGGCAAACTCGCCAGCCGCGTCGTAGGTACCGCAAGTCATCATCAATGCATTGATGCGCTTGACCCGATCCGCCTTGATGATCGCCTTGCCGTTGCGCCGACACGCGCCCGCATTGGCAAGATGAAGAAACGCACGTGCCAGATCTGCGCAACTCATCTGCAGAGCGCATTGATGGAAGTAGAAATCGAGGACATCCTCGACCTCGTTTTCAATGTTGTTGAAACTGCGCAGAAAATTGGCCAACGCGAAATTTCTGAATCCCGCATCGCGTTCGGACTGCGCCACCTCCTCGTCCATGATGATGGCCGGATTATCGGCACGTTCGCGAACAAAATCGAGCAGGCTCTGCCGAGCATTTGAGGTATGCGACAAGATCACATCGGCGATTACGTGCGCCCCGGCATTGATGAACGGATTTCGAGGAATGCCACGCTCGCGTTCAAGCTGGACCAGTGAATTGAACGCATTGCCTGAAGGTTCGCGACCTACCCGCTTCCACAGATCACCACCCAGTGCCTCAAGCGCAAGCGTCAGGGTAAACACCTTGGAAATACTCTGGATCGAGAACAACTCATCGGCGTCGCCAACCTTGTAAACCTCTCCATCCAGGGTCGCAATCGCCATACCGAAGCGATCTGCAGGAACCCCGGCAAGCCTCGGAATGTAGCTGGCCACCTTGCCCTTGCCGACCAGCGGAAGAACATCCTCGCGCACTCGCTCAAGCACAGCGGTCAGATCAAGGTTGGCGCACGGATTGTAGATGGGTTGTGGAATCGTCATTGCTGCATGGTCGCATGGCGCAATGCGCTACCCAACCCCTTCGCCATTGAGCAGAACGAATGGGGGCTCGGCTGTAGCGAGCCCCGCTGCTCATGGATTCTTTGCTTGCGGCTTGACCATCTGCTCGTGTTTGGAGATGGCTTTCGCCGCCGCGAGAATCACGCTACCCGGTACCCGAACGCGGTAATCGGGATGGGTGTAGGAGAACTGCAACTCGTGCTCACTGTCGACGATGAAAACGGAAGGCACCGGCAGGATGTGATGGCTCTCTCCGGAGGATTTTTCCAGATCGATTCCGTAACCGTGATACTTCTCGATGGTGGCGTCATCGACGCGAAACGCAATCCCAAAACCCTTCAACGCTGCCGCTTTGCTATCTGACAGCAAACGGTAATCGAGCTTATCCCGGGTTATCGTCTTGGCCAATTCTTCAGGCCGATCCGGGCTGATCGCAATCATCTGGAAACCGAGCTTCTCAACCTGCTTGACGATCAGGCGCAACTCGCTGAGTTGCGTGTTGCAATACGGGCACCAGCCTCCGCGATAGAAAATCAGGATGGCCGGCTTGCCATCCATTTGCTTCCACAACGTGGTGTCCTTCCCTTCCAGCGTCTTCAGGGCAACATCGGGGGCTTGGGATCCGAGCAGCAGCGGATGCACTTCGGTCGCTGAATCCGCGATTTCATTGGCGGCAAACAATGGGGAACTGAGCAACAACAGCGTGCTGAGCAAAATACGGATCATGACGTTCTCCGGTGGCTGTTTAGATTCCGGGCGGCAGAAATCTTCGGGCTGCAATCGCGCTATCCAAAGTTTCTGCCCTCCAGACTTCTAGCCAGAATGGAACGGCACACAAGGATCTTGCT
>JBBSVJ010000140.1:0-9409 GCA_038233665.1 Lysobacterales bacterium
CCTTGTTGCCATCGACTCCGGCAGTGAAATACTGCTTGGAGATTTCCTTCATCGGCAGGAAGCCATGACGCTCGCCGCCATATTCGATGAAGCAGGCTTCCAGGGAAGGTTCAACCCGGGTGATCCGGCCGAGATAGATATTCGACTTTTTCTGTTCGCGGGAGGGGATCTCGACATCGAGATCAAACAGGGTCTGGCCATCGACGATAGCCACACGCAACTCTTCACGCTGAGTTGCGTTGATCAACATACGCTTCATTGTCGTGTTTCCTTGCAAGCGCTCGAACCGCTGCCGCGCGTTGCGCGCTACCCTAAGGTTTCGCGCCGCGCGATCCGCTTGGACCGGAGTACCGGCCGCGGGAGCGCTTGTTTGTTAAATTGCCGACGCTTTCCGGGCGTCAGCGCTCATTTGGTGCATGCGCGTCCGGAAACCCTTTGTCACCGCGAGGGTGGCAAGCAATCTCCGATTCGAACCGTTACGATTACCTAAGCTATAACAACCTGTGTGTCCCTCAAACTTGAGTTCAGGCACCAGGGCTAGGAAATACATAACGATTGAATGCGCCTATGTGTTGTCTCCGGATTCCCGCAAGCGGGATCAGATGACGGCGCGATACACGGGCAGAGTGTATCAGTCGAATCCGGATTTTTTCAATGAAGACACAGACTTCGGTCAATTCTCCAGATACGGTCTCGCCTGGCGTGCAACTCGTCAAAGTTGACGATGATCGCGAAGGCCAGCGTATTGACAACTTTTTGTCCGGGCGCCTCAAAGGCGTTCCACGGAGTTTGATCTATCGGATCCTGCGTACCGGACAGGTGCGAATCAATGGCCGCCGGGCCAAGCCCGATGTGCGTCTGAACGCCGGAGACGAGGTGCGTATCCCGCCGGTTCGCGTGGCTGAGCGCGACGATCCGGGCAAACCCGCACAGGGTCAGATGAACCGGGTTGAGGATGCGATCGTTCATGAAGATCGCGAATTCCTCGTCCTCAACAAACCCAGCGGTGTGGCCAGCCATGGCGGAAGTGGCATCAGTTTTGGCGCGATCGAGCTGCTGCGTGCTGCTCGCCCGAAGGACACGCTGGAGCTGGTCCATCGACTGGATCGCGATACCAGCGGCGTACTTGTGTTCTCACGACGACGATCCGCATTGACCGCTTTGCAGGCGGTGATCCGTGAGGGCAGGGCGACCAAACGCTACATGGCGCTATTGCAGGGTCATCTGGCCCAGGCGCGGATGACGGTCAACCAGCCGCTACTTAAATCGGTGTTGCAAGGAGGGGAGCGCATGGTTCGCGTTGATCCGGCAGGCAAGGCATCCGTGTCGCACCTGATCCAGCAACAGAAATTTGTCGATTCAACGCTGTGCGAAATCGCCATCGAAACCGGGCGCACGCATCAGATCCGAGTGCATGCAGCGCATGTCGGGCATGCGGTCGCCGGTGATGAAAAATATGGTGATCGGGCCTTCAACCAACAAATGCGCGCAATCGGCCTCAAGCGCTTGTTTCTTCACGCAATGCGCTTCGAGTTTGAACTCGGCGATCGCGCGTTTTCGTTCACTGCGCCCCTCCCGGACCACCTGCGCGCGGTGCTTGACTCGCTGGAGCGCAGTTTGGCTCGATGATTGACGCTCGTTGACGATCACCCGGTTGACGAAGCGCGTTCAATGCCGATGTCGCTTTTCAGGAAGCCTGGAGTTGGTCGAAATTGGTCTCGAAATCTGATTTGCATCGAACTCCGGCGAGCATAATTTTGGCCAAGATTCCGCGAAAAGAGTATGCAAAAACAAGGTGCCGGGCTATTCTGTTGATGTATTGGCTTACGATCTTGTCGTCGAATGGTCACTGGCGGGAACTGCAGCAATGGATGCTGGAGCCGCAGGCGTGGCTCGGCTGGGATGATCGGATCAGGAGTCTGTCAGGCGTGAATGTCAGCGGATATCTTTTTCAGCCAAGCTCGCTTCGCGAGCGTTGCGCGCAAAGGGGGGAATCGCGCGCATTTCTTTGAAAGGGAATCGAGGCGAATCCAACTTGCGGACTTACCCTCTGCGAAGAGCTGCATTGTGGCTCTCGCTATGCTGCTTGATGCCTTCGATTGCGCATGCGGTGCAACCGCTTGCTGATGCCGATGAGCACGATGCGGCGGTAAAGATGGCGCGATCGGGCGAGCCCGCGCTCGCGCTGCAGCGCTTGCGCGCGCTGCATGCGAAGCGTCCCGACGATGCGCAGATCCTTATTGATGCGGTCATCGTTGCCAGTTGGGCCGGCGACAATGCCGCTGCGGTCGCCTTGATGCGCGAATCCCGGCTCGCCAGCCGTGATGCCGATGCGCTGGAGGCCGCTGCTCGTTCGGCGCGCAACCTGCATGATTATGACGCCGCGAATGGATGGATCGACGCGACTTTACGGGTGGCTCCGGGTCGCTTGTCCGCGCGCGTGACCCGTGCCATGTTGCTCGCGGAAAGTGACTACATTCCGGCGGCCAATCTGGCTATCGGTGAGCTGCTCGCCGCGTACCCTCAGGAGATTTCGGTTGTCCTCGCTGCGGCGTATGTAAAGCAGCGCAGTGGCGAGAAGTTCGATGCACTCGCCCTCTACCAGCGTGCGAAGGCGATGAAGCCAGATTCGATCGAAGCCGCGGCGGGTGTGCGGGTCGCTCTCGGCAACGTCGGTGCGGCGCATGCGGCATTGGAGCAGAAACCCGCTGCGGGCAACGCTGAGACTGAGCGGTTGCGAACGGATACGGTTGCGGAAGCGATTCGCTACGGAACCGTTGAGCAAGCCAATCCGCACGATCGTTTTGGCGAGGCGCGAGAAGCTTTGGTCAAGGTTGATGAGAACCTCGCAAATTTGCCCAAGGACAATCCGGTCCAGCGCACACGCGCACGTATCGATCGCTTGCATGCCCTGCGTTCGGTTGAGGAGATGCAGGCGATTCTCGACGATGCTGCGGCACTTGAGCATGACAAGATCGAGCTGCCAGTTCACGCGCAAGTGCCAGTCGCGGACGCCCAGCTGTATTTGCGCCATCCAAGCAAGGCAATTGAGCTTTATGAAAATGTCTTGAAAGCCAATCCGGATCAACCGGAAGTTGAATTCTCGTTGATGTACGCGCAGTTGGAGGCTGAGCATTTCGGCGCTGCGCGCGCGACGCTGGATCGATTGCTCGACCGGCACAAGCCGTGGTTGTACGCACCAGGTCTGGTCCGACCCGAGCCAAATCTGATTCGCGCTCGCGCCGATATCACGCTCGCATTGCTGCTTTCGTTTGGAGATGATCTTGCCGGTGCACAGACGCACCTGGAATCGCTGATTGCGGAAGCTCCTGCGCGTGCGGAGCTGCATCGGGAGCTCGCCACGGTCTATTTGCGACGTGGCTGGACGAGCAGGGCGCTAGAGGAATATCGCATCGCGTCGAGTATCGACAATGACGATCTGGGCAGCAAGATCGGTCTTGTCAATGTTAGCCGCAATCTGAATGAATATAAAAAAGTAGAGTCTGCGCTGGTTGCCCTGGAGACCGCCGAGCCTGCCAACCTTCACGTGCAAAGCGCACGTGACGAGTGGGATGCCGTGCGCGGCTGGCAGTTTGATATCTCGGACCGTCGAGGCCGTGGAGACAGCCAAGTGTTCGGCAATCGCGATCGCGACGAAGAGGCTACCCTGCAGACGCCGTTGATCAACGGTGCCTGGCGGATTTATGCGCAACAACGCAAACAGACAGCGGAGATTCCGGAAGGTGATGTCGAGTATCGGCGTGCCGGCCTAGGCGTTCGCTATACCGAGAATCAGCTTGATCTGCGCGCCGCAGTTCTCCCAGCTCAGGACAGCTTCGCTGATCGGGATTCATTCAACGTGTCGGCGCGCTGGCGTTTCAACGACACCTGGTGGAGTGCGGCTGAGTTTGATACGGCCACTGCAGAGGCGCCGTTGCGAGCGCGTTTCTACGGCATAACGGCGACCGCAGCCACGCTGGCCGCTGGCTGGCAGCGTGACGATCTGCTGGATGCGCAGGTACGCGCGTCTTATCTGGATTTCACCGATGGCAACGAGCGCGAAAGTGTCTCGGCGCAGCTTCGGCAGCGTGCGCTGACCACACCGCATGTAAAAATTGATGCCCGATTCGAGCTCGGTGCGTCGCACAACAGCCTCGATGGGGTGCCGTACTTCAACCCATCGCGTGATGTCATTGGCACGGCCGGTTTGACTCTCGACTGGCTGACCTGGCGTCGCTACGAGAACAATTTTCATCAGCGATTCGGTGTCGCCGCAGGTCAGTACTGGCAGCAGGGATTCGGCACCAGCGACGTCTTGCGAGCGAGTGCCGAGCATGAGTGGCAGTTCGGCCCGCATTTCTCGTTTCTGTACGGGCTCGGATGGTTCCGTCAATCCTATGACGGGCGCGAGGAAATTCGTCGCGAGTGGTTTGCCGCGCTGCATTGGGGAGGTTTGTCATGGTGAGCCGTTGGCTGGTTTTCGCCTCGTTAGTGATGCTCCTAATGGTGCAACCCGCTCATGCGCTGATCGTACTCGGCTACCACGATGTGCGTGATGATGTGAACGGCAAGCTCGATGCGGATCGCGATGCGATCAGCAGTCACCATCTGGTTGAGCATTTCGAATGGCTGAAATCTCGCGGCTATCCGATCGTGTCGTTCGATCAAGTGCTGGCAGCGGAGAATGGCGGGCCGGCACTCCCGGAGAACGCGATCCTGCTGACATTCGATGATGGCCTTGAGAGTGTTTACACGCGCGTCCTGCCGCTTCTTCGTGCGTATCGGTATCCGGCAGTCGTTGCTATTTCTGGAAAATGGCTTGATCTCAAGCCCGGCGAGACCATCGATTACGCGCGCAAGAAATTCAGCCGCAACGATTTCCTGACCTCGACACAAGTTCGTGAAATTGCTGATTCCGGCCTGGTCGAAATTGCTTCGCACAGCTACGACCTGCATAAGGCGGCGGCGGCGAATCCGCTTGGCTCGGTGATGCCGGCCGCGGTCACGCGGATCTGGGACAAGAATACCGGCTATGAAACCGAGTCGGCTTGGCGCGAACGCGTGCGAACGGATCTCCAGCGCAGCAAGGATCAGATTACGGCGCTGACTGGGAAGGCACCACGCGCTATTGTCTGGCCGTACGGCGCCACGGGACGTGAGGCGAATCAGATCGCCGCAGAACTTGGTATGTCGGTGGCTTTCGATCTCGGTGGCCGCGACCAGGCACGCTTCGACGGCGGCTCGATTGCACGCATCCTGCTCAGTGGTAATCCCGATGTGCAAAGCTTGGCGTGGGAGATTCGACACAAGGCCCACGCCTCGCCGATCCGTGTCGTCCAGGTGGATCTGGATTACGTCTACGACGCCGACCCGGCCCAGCAGGAACGCAATCTCAGCGCGCTGATCAACCGGATCTTCCGACTCGGCGTCAATCAGGTCTATTTGCAGGCATTTGCCGATCCCGATGGCGATGGAGCAGCCGATGCGGTTTATTTCCCGAATCGCCATTTGCCGATGCGGGCGGATCTGTATTCACGAGTTTCCTGGCAGTTGCGCACGCGCGCCGGCGTCAATGTTTACGCCTGGATGCCGGTATTGGCCTTTGTCCTGCCAGATTCTCGCCAACAATCGAGATTGGCGATTCCTGCGGTTACGCACAAGAATCGCAGCGATCCACCGCGGCTGGATCCCACCTTGCCCGAAACCCGCCAGCTCGTTGGCGACATCTACGAAGATTTGACCGCCGCCGGGTTTGCCGGTGGATTGCTGTTTGGAGACGATGCGGTGTTGCGCGATGACGACCAGCTTTCAGCTGGCGCGCCGGCGCCAGGTCGCCCACGCACCCTTGCCTTGATCAAGTTCACCGACGAGCTTGCGCGTCGCGCTGCGCGTTGGCGCGCTCCCCTGAAAACCGCGCGCAATCTGTTTGCCCAGCCGGTGCTGGATGCGCAGGCCGAGCAATGGACCGCTCAAGATCTTGGCCTGTTTCTTGCTAGCTATGATCAAGTGGCATTGATGGCCATGCCTCACCTCGAATCGGCAGTTGACGGCGATGCCTGGCTTGAGCGTCTGGCGGCCAAGGTGCTCGCAGTGCCGGGTGCGCGCGAACGCACCATTTTCGAGTTGCAAAGCCGAGATTGGCGTAATGGCAAGGCCATCGACGCGGCCCAGCTAAGGCACGAAATTCGTCTCTTGCAGCAAGCCGGTGCGTTCAACCTTGGTTATTACCCGGATGATTTTCTCAACAACCAGCCGGATCTGAAGCAGATTCGCGAAGTGATTTCCGCCGCTGAATTTCCGTACCCCAAACCGTAGGGAGAGTGATGCGCGATTTAATGCTCAACTACGCGTTTTTCTATCCGCTGACGATGTCTTTTTTCTGGATGATCGGCGGCGTCATCTATTATTTTCGCTGGGAACGTACTGAACCACGTCGCGAATCACCGCCACCGTTGCCTGAAGATCCGCCGTTGGTGACGCTGATCGTGCCGTGTCACAACGAAGGCGAAAACGTCAAGGAGACGATCCGGCATCTCGCCGGTCAGGACTATCCGAACACCGAGATCATTGCTGTCAATGACGGCTCCAGTGACGATACCGCCGCCCAGCTTGATGCTTTGCTGAAACAGTATCCGACGCTTCGGGTCATCCACTTCGCCTCCAATCAGGGCAAGTCGATGGGCTTGCGCATGGCGGCGCTTGCGTCCAACGCGGAGTATCTGGTTTGCATCGATGGCGATGCCTTGCTTGATCGCTACGCGACGCGCTGGATCATGCATCACCTGTTGTCTGGTCCACGGGTGGGTGCAGTGACCGGCAACCCAAGAATCCGCAATCGATCGTCGCTGCTTGGCAAACTCCAGGTTGGCGAGTTCTCTTCAATCATCGGACTGATCAAGCGCGCGCAGCGTGTCTACGGACGCGTGTTCTGTGTTTCAGGTGTGATCGGTGGCTTCCGCAAGACGGCCTTGCACAACGCCGGCTACTGGAGCACCGACATGATTACTGAAGATATCGATCTGACCTGGCGCCTGCAGATGAATCATTGGTCGGTGTTTTACGAGCCGAATGCGATGTGCTGGATTCTCATGCCGGAAACGATCAAGGGGCTGTGGAAGCAACGTCTGCGTTGGGCACAGGGCGGCTCCGAGGTGATGCTTCGATACTTCAAGCCCTTGCTCCGCTGGCGCTTGCGTCGCATGTGGCCGGTATTCGTCGAGTACGTGCTGAGCATGCTGTGGGCTTATGTGATGTTCGTCATCATGCTTTTGTGGGCCGTGGGTCTTATCTTTCCACTTCCTCTTGATTGGGCGATCCCTTCACTTCTGCCGCAATGGCATGGGGTCATTCTTGGCGCCACCTGCCTGCTTCAGTTCGCCATCAGCATGGGAATCGATGGGCGCTACGAACGCGGTGTCCGTCACAACTACTACTGGATGGTCTGGTTTCCAATCGCCTATTGGATGCTGAGCATGTTCACCTCGGTGTTCGCTTTTCCGAAAGCCCTGTTCAAGCGCAAGGGTACGCGTGCCACATGGGTCAGTCCGGACCGAGGGATCCATTGAAGACCGAAGAAACCGCGATGAATGATACTGATTTCATCATCTCGCGCTCCGATGAACAGAGTCTGGTCAAAAAGACTCTGTTTGCCACCTTGACAGCTCTGGCCTGGCTGGGTTGGGTTTATCTATGGCTTCCCTTGCTGACCTTGCTCGCTTGGGGAGTGGGTATTGATCGTGGATGGAAATATCTCGTGGTCAACAGCAGCGCGAGCAATGTCCACGATCTATTCCTGTTGCTTGGAATAGCCAGCGTTTGCGCCGTCGCGTCAATCTCATGGATGACCTACAACCTGCGCCGCTTTGGTCCTCTCCGGCGTCGTCGAGCGGTTGAAAATACGTTCAGGGACGAGATCGGCTTGAAACTTGGCAGTAATCACAAGGTCGCCGCAGAACTTCGGCGCAACCGGCACTCCGTGTTGTTTATCGATGACGATGGCAACCCGACCCGGGTTGACAGTGATGGCCACTGGATACTCGGAACCAGCGACGAGCACGGTTACGACTCGCGTCCGCGCCCCTCGGAGAAAGCCGAGGAGATTGTTCTCGAGCCGAAAAAAATCTGGGCTTCGATCAAGTAGCGGCCACTGATCCTCCTGGATCGTTGCCGCAAAGATGGGTCCATTTCAAATCAGAGAAAGAAGCGTGCGCTGACTTCTGCCGAGTGCAACCACGTGGAAGGCAACGAGGCGGCCAGCAGCAATCCACTGGCGGCGTGAGCGACGATATTGGCAAGCAGGGCGCGATGGCGCTGCCAGTTCCAGATCCAGATCAGGCCGGCGACAAAGGTCAGTTGCATCAGCATCGCATTCGGTGTGTGCAGCAACGCGAACACAAGCGCGGCGCCAAGCAACGCGACCCGTGATGAACCACTGATTCGCTCGATGCGCTCGGCGACGATCACACAGATCAAAAACTGCTGGATCGCGGCCCATATCAGGTAACGAAACAAGCGCGGAAAAGTCGGCAAGGCATCAGTGATATGGCCGCCGGTCAGTTCAAGAATCAGTGCGATGCACACGCCCAGCGAGGCAAGCGCCACCCACCAGCCTCGTTTGAGTGTGCGTGCAGTGGGCTCCGCGGGCGCGGCGCCGATCAATAGACTCAACGCAAAAACGAGTGTGCTGACGCAGGCCGCGAGAACCAGCGGACTCATGTTGTCGCCAATCTGGCCACCGACGATCATCAGCAGAGGCACGCTTGTCGCCGCGATCAGTTCGAGGCCGGCGCGCAGGCGTGGATCGACAGGCGGTTTGAGTCGCAGGGCGATCAGCAAAACAATGTAGATGCCGAGCAACGACCAGGAGAAAACGGAAATCCGCTCGCGACCCGTATCGGAATGCCAATCGGTTGCGCGGTTGGCGACCTCCTGGAAGTCTCCTTTTGGAATGATCAAGGCATCGGGCATGGCATCGCGAATCTGATCGCGTGCGCGCAGAATTTCTTCAACGCGGCCTTCCAGCGGCAGTTGCAGAACCGGCCAAATGCTTGCGCTTGCGTTTTCCGCCGTGCGTTCAAGGGCGCGACTGAAATCGGTGGTCCTGCGAGGATCCGGCAACATCGGCATGGCCTGATCGGCGAGCGAGCGCAAATCGAGGTGGACATGGCTTTGCGCTCGTACATCGTCCACCGTCGCGGTCATTTTCGCGGGCAGGGTGAGGCTCAATCTAAGCATCGCGGCACGTTCAGGCGTAGCCGAGGGCTGTCCCTGGCAACGCCATTGGAGAGCCCGGATATCGATGTCGAGGTTCGTTGAGCCCTTGGCGAACGGCGTGTCACTACTGCGACAGGACGGCAGTTGAAGGGACTCACCGACAATCAATGCGAGCGACCCGGCATTCTCGGCGTTC
>JBBSVJ010000141.1:0-9369 GCA_038233665.1 Lysobacterales bacterium
CGGTTACGGTCAGACCTGCGTTCAGTGAAATGATCGGTTGTTCGCGGGTTGCGCATCGCTATCATGGTGCGATGCAAAGCACGATTGAAGACATCACGGGCTGGATCAGGCAGTGGCAGGAGGGCGACGAGCACGCGCGTGACCGCGTGTTCGGGCAGCTCTATTCGGAATTGAAGCGCTTGGCTTCGGTGGTGCTGCGCAGTGAATCGGGTCACGAAACCATGCAGCCGACGGCCTTGCTCAACGATGCGCTGATGAAGCTGCTCAAAGCACGCGCACCGGAGGCTGAGAGTCGCGGACATTTCGCTCGTATCGTGGCACGTGCGATGCGTCAGATCCTCGTAGATCGGGCGCGTCGCAAATTGGCCGACAAGCGTGGAGCGGGTGAGCAGCCGGTGTCGTTTGATGCCGAGCGGCACGATGTCGTGCTGACGGCATCACCCGAACAGATGGTGTCGCTCGATCAGGCCATGCAATCACTGGCTTTGATCGATCCGGTTGCTGCTGCCGTGGTTGAGTTGCGCGTGTTTGCTGGGATGACGATCGAGGAAACGGCGCAGGCCCTGGAGCTACATCCTTCGGCAGTCAATCGGGAATGGGCACATGCGAGTGCCTGGCTCAAGTGCAATTTGTTTTCCGAAGTGAAATGACCCAATGGATTCGACCGAAGCAATCGACTATCAGCGACTCAAGGACGCATTCAACGCGTTGATCGAGGCTACGCCTGAAGCGCGAGTTGCGCATCTCGCTGAAATCGAAGCCGATTCGCCCGAGCTCGCATCGCGGCTACGCCAACAATTGGCTTCGGTTGGCAAATCGTTACCCTTGCTCGATCGTGTAGCTGCCAATCCTGCCGCGCCGGTTCTCGAGCGCTATACGATCCTTCGTGAACTCGGTCGTGGCGGCATGGGCGTGGTTTGGTTGGCGGAGCGCGATGTCGGCGGCGTCAAGCAGACTGTGGCGATCAAGCAAGTCGCGGGTTTTGGCATTGATCGCGAGGATCCGCGACGTTTCGAACGCGAACGTCGCATCCTCGCCGGGCTTGAGCATCCGAATATTGCGGCCTTGCTGGATGGTGGCACGGATAGCCACGGCCAGGCTTTTTTTGCGACCCAGTTTGTCGATGGCGAGCGCCTCGACAAATGGTGTGAGCAGAACGCGCCCGATGCGCGATCCCGCATCATGTTGCTGCGCGATATCGTCTCGGCCGTCGCCTATGCGCATCGCAACCTCGTCGTGCATCGCGACCTCAAACCGGCCAATATCCTGGTCACGCGCGAAGGCCAGGCGAAGTTGCTCGATTTCGGTATTGCGCGCGCCCTTGATGATGATCCGTTGACCTCCGACGGGCAGAGCCAGATGACGTTGCGCTACGCCGCGCCGGAACAAATTTCCGGCGATGGCGGGGAGATGGGCGTCAGCGTCGATATCTATGCGTTGGGCGTGTTGATGTACGAGATGCTCGCGCGAGCGCCGATGTATCGCGATGCCAACGGAACCGCCGCGCTTATCCACGCGATCCTCAACGAAACGCCTGTCGCCCCTTCGAAAACATCCGCGCCGATTGCAGGCGCGGATGCAGATCTGGATGCCATCTGCCTGCGCGCGTTGCGCAAGCGTCCGACTGATCGCTACGGCGATGCGGCGGCGCTACTGGCTGATCTGGATCGTTGGCTCGCGCATGCGCCGGTTGAAGCGCGACGCGGTGAACGCGGTTATGTTTTGCGAACCTTTGTGCGGCGTCGCTGGGCGACAATCGCGGCATCGGTGATGGTCGTTGCGGGGGTTGGCTATCACCTGATCGCTCAACAACAGCAACTCGCCGAAGTCGAACGCCAACGTGATCGCGCCCAGGCAATGGCCTCGCAATTCGCCGATTTGTTCTACGACGCGAGTCCCTTGGAAACGGAAACGGGTGATGTAAGTGCGAAGACCTTGCTTGAGCGCAGTGTCAAAAGGCTAGAAAACGACAAGAGCCGGCCGCCGCTCGCGCGCGCCGCGTTGCTGGTATCCAGCGCCAGCGCCCTATCTTCTTTGGGTCGCTATCATGAACAGGAGAGAGTGGCGCGGTTGGCGCTGGATATTGCCGACCGCGTCGAACCGCATGACGACGAGTTGCTTGCGTCGGCCCATGCCGAATTGGGCGGCGCTCTGAGCCGGAACGGTCATTCAAAAGAGGCTTTGCGCGAATCTGACGCGGGTTTAGCGTTGTTGAATAGCGCTGATGTACGCAACCCACTGCTCCGAATCAAGCTGATATTGCAGGCTGCAACTCATGCACAGGCGCTTGGGGATACGTCGCGAGCTCGTGTTGGCTATGAGCAAATTGTTGAGGTTACTCGACATGATCTAGGCAATAGCGAGCTACTCCGAAAATATCTCGTTGCTCAAATAAATCTGGCAACCATTGCACTCCAGTCGAATCCTCGAGAATCTTCGGATAGGTTGCAGGAAGCACTAGGTCTGGCCGCGAAACACGAGCTCGATGCACCGGACGTCCTGATACCAATGCGCATGTATCTCGGAAGCGCGTTGTACCACCAGCGACGGCTGCCAGAATCGCGAGAGCAGCTCGAGAAGGTCCTTGTCGATGGAAAAGCGTTCTACGGTCCGACAGATCTGTGGCGTGCAATGGTTTTGATCAACGTCGGCATCCTCCACGTACTCGATGGCGAGCCCGAGCGTGGTGATGCGTTGCTTGCCGAAAGCCACGCGATCGTACTGGCCCAGGTCGGGCCGGAAAACCTGCGGACTCGGGCGATCGAAGCCAACCGAAGTCTGGTTCCAGTCATGGCCGGGCACTGGATTGAAGCGAGACAACGGATCGCCCCGATTCTCGCCTGGATGCTCGCCAATGGTCAGGCAGAGAAACCCATGACCCAATATCTGCAGATTGCGCGCGCCTATGTCGAAGCGAAGCTGGAGCCTACGCCCGATCATCTCGCCGCTATCATCGAAGCGGCGAAAACAAACGCAGGGTGGAACAACTATTACCGCTGGACCAGCGATGACTGGGTGAACTGGTCGCGATCGACGTTGGATCACGTCGAAAAGAATCCAAACAACTGAATGCCGAGAGGGTTTTGAAAACCCGCG
Organism: Lysobacterales bacterium; assembly: GCA_038233665.1. GTDB lineage: Bacteria > Pseudomonadota > Gammaproteobacteria > Xanthomonadales > Rhodanobacteraceae > Dokdonella. The sequence goes on from JBBSVJ010000141.1 coordinate 3,097, forward strand.
TATCGGTTGCTGAGCCTGTTTTCCGCGCTTCTGCGCAATAGCAGCAGAAGTGATCTGGCGTTGCACGTGTATTTGAATGGGCAGGGCCCCGGTCCAACCGGAGAATTGACTATGAAACGCCTTGTTATGGCCTTGCTTGGCTTGACGCTGATGTCGGCGGCAAACGCCCAGCTTTTTGTCGACAGTTTCGACCCGCCGTCGATCGCGCCACGTTTCCCGCTGATAGCCGGTCAATATCAACTGCCGCCTGGACCTGCGATTGATCAGTTGCAATGGTTGATCGGGGAGCTGGCGGCTGGCGAGACGACGACACTGGCTGAAGTCGCTGCGCACTTCGACTCCTCGTTCGATTACGCCTCAATGGCAGCATTCGTAAACCAGGTGCGCAGCGAACATCCAAATGCACGCATCTCCGACGTGGTTGCCGTTACGCCGGTCAAGACGGTGGTCGTCATCGACTCGCCGGGCGATCCATCGCCTTCGGGCTACGTGACCGTCGGCGCGCACTACACCGGCTCGAAAAAAATCGTCGAGCTATACGTCTTCGACTATTTCGGCTCGGTTCAATATCCGGCCGATCAGACCTTGAGCATGGCCCAGGCCGCAACGAAGTTCGCGACGCTTTCATCAGCGCCGGCGCTTCTGGTGGGCCGCATCAACAGTGCCAACCAATGCACGACAATCCAGGATCGAAATGCCGACACGCCGCGCGCGACGGCGTCGATCTTCAAGACCTGGGTGCTCGGTGGTGTTGGTCAGTCGATTGTTGAAGGCACGCTTTCATCGACCGAGATCCTGCTGATGCTTGCCAGCGAACTGGCACCCGGTGGCACAATCAACAGCGAACCGGTGAACACGCCATTCCCGGTCAGTGAGTTGGCGATGCTGATGATGGGCATCAGCGACAACACCGCAACCGATCTGCTGCATCAGCGCGTTGGACGGACCCGTCTCGATCAAATCGTTACCGAATACGGAGCGGCCAATCCGAATCTGCTGCAGCCGCTCCTCGGCATCAGCGAGCAGTTCCATTTGTTCCTTTCATTTCCACTCGCTCAGTCGCTGACCTATGTCAACGGTACACAACCCTTCAAGTACCAGTTTCTGCATGACAATATCGAACCGTTGGGTGCGAACAATGGCGGCCCTTATTTCCACGAATCGCTGTTGACCTCGGGAACCTGGCGCGCGAGTCCGTTTGATATCTGTCGCGCATTCGCCAAATTGCGACGCTTGCCGCAAGGCTCGGAAGCTTTAAAAACGGTCGACGCCGCGCTCGGCGCCGGGGTGGCACAACCGGAGGTCCGCGATCGCTGGGACCGGGTCTGGTACAAGGGCGGTGACCTGACTTCGGGTGTCAATGGCAAACATGTATTGACTCACGCATGGATGCTGGAGAACGCCGGCGAAGATCCCTACGTCGTAATCGCCATGTCCAACAGTGATAGCGGTGGAATTGACGAATATCAAGTTCAGTCTGTGACCGGCCGTATTCTTGAGCTACTTTCCCAGCTTTAGCGGGCTGTCAAAGGCGTTAACGATTGTAAATATATATAGAAAGTATAAATATCTGTGTGAGTCAGAACCGCGGACAAGGGTGGTTAGACGAGAAGCTCAAGCTGGAACAGCCAGTGGAGGGCTCATATGCTCTGGCTCGATGGCGCAATCGACATGCCCGCAGTGGCAGGAGTCGTGGCCTTCAGCGGCATGCTTTCGACAGCGGTCACTACAGAACTCTTCGGCTTGAGTGACTTCGCAGATGCAGGGCTTGTGCGCGCACGCTTGAAGATGATCGATCTGCATGACTGAGTTCCTTATGCGTTGTGAAGCTGTCTTTTTGCACTTTCGCGGCTGAACGGCGGCCTTCAGCCTGGGATGGTCGTTCCGACAGCCTTCCAATGACGTCCGTGTGCGCGAGGCGGTGGCTGCCGATGAAGACGAAGTTGCCATGCGTTGGCACCTGCTGGGAGTAGGCAACAGACCAAAAGCTATCCAGTCAATCCCAGAAGCCTCGTAAAGACTCCGTGCGTCGGCTATCAAGCTATGCGAGCATTGCCGGCTGATACGGATGCCTGATCCGGGGAGGGTAGGCATGACGGTTGCACTGAGTGATCAGGAACAACAGCTTCGCCTGGAGCGTCGATTGATGACACGCATCCAGGATACCTACGCGCGCTCGTCGGCCGGAGGATTCCTTTATCTGATTGCTTGGGTGCCGCTGCTCATCGTGCTCGATTTGCCGCGGCGAAGTCCGATGATGTGCGTGTTGTTCTCAATCGGTTTGCTTGGCGCCGCAATGCTGCGGCGCCAGATCCGGCCGCCGCGCGGTGACAGTTCCAACTCGCATCGCTGGATCATTCTTTACTGCATCGTGGCGATTCTCAGCGTAACGCTGTGGACGCTTGTTCAACTAATGGTTTTGCGGGATCCGAATATCAGTACGTTGGTGAAATGCGCCTCCCTGTTCGGCACGCTCGCGTTTTCCACCCAGATTGCGCATATCTATACGCCCATGTTGCGTTTGGCTGTCAGTGGGATCGTTGTGATGGTTCTTCCAGTCGCGCTGCAACTGTGGCTGGATCCACCGATGCAGGTGGCTGCGATTGCCTTCTCCTTGTACGTGGTTTACCTGATTTCCGCCGCATGGCGCTCGCGCATCGACTACACGCGCCGACTTGATCTCAGTGACGCAATGCGCGAGCAGCGGGATAAGTACGAGCAGCTCAGTCGCACGGACTCGCTGACCGGTTTGTGCAATCGGCGCACGTTCTCGGAGACTCTAAATGCCCAGGTGCGCGAAGCGCAATGGCTGGACGGCGCAGGCGTGGCGCTGGCGCTGCTTGATATCGATCATTTCAAGTTGGTCAACGATCAACACGGCCATGTGATCGGCGACGAAGTCCTCAAGCATCTCGCGCGACGTCTGGAATGTGCCTTCAGCACGGATGATGTGCTGGTGGCGCGAACCGGTGGCGAAGAGTTTGGCTTGATCCTTCGGGATACCGACGAAGTCGAGGCCACCATTCGCATGCAGGTATTTCGGGAAGCTCTTGAAGCGCATCCGATCACCTGCGCCGGCTTGTCTCTGCCAATAACGGTGAGTATCGGAGTGGGCAGTTTCACTGCCACGCGTGATCGCGACGACGATGGTCTCTACAAAGCCGTCGATGTTGCACTCTATGCTGCCAAGCAGCAGGGCCGCAATCGAGTGGTCGCGGTCTCGATGCTGGCAGTTGAGCCGATCGATCGACACGTTCAGAGCGAGCCGGAAAGGTCGAGGCGATTCACCGATCAATGAGCCGCCTTTTCGTTGATTTAGCCAAAAAGTGTTGGCAGTCCATGATCAAGGATATCGACATGCCGATTTCTGCGGAGGCCGAGCGCTGACCAGTATTCATTTGTACAATCAATACTTTCGGCTCGTCATGTGCGAGAGAGATTTTTGGCAGGGAAGGGTGACTTTTAGGGTCATCCTCATTCAGACGATTGATTGGCCCATAGAAAACGGAGACTTGCCTGCAAATGTTTTCATCGCCAGAGGAGGCGCAAGGAAGGAATGAACTGCCAGGCCAACAGCTAGGACGAATATGCTTGAACTGATTGGTTTCGACGGTGATGACACGCTTTGGCGGAGCCAGGATTTCTATGATGCCGCGCAGGCCGAGTTCGAGCGGATTGTCGGCAAATATGTCGATCTCGCGGATGCGCGTGTGCACGACCGGTTGCTCGCCGTAGAGAAGGGCAACCTCACGATATTCGGCTACGGTGCCAAGGGCATGAGTTTGTCGATGATCGAGGCCGCCTTTGATATTACCGATGGCTTGATCAGTTCGGCGGATTTGCACCGGCTGGTTGGCATCGGCAAGGAAGTTCTCGCGCATCCGGTCGAGCTATTGCCGGGAATCCGCGAGGCGGTGGAGAAAGTTGCTTCCGATTTCCGCATTGTTTTGATTACCAAGGGTGACCTGATTCATCAGCAGGGAAAAGTCGAACGCTCCAAGCTTGGCGACCTGTTTCAACGCATCGAAATTGTGTCCGAGAAGACTCCGCAGGCGTATGCGCGGGTGCTCGGCGAGTTCTGTATCGAGGCCAAGCATTTTGCGATGGTCGGAAATTCTCTGGTTTCAGATATTGCGCCGGTGCTCAAACTCGGCGGATGCGGCGTTTACATGCCGTATCACTCAACTTGGTCGCTGGAGACGGACTCGACCTTCGCGCTCGACAATCCTTGCATCGTGCAGGTCAGTGAGCCAAGCGAAATTCCGAACGCGATTTCAGGTTTTTCGGCAGAACGCGACTGAATCCTCGCGCCTACTTTGCCGCTCAGGGCGAGCGCTTCCGGTATCGCTGCCTCATTTTCATGCAGCGGCCGTAGGCAATCAATCTGATGCTGCTACTTGCTTGAGCAGAAGGCGGTCAGCAAATAGCCGATGCCCGCTGCTTCTCTCATGTTTCGGAGGAGAAATGGAGCAAGGTCACAGCGTGAGTTGCTCCAAACGATAGGGATTCCGTTTGTCGAAACCGATCGCGAATCAATGCTTGCGTGCCGGCTCCGACATTTCCCAGTCGATATATTCCTGCTCAGAGATCTTGTTGTCGTGATCCGTGTCGATTTTGTCGAAATCCTGGCCGAGTGTGGGATATGAGACGAGCTCGTTCTTGGTCAGGAATCCATCACGATTGCTGTCAGCCTTGGTCCATTCCGGCGCGGTCTCTTTCTTGTTGGTTATTTCGCTGGGCTCTGCAAAAGCCGCAATTGAAACGATGGCAAGCGACACAGCAAACAGCGGACTGGCAATGCGTGGGAATTTCATCGTGATGCTCCTTCCGAGTGGGTACGGACCCTTTGGCTTGCGAAAGCCACGGATTCCGGAATCGAAAGTTCGCAGTTCATGCCCCACTGTGAGCTGAACTTGGAGATGAACGGCAATACCGTTCAGGTCGCTGTTAACCAAGCGGAAAACGACGGGATTCGAGCAGTAAAGCGGCCAAGCTCATCGCAGCTAGCTGCCTGACTGATTTCCCGCTGCGAGCTCATTTCTCGCGCAGTGACAGGGTGCGTTCATGCTCTGGCGGCTATCAATGGTGGTGGGGTCAACTGAAGAACATCTTGAAGCCGCTCGCGTCTGGTCGAGAAATTGTCGACATGGCGCGCGTGCTCAAGAATCTGTGTCCGAAGTTGTCGGCCCATTGTCGTCCCGAATCGGGGCTAACGCTGCAGGAGACTCGCCGTGACTCTTTCGACCATTCTATTGATCGTTTTCATCCTACTTCTCGTCGGTGCCCTGCCCACTTGGGGCTACAGCAAAAGCTGGGGCTACGGTCCCACTGGCGGTCTGGGACTGATCGTGGTGATCATTATTGTGTTGCTGTTGATGGGGCGTATCTAAGCAATCCAGTCGCCCGCACCGAGAACATTCGTGGCGGGCGGCTTTACGCTCCTATCAACCAGGACTTCATGCGTTGAGCGAAGTCTTCGGTGTACGGCCTGCCATCACCTCTACCTTCATCCGTGCTGCTGCCATCGAGGTGAAGAATTCCAGGCTGGGCGCAGCGTCCGGCTCAAGCGGCGACCACCAAGTCAGTGCGAATTTTCCATCGGGCCATGGCCCTGAAACCCCCGCAACAGGAACGCTATTGACGTGGGCGACGGAGAGCGCGCCTTCATAGCGAGATTCCCAGCTTACGGCCGAAGCCAACGTTGCATTCTTGGTCTGAAAAAAGCTGGACATGATACCCATTGCGATGCGCTCCTGATTGATGGTTCTGTTGTTTCAATCAGTACAGAGCAAACCGCGTGCCAAGGCCGCCCAAGGTGGACGGGCGTCACACAATTCGCGAATATCTCGACCTTCCAGTGCTCAATCTCGGCATTCGGCGCGCTCGACCGCCAATCGGTCGACTGATAAATCCCCCATGCAAGCCCGGCGGAATGCAGCGGTGCGAGAATGAGGGAGCTTTGTTGTCACCCTGTGACAACCAGGGAGCGAAGTCGGCGCGCCAACGGTTCGAACTGTGTTCAAGCACACGTTTTTCGATGGATGTGGCATTCCCTAGCTGAACCGCGAAACCGACACTCGCTGTAGTGGACAGTGAACGCTGACGAAAAGAAACTGTTCGAAATCGGACACTATTCCTCGGCTTGCTCCTCCTATGATTTAGAAAAACATAACATTATCAATACGTTGAGAGACTTCACTGGCTTGGCATAGCTCCTGCTCTATTAGGCTTTGTATATCGCACGCCCCGAACTCAAGAAACGCAAACGCCGCC
>JBBSVJ010000142.1:0-9317 GCA_038233665.1 Lysobacterales bacterium
CCATGTATGAGGGCGAAGCCTGCCAACAGATCGTCTTTCGCCAGCAAGAAACCGACCCGGGTACGAGCGAAGAACTGGAAGCCTTGCGCAGCAAGGATCTGGTCACCGAGTTGTTCAATCGCCAGTACCTCACCAATGAACTGGACCAGGTTGTTGCCGCGGCCAATGCGGGCAAATCCGATCAGGCCCTGATCCTGCTTGAACTGGACAATGCGCGATCCGTTCGCGACAGCATTGGCCTCGGCAATACCGATTTGCTGCTCGGTGACATGGCCAACCTGCTACGCCGCCATCTCAACGAATCGGATATTCCGGGCCGCTTGGGCGAGTACACGTTCGGGATTCTGATTCACGATCGAAACATCGAAGCCATCGATCAGCTCTGCGAGAATTTGCGCAAGGCCTTCGAGGAACGCATCTTCGAGATTGGCAAGAATTCGATCAACTTGACGATGTGTGTCGTCGCCAGCCTGATCGGCGAAAAAACAACCGGTGGCAATGCCGTACTCGATCAGGCATCGGCAACCTTGCGCGTAATCCAGGCTGAAGGTGGGAACCGCGCCCGAGTGTTCGATCCCGCAGCCAAGGACAAGGCCGATGCGGAAAAGAACCGTCATTGGCTCAAGTTGATCAAGGACGGTCTGATCAACGACGGCTATATGCTGTATTTCCAGCCGATCATCAGCTTGCAGGGCGCAGAAGGCGATTTCTACGAAATCCTGTTGCGCATGAAAGGCCCCAAGGGAGAAATTCGCCCGGCATTTTTCATGCCGATCGCCGAACAATACGGTCTGCTGCCGCAACTGGATCGCTGGGTCATCAGCTCAGCCATTCGCTCCCTCGCGGAACGCGAGCAGAGCGGTCAAAAAACCACATTTTTCATCAAGCTGTCAGCCCAATCGCTGGATGATCAAACCTTGCTGCCGTGGATTGCGCTGCAACTGAAAAATTCGCGTCAGCGTGGTGATGCCCTGGTTTTCGAAATGCCGGAAAGCAACGTTGTGACCAGCTTGAAGCCTGCCCGCGCCTTCGTTCGAGGCCTCGAACAACTGCATTGTGGATTTGCCCTGGAACAATTTGGTTCAGGTCTTAATTCATTCCAGTTGCTCAAGCACATTCCAGCCCACTACCTGAAAGTCGATCGCAACTACATGTCAGAATTGCCCAAGAACAAGGAAAATCAGGAACGTATCAAGGCCATTTGCGAGCAAGCTCAAAATGCGGGCAAGCTGACTATCGCAGAATTAGTCGAAGACGCCGCGAGCATGTCCATCCTGTTTTCCTGCGGCATCAATTTCGTCCAGGGCAACTTTCTGCGCGAAGCCGAGCAGACGATGTCCTACGAATTCGGCAGTTAATCACTGCACGGCTGGCAGACAAGAAAAAGCCCCGTGAACCGGGGCTTTTTCTTGAGGTCACTGTGCGCGGCGCAGAGCGGCAATTCGCTCCTCGATCGGCGGATGACTTGAGAACCACTTGCGCACGCCACCACCGGCGATACCGAACGCCTGAATCGCCTTGGGTAGATTGTTCTCGCCATGACCTTGAGACAGACGCGCCAAGGCCGCGATCATCTTTTCCTTGCCCGAAAGACGTGCACTTCCGGCATCGGCTCGGAACTCGCGCCAGCGAGAAAATGCCATGACCACCAGCGACGCAAGAATGCCCAAACCAATCTGCAGAACGATGACGATCGCGAAATAGGCCAGTCCACCGCCGCCTTCCCGATTGCCGCTGATCGCGCGGTCAATCACCGAGCCGATAACGCGAGCAAGAAAAATCACGAATGTATTGAGAACACCTTGAAGCAAGGTCATGGTGACCATGTCACCGTTCGCCACATGACTGATCTCGTGCGCGAGCACAGCCTCGATCTCATCGCGATTCATCTGTTGCAGCAAGCCGCTGCTAACCGCCACGAGAGCGCTGTTGCGCGACGCACCCGTAGCAAACGCATTCATCTCCGGCGCGTCGTAGATGGCCACCTGGGGGATGCCGATTCCGGCTCCTTGCGCCTGCCGGCGGACGGTCGAAAGCAACCACGATTCAGTCGGATTTGAAGGGTTCTCGATGACTTTCGCGCCGGTCTGCCATTTTGCGATCCATTTGGACATCGCCAGCGAGATGAACGAGCCACCGAAGCCGATCACGGCAGAGAGAATCAGAATGCCTTTGAAGTTGATGCCAGCCTTGCTGTAAGTGTAGGTATCAATGCCGAAGAGCTTGACGATGATGGTCAGGAGAACCAAGACAGCCAGGTTGGTGGCGACGAATAGCAGAATGCGACGCATGGAGTTCTCGCTTGTTGATCAGGAAGAAAGGCGTACCGCTTTGATCAGTGAATGGTTGGGTAAACTGCTCGCTATTTCAAGCAACTCGCAGTCTGTTGCACTGTACCGGCTGAGGCGTCAATTTGATGTGCGAGGATCCTTTTTTGACAATCTACAGGCCCTACAGCCTCCGGGAATCGAAAATCGTTGAAAGTAGTGACTCCACCGACATCATCGCCACTTGGCCAGGTCCAGTTCGACTTACGCTCAAGCGCAACGGTCTTTGACCTCCCGCCATGACCGAGGTTCCTGCCAACACGGTCGCGACCACACCGATTCAACCCATTCGGGGTCGCTTTGCGCCTTCGCCCAGCGGCGATCTTCATTTCGGCTCTTTGGTCGCCGCCTTGGGAAGTTGGCTGCGAGCACGCTCGCAAGGCGGAATCTGGATCGTACGCATCGAGGATATCGACAGAGCGCGCCGTATCGACGGCGCAGTCGACCGAATAATCAGCACGCTTTCCACATTCGGACTCGAATCAGATGAGCCGGTGGTCATGCAGAGTGATCGCTCGGCCCTCTATGCATCAGCCTTGGAGAAACTAAAGGCAAGCGACAGCGTTTACCGATGTCATTGCACGCGCAACGATCTCGCTATCGTCAAGGGCATCCATCCTGATCAGTGCGTCTCGATCAGGCGATGCTCCGCACCCGCCTGGCGCTTGCGCGTAGACGACATGCCTATTCAATGCTGCGATGCCATTTTCGGCACATTTGAGCAACGTCTGGATCGCGAGGTCGGTGATTTTCTGGTGTGCCGAGCGGACGGCACGTTTACCTATCAACTCGCCGTTGTGGTGGATGACGCCGATCAGCACATCAGTGAGATCGTACGTGGCGCTGATCTTCTCGAATCCACTCCGCGCCAGATCCATCTGCAGCGACGATTGGGTTTATCTACGCCAGGTTATCTGCATCTGCCGCTGGCGCTCGATTCAGACGGACGCAAACTCAGCAAACAGGATCGTGATCGCCCAGTGGATGGTGCCGATCCTCTACCCGCAATCCATGAAGCGCTGCGTTTTCTAGGTCAGCCGATTCCAACAGTTCGACGCGTTGAAAGGCTTCTGCAGGTGGCTGCGGATCAGTTTGATATTCACCGCATCACACAAACACGACCTGAACATGCCGCAATGCAGAAGGACTAAACTGGCAGATGAAGGCACAATCCATCGCACAACCCTGCATCGCCCCTCGCAGATCATTTACCCAATAAGGAGAACAGCATGACGGTACGAGTAGCCCTCGTCACAGGCGGTATCGGTGGCATCGGAACGGCAATCTGCCGTCACCTCGCACAAGCGGGGCATCGTGTAGCAACCAACTATCGCGATGAATCCAAGGCCAAGATCTGGCAGGCCGCCCAGAAAGCCGAAGGCTTCGACTTCGCGTTGGTACCTGGCGACATATCGAGTGTCGAAGCAGCCGAAGCGATGGTGCGTCAGGTCGAGAGCGAGGTCGGCCCGATCGACATCCTCATCAACAACGCCGGCATCACTCGCGACACAACATTCCACAAGATGAGTGCATTGCAATGGCAAGAGGTGATCAACACCAACCTCAACTCCTGCTTCAACGTGACGCGCCCAATCATTGAGGGAATGCGTGATCGCAAGTGGGGGCGCATCATTCAGATCAGCTCGATCAACGGCCAGAAGGGTCAATATGGACAGGCCAACTACGCAGCGTCCAAAGCGGGCATGCATGGGTTCACGATTTCGCTCGCGCAAGAAAATGCGAAATTTGGCATTACCGTCAATACGGTTTCGCCAGGCTATGTGCTGACCGAGATGGTCAAGGCCGTTCCTGAAGACGTGCGCGCCAAAATTGCCGCCCAGATTCCTGTTGGTCGCCTCGGTGAACCCGAAGAAATCGCCTACGCGGTTGGTTTCCTCGCCGCAGAACAGGCCTCATGGATCACCGGCGCCAACTTGTCGATCAATGGCGGCCACTACATGGGTTGGTGAAGCCATCGACGCGTGGCGAACTTCGCGCTGCTCGTCGTGCTGCAACATAAGAATTTTTTATCGAAACATTGCTGCAGAGCCTGTCAAACTTTGACTGGCAGGTTCTGCAGCCACTCGTGCTTGCGCAATTTCGATGCTGTGCAGCATGAAACTGGTGCAGCGCCGCATGATCTGATAGCGTGGCGCAATGGCTGAATTCCGTATCATCAAGAAGTACCCGAACCGTCGTCTCTACGACACCGAAATTTCAAGCTACATCACGCTTGAGGAGGTTCGGCAGCTCGTCGTCGATGGTGAGAAATTCGAGGTTCGTGACGCCAAATCCGGCGCCGATCTGACCCGCTCCGTGCTCCTGCAGATCATTTCGGAACACGAAGAACGCGGTGAACCAATGTTCACCACCGAGTTGCTTTCCCAGGTGATCCGTTTTTACGGCGACTCGCTGCAAGGCTTCATGGGCAGCTATCTCGAAAAGAGTCTGCAGGTTTTTCTGGATCAGCAGCAGCAGTTTCGCAGTCAGTTGAACAACATCATGGGCACTACGCCCTGGTCCATGCTCAATGACATGACGGAGCGCAATATGGATATGTGGAAATCCATGCAACAGGGTTTCCTCACCGATGTTGCCAACAAGGCACGTCAGGATGAAGCTTCAGAAAAAGCAAAAAAGAGCAACAAATCCTGACACGGATCGCTCAAGCCGCAACCCCTCTCGTTTGAAGTCGCCGATCAGCAAGCTGATGGCGCAGCGGTCAGTGACTGCTCATCCCGCTCATGAAGGAGATCAATAAATGATCCAGCGAGTTGCTCTTGTAACCGGTGGTATCGGCGGGCTCGGCACCGAAATTTGCCGTTACCTGGCTCGGTCGGGAAACCGTGTCATCGCAGCCGATCTCGGCACGCGCAGCGACCGTGTTGACGCTTTTCTTGAGGAAATCAAGGAATTCGGAGAGAACATTTTTTTCGAACCCCTGGATGTCTCCGATCATGCTGGCTGCAGCGCCGCGCTGGCCGACATCGGTAAACGCCACGGAACGATCTCCCTGCTCGTCAATGCCGCCGGCATCACCCGCGACACCAGCCTGCGCAAGATGTCCGAACAGCAATGGTCGGATGTGATTGCGGTCAACCTCGGCGGCGTTTTCAACACCTGTCGGGCCGTGGTAGACGGTATGACCGAGCAAGGCTTTGGTCGTATCGTCAATATCTCGTCAGTCAATGGTCAGACCGGACAGTTTGGTCAAACCAACTATTGCGCAGCCAAAGCTGGCATGCACGGATTTACCATGGCCCTCGCACGCGAAGTCGCACGCAAGGGCGTCACCGTCAACAGCGTCTCGCCGGGCTATTGTGAAACCGCCCTCGTGATGGCGGTTGCGGAAAACGTGCGTGAACAGATCGTCAGCAATATCCCGGTCGGTCGGCTCGGCAAACCTTTCGAAATTGCCCGTGTCGTCGATTTCCTCTGTGCCAACGACTCAGCCTTTATCACCGGCGCGAACATCCCGGTGAATGGCGGCTATTTTATGGATTTTTAAGTCGGCACAGCGCGTGCTACCAGATCAGATCGGCAGGTATATCGTCGTCTGCAGGTGCATTCGGATCACATAGCAGAACCAGCGCTTCGACACTGATCTCGCGAACCTGTTCGCCGATTTCCCGAGTTACCAACAAGTAGCGACCACGCTGCTGAACGACAGCGATTTCTCCCGCATTGACTTGGGCAAGCTGCTCGGTCGTGCAATAAACCCGGCGGATCTTGTCGCCATGCGGAAAATGCCGGGCGATGTCGGCATCGTCCTTGTTCATCGCCGCGCCGCCAAGCAACACTGCCAGTTTCTGCTTGCGTTCCGCTTTTTCCTTGGCTCTCTGTTCGGCTTGCTTCTTTTCGAGGTCGCGTTGCTCGCGCTCGGCGCGATCTCGAAGACCATAGGCGCGAGCAAGATCCATCTCTTCCTGGTTTCGCGGAGATCTGGCGCCATCGCTCGACGCTGGTCGCGATCCATCGCGCTTTTTAGCGGACGGCCGCGCTGGCCGGTTGGCAGGTTTTGCCTCTGCCTTCAGTTTGCTTACGAGGCCGCTTTTCAGCAGCTGGTCACGCAGGGAATCAGCCATGGTCTTTGCTGCAATCGTTGCGGTCAGTAATGGGGTGGCGGTGGCTCGTTGCTGACATCGTTGCCCAGCGTCGAGCGCAATCCGGAAAGATCGGCGCGCAAATTCTCGAGCTCGCGGCGCATCGTCAACATGGTTTGATCTTGCATCGCCACCGCAGCATTCACTGCACAGACGCCGTCGTCAATGAAGGCGAGGCGTACTTCGAGCTCGGTCAATCGCTCTTCCAGTGAGCTCATGCGCGCGGCAAGTCTTCGATCAGATGACGGCCATGGCGTGCACCGAGGTTGCCAGCGGCCTCATTGGCGGCCAAGGCAAGATCGGCGCCAGCCATTTCTCGAACAAGTTCAGCGAAGCTGGTTTTTGGTATCCAGCCGAGTTTCTCGCGAGCGAACGTCGGATCACCGAGCAAGGTTTCGACTTCGGCTGGCCGGTAGTACTTCGGATGGATGCGAAGGAGCGTATCGCCAACCTGGATCTTCGCATTCGCGGTGCGAACTTCCGCGACAACGGCGACCTCATCGACACCCTGCCCCTTGAACTCAACTTCGACTCCCATCTCTTTTGCGGCGAGAACGACGAAATCGCGGACCGAATGCTGAATACCGGTGGCGATCACGTAGTCGTGAGCCTCATCTTGCTGCAGGATCAGCCACTGCGCTTCGATGTAGTCGCGCGCATGCCCCCAGTCGCGACGCGCATCGAGATTGCCGAGATAGAGGCATTGCTGCAACCCGAGGATGACCCTCGCCAATCCGCGTGTGATCTTGCGCGTGACAAAGGTTTCGCCGCGAATCGGCGACTCGTGATTGAACAGGATCCCGTTGCAGGCAAACATGCCGTACGCCTCGCGATAATTGACGGTAATCCAGTAAGCGTAAAGCTTGGCGACGCCATACGGCGAGCGCGGATGGAACGGCGTGGTCTCTTTCTGTGGCGTTTCCTGGACCAGTCCATAAAGTTCCGACGTCGACGCCTGGTAGATGCGACAACGATCCTGAAGCTTGAGGATGCGCATCGCCTCCAGCAGTCGCAACGTGCCGAGACCGTCTGCATTGGCTGTGTATTCCGGTTCCTCGAACGAAACGGCAACATGGCTTTGCGCGGCGAGGTTGTAGATTTCGTGGGGCTCGACTTCCTGGACCACGCGCATGAGGCTGGTCGAATCGGTCAAATCACCGTAATGCAAAGTCAGCGCCGGGCCTTTCTCATCCAACTCGCTGTACAGATGGTCGATTCGCTCGGTATTGAACGACGACGCACGACGCTTCAGGCCATGCACCTCGTAGCCTTTCTGCAGCAGAAACTCAGCCAAATAGGCTCCATCCTGTCCGGTTATTCCAGTAACCAGCGCGCGCTTCTTTTCCATCAATGTCTCGGCTTTCTGTGGGGATTGACGATCATGCTGATCGACATAAGACTGGCGATGTTAGCGACGGCAGGCGTCGAGGTACAGCGTTGCCGCACTATCGCTGGGCTCTGATGCTGCGACCGCGACCGATACCGTAGTACGCAAGCCCGGCTGATTCAATCACCGATGGCTCGAAGATATTGCGTCCATCAAAAATCACTTTTTCCTTCAACGCCTTGCTGATACGGGCCAAATCCGGGCTGCGAAACGCTTTCCATTCGGTGACCACAACCAGCGCATCGGCTCCTTCGAGAACGGCGTACTGCGAGTCACAGAGCTTGAGATCTTCCCGCTCTCCGTAGATGCGCCGGACTTCTTCATGCGCTTCCGGATCGTAGGCCTGAACTCGTGCTCCAGCCGCCCACAATTGATCGAGCAGGGTGAGACTGGGCGCCTCGCGCATGTCGTCTGTGTTCGGTTTGAAAGCCAAACCCCAGACGGCGATCGTGCGGCCCCTGAGGTCGCCTTTGAAATGCTCATCAATCAGACCATGCAGGCGCTTTTTCTGTTCCGCGTTGGTCGCTTCGACGGCGCTCAGCACGCGTGGCTCGTAATTGTGGCTACGCGCAATATGCTCAAGCGCCTTGACGTCCTTCGGGAAACAGGAGCCGCCGTAGCCGGCGCCCGGATAGATAAAGTGATACCCAATCCGCGGATCAGAACCGATGCCTAGGCGAACGTTCTCGATATCGGCTCCGACGCGTTCGGCGATATTGGCAATCTCGTTCATGAAACTGATCTTGGTGGCGAGCATCGCGTTGGCCGCGTACTTGGTCAGCTCGGCAGAACGCACATCCATTTCAACGATGCGATCGTGATTCCGGTTGAACGGTGCATAGAGCGCGCGAAGCGCAGCGATTGCCGAGGCGCTGTCGCTGCCGAGGATAATGCGATCCGGGCGAAGGCAATCCTGCACGGCATCACCTTCCTTGAGAAATTCAGGGTTGGAAACCACCTCGAAACGGACCTTGCTGCCGCGCGCGGCCAGTTCGGCCGCAATGGTCGCGTGGACGCGATCGGCGGTTCCGACGGGAACCGTCGATTTGTTGACGATAACCGCCGATTTGGTCAACAACTGACCAACCGTTCTCGCGACTTCCAGCACATGGGTCAGATCGGCGCTGCCGTCTTCATCGGGTGGCGTGCCCACGGCGATGAAAATGATTTCGCCATGGGCGATGGCTTTCTGCGCGTCGGTGGTGAATTGCAGGCGGCCAGCGGCGTGATTCTCCACGACCATCGGGGTCAAACCGGGCTCGAAGATCGGGATTTCGCCACGCTCCAAACGCGCAACCTTGAGCGCATCGACATCGACGCAGACCACCTCGTTGCCCACTTCAGCCAGGCAGGTTCCGGTCACCAAACCGACATAGCCTGTTCCAAATATCGCGATGCGCATTGAATCGACTCCTGATCTCGCCCTGGCAACCTGCCAAGGATTTTCCGTTTTCCAAAACTAAAGAAGGCGTGCCGATGAACGGCACGCCTTCTTGCTGA
>JBBSVJ010000143.1:0-9081 GCA_038233665.1 Lysobacterales bacterium
ACCACGCACATGCACGGCTTGAACTCGGGCCAGCCCTGCATTTTGTCGGCCCCCCGCCAGGGGCGAGCTTGTGCTTCGTTTTCAGAAAAGCTCGCCCCTGGCGGGGCTCCTACAGAGGGCGAATCGCAGTGTCGTTGCTGGGGGCACCCTGCGCGGCACTGATTCGTGATTTCCTCAACGCTTCACTTCAAGCTGCTCCGCTTTCCACAAGGTATCCAGAATCCGCGCCAGCCATTCGCGCTCTTGCGCATCGAGATGAGCGAGCAGGCGCTTCTCGTGATCGAGTGCCAGCGGCACAACCTGATCGTAGATTTTCCAGCCTTCAGCAGACAGGCGCAGCACCGATTGGCGTTTGTCATGGCGTGCCGTGCTGCGCGCGATCAGGTCTTTTTTCAGAAGTCTGGCCACTGCGCGGCTGATCGCAACCTTGTCCATCGCCGTGCGCTCGGCAACTTCGCGTGCCGAGATATCGGCGCGATAGCCAAGTACAGCCATGGCGCGCCACTCGGTCACCGACAAATCAAAACGCTTGTCGTAGACCCGCGCAATGGCCTGGCTCAAGGTGTTCGATAGCACCGACAACCGGTATGGCAAAAACGATTCAAGTTCTAACAGGGCATGACCGGGCATTGCTGAGCCTCTTGCGGGTGGTTTCAATTGTAACTAAAATGCGGAGTTCGATGCGCAGTCCGCGCAGTCATCGAGGAAATCGTCATGAACGCCCAACTTCAACCCGCCAACACCGGTATTCAGGTTACGACGTTCGACAATCCCATGGGCATTGATGGCTTTGAATTCGTTGAATTCGCCTCACCCGAGCCGCAGAAGCTGCATGACTATTTTCGCCAGATGGGTTTCTCCGCGGTGCTCAAGCACAAGAGCCGCCCGATCACGATTTATCGTCAGGGCACGGTCAACTTTCTGGTCAACGAAGACCCTGATTCGTTCGCCGCCGATTTCGCCAAGGCGCACGGTCCCAGCGCTTGCGGGTTCGCCATTCGCGTCAACCAACCGGCTGATCAGGTCTGCACGAAAGTGATTGCCAACGGTGGTGAGGCGATCGATCACAAGGGGTCCAGCAAGGCCGTCAATGCACCGGTGGTCAAGGGCATCGGCGACTGCATGCTTTATCTGGTGGATCGATATGGTGATGCCGGCGACATCTATTCGGCGGATTACGAGCCCATTGCCGGCGCGGATCAGCACCCGAAAGGTTTCGGCCTGACCTTCATCGATCATCTGACCCACAACCTGTTCTTCGGCAACATGCAGAAGTGGTCGGATTATTACGAGCGCCTGTTCAATTTCCGCGAGATCCGCTATTTCGACATCAAGGGTGCGAAGACGGGCCTTGTATCAAAAGCGATGACAGCACCCGATGGCATGGTGCGTATTCCGCTCAACGAATCTTCCGACGAAAAGTCGCAGATCAACGAGTATCTCAATGAGTACAAGGGTGAGGGCATCCAGCACATTGCCTGCTTCACCGACGATATCTACGCGACGATCGAAGCGATGCGTGCGCAGGGCATTCAGTTCCTCGATACACCGAATGCCTACTATGAGGTGATCGACGAGCGCATTCCGAACCACGGCGAGGATGTGCCGCGCATGTCCAGCAACAAGATCCTCATTGATGCCGACACCGAGACCAAAAAGAAACTGCTGCTGCAGATTTTCACCACCAACTGCGTCGGTCCGATCTTCTTCGAGATCATCCAGCGCAAGGGCAATCCCGGTTTTGGCGAAGGCAATTTCCAGGCCTTGTTCGAGTCCATCGAGCGCGATCAGATTCGTCGCGGCGTGCTTTAGCCATCAGCTCCCTCTCCTCTCGGGAGAGGCGCTTTCGAGTAACGAAAATGACCGACAACTTCAGCAGCAAATATCAAACCGGCTTCGGCAATGAATTTGCCACTGAAGCGTTGCCAGGTGCTTTGCCCGAAGGCCGCAACTCGCCGCAGCGCGCGGCATATGGCCTCTACGCCGAGCAACTGACCGGTACGGCGTTCACCGCGCCGCGTTCACAGAATCGGCGCAGCTGGCTGTATCACATTCGACCAGCGGCGATGCACAAACCGTTTGAAAGCATTGAATCCGCGCGATTCCACAATCGCTTCGATGAGGTTCCCTCGACGCCCAATCAATTGCGCTGGGATCCGTTGCCGATTCCCTCGGCGCCCACTGATTTCGTCGACGGCTTGCAGACCATGGCCGGCAACGGCAGTGCCGCTACGCAAACCGGTATCGGTATTCATCTTTATGCCGCCAACCGCTCGATGCAGGAGCGCTATTTCTGCAATGCCGATGGCGAGATGATGTTCGTGCCGCAGCAGGGCCGGCTGATACTCGCCACCGAATTGGGCGTGATCGAGATTGAGCCGCAGCAGATTGCAGTGATTCCACGAGGTATTCGGTTCCGTGTCGATTTGCCGGATGGCGAATCGAGAGGCTATGTCGCCGAGAATTTCGGCAGCGCGTTGCGACTGCCGGATCTCGGGCCCATCGGTTCGAACGGTCTGGCCAATCCGCGCGATTTCGAGACACCGGTCGCTAGGTACGAAGAGTTTGAAGGCGATTTTGAACTGCTGACCAAATACCAGGGGCGTCTATGGCGCGCGGCAATCGGCCATTCGCCGCTCGATGTGGTCGCCTGGCACGGCAACAACGTGCCGTATCGATATGATCTGCGTCGCTTCAACACAATCGGCTCGATCAGCTTCGATCATCCTGATCCTTCCATCTTCACGGTGCTGACGTCAGCCAGCGATACGCCCGGTACCGCAAATATCGATTTCGCGATTTTTCCGCCGCGTTGGCTGTGCGCCGAAAACACGTTCCGACCGCCGTGGTTTCATCGCAACATTGCCAGTGAATACATGGGCCTGATTCATGGCGCCTATGATGCCAAGGCTGGCGGTTTCGTTCCGGGTGGCAGCAGTCTTCACAACTGCATGACCGGCCATGGTCCCGACGCAGCCAGTTTCGAAAAGGCCAGCAACGGTGATAGCTCGCTACCCGATCACATCGTCGATACGATGGCCTTCATGTTCGAGACCCGAGCGGTGATTCATCCGACCCGCCAAGCGCTCGAATCCCCGCAGTTGCAGCAGGATTATTTTGAATGCTGGCAGGGACTGAAAAAGCATTTCGATCCGAACCAACGCTGATCGCAAAAAAAGGATTCAAACCCACCATGAAACTTGCAAGTCTCAAGGAAGGCGGCCGTGACGGCACGCTGATCGTCGTCAATCGTGATCTCACCCGCGCCGTGCGCGCTGAAGGTATTGCTTCCACCCTGCAGCTTGCACTTGAGGATTGGGGCAACAGTGCGCCTCGCTTGAATTCCTTGTTCGAAGACTTGCAAGCCGGCAAAGCGACCGGCGCATTCGATCTCGATATGGCCAAACTTGCTTCGCCGCTTCCGCGTGCTTACGAGTTTGTCGATGGCAGCGCCTATCTGCCGCATGTCGAGCGCGTCCGTCGCGCGCGCGGTGCCGAGGTGCCGGAGAGTTTCTATACCGATCCATTGATGTACCAGGCGACTTGCTCGGGTTTCCTCGCGCCGCGCGATCCGATCCTTGCCGAAAGCGAGGATTGGGGGATCGATCTCGAAGCCGAAGTCATCATTGTGACCGACGATGTCGACATGGGTGCGTCGGCGGCCAAGGCGGCCGAGCACATCCAGTTGATCGGTCTGGTCAACGATGTTTCCTTGCGTGGACTGATTCCGGGCGAGTTGGCCAAGGGTTTTGGCTTCGTCCAGTCAAAACCGCGTTCAGCCCTGTCGCCGGTATTCGTTACCCCTGATGAGCTGGGCGATGCCTGGAAGGATTGCAAACTCCATCTGCCGATGCGTACCTGGATCAATGACAAGTGGTTCGGCGAGGCCGAAACAGGGGTCGACATGCAGTTCAGTTTTGCCGATCTCGTCGCTCACGTTGCGAAGTCGCGCCCATTGAGCGCCGGAACGCTGGTTGGATCAGGTACGATCGCCAATGAGGACACATCCAAAGGCGCATCCTGTCTGGCCGAACAGCGCACGGTCGAAACACTGCGCGATGGCAAAGCGGCAACCCCGTTTCTCAAGTTTGGTGATCGCGTAAAGATTGATGTCACCGACAGCGCAGGACACTCGATCTTCGGATCGATCGAACAGGTAGTGGAGAAATATTCTCCGGCCTGATCGCCCTTGCCGATCAACGCGGGCGACCAGGGGCGTCAGGGAAATTTGTCCGGTCTGTTTACACATCGTCAGATTCATGGAGAGCAGGCATGTCCGACAAAATAAAACTCTATAGTTACTGGCGATCGAGTGCGGCCTATCGCGTCCGGATTGCGCTCAATCTCAAGCAGATAGAGCACGAGATTATTCCCGTTCATCTCGTCAACAACGGCGGCGAGCAGCACACCGCCAGCTATCGCGGACTCAATCCGCAGTCTTCAGTCCCAACGCTGGTGGATGGTGCACGCGTTTTTCGTCAGTCGATGGCGATAGTCGAATATCTCGATGAGGCCTATCCGGGCACGCATGCGTTGTTGCCCTCAACCGTGCGTGAGCGCGCGCGCGTGCGCGGCTTGGCTCAGGTGGTCGGCTGCGATATTCATCCGCTGAACAATCTTCGCGTCATGCAGTTTCTTGAGCGCGACTTCAGCACCCCGGCAGTTGAGCGCGAGCGCTGGACTCGGCATTGGATCATGGAAGGTTTTCGCGCCCTTGAGCAGATGCTCGAAGAAAGTGCATCGACCGGACTATGTTGCGACGGCGATGCGCCCACGCTGGCGGATCTATGCTTGATTCCACAGATTTACAACGCACGCCGCTTCGAGGTGGACATGCAGACGTTTCCGATCATTTCCCGGATCGAAACCCATTGCATGAGTCTGCCCGCATTTGAAGCGGCTCGTCCTGAAAATCAGGCCGATGCACCGCAGCGCAAAGCCTGATCAACCCGCGATATATCGCTGAAGCTGTTCGATCTGCTCGGTCTGCTGACTGATGACCGCTTTGACCAGATCACCCAGCGACAACACGCCGATCGTTTTTCCATCTTCGACAACCGGCAGATAGCGGACCCGCTGATTGGTACACAAGCGCATGCAGTGATCAACGCTATCGTCGAGACCCACCGTAACCATGTCGGTGCCCATGATTTCGAGAACGTTGGTTGACGATGAAGAGCGCCCCTTGAGCACCACATTTCGAGCGTAGTCGCGTTCACTGACAATGCCGACCAGTTTATCGCCCTGCATGACCAGTAACGCGCCAATGCGGCGCTCGGCCATTGTCTTGATTGCGTCGAGAACCGGCGCATCGGGTGTGATGGCCAGGATCTCGTGGCCCTTGTCATCGAGTAGGTGCTTTACCTGCAACATGATGTGCCTCCACTGGGAATCGCCGCCCGCGCATGTCGCGGCGCTCCAGTCTAGCGCCGTCCGCGATGGTTCGCGACTTCCACACGATAAACTCAACCAAGAATTAGTTTAGATTACGGTCGTCGAAAGGGCCGGGCGGCGTCGTCGCTAGCGAAAAATTCGCCGAACTGCTCAATTCTAGTTCTGCAACTAGAAACCCGACGGCAGGTATTTGAAGCGCGACATTTGCTCCCGATGTCGCGCGACAATTCGCTCAATTTGATCACGAGTCATCACATCGCGCCATTCGCTCATACGCCCGTTACGGAAAAAGCGCTTGCCCTTGTCCGACGCTTCCTTGAATCCATCCTTCTTCTCCATTGCGGAGAGGTTCTTGAAAGTCGAGTGGCGCACAGCCCTGTCGATCCGAGCGCGATCGTTGCCGTGTCCGATGAATTTCGCAACTTTCGAGAATTGCTTGCCCGGATTCTGCAGCAAGTCTTCGTAACGAAGCGTCAAACAAGGGTGGCTTGCGAGATCAGCCCATCCTTTCGTATGGCTGGACCAGGAGCCGAGGATCTGAGTAACGAACAACTCGTCATTCAGGGTTGCGACGTTTTCATTGCCTAGTCGCTCGATGGCTTCATCAACGGACAATCCGAAATGGTGGGTCATGCTTATTGCGACATCCATCGGATTCCGTACCACATGGATGGCACCTGCGGTAACACTCATGTTTTGCAATGGGTGATGGTCGAACGCACCTACCCTGTTGTGGGTCTTAACGAAACGCGTGCTGTTCGATCGCGCTGCAATCTGCGCATGAACCTGTGGACGAAGAAGGGAGATATCCTCCAGCGCCAATTCAGCGCTGGATCTTCCCGCAAGCTCACTGAAGAGTTCCGGTTGCGCCTCATCGTCACAATAGTGGGGGAGGCGATCGAGCGGGACGGGATCTCTCCCATTCGCAATCAGATTGGCGAGGAAAACGCGCAGCCAAGTATTGCCGGATTTCGGATACGAAGCTAGCCAGACAATATTTCCCATGAACGTTGCGGCAGTGAGGTCTGAGTCGCGATTTTAACATGAGTGAAATATGCGGTTTCACGCCAACGAATTTCTATTCGTTCGACAGGCGCACTCATGTCCTTGTTGTTCTCCCCGAATGTGCGTTCGCACAAGCGCATTCGGCGCGCATGCGCTAGGCTCGCGCACTTTCCCGAATCTCCAGGCCACCAACAATGACTGATCCCGCTGTCAAAAACCGCCAGGCCAAATCGTTCTCGACGATCTTCCTGATCGAGATGTGGGAGCGCTTCGGCTACTACGGCATGCAGGCGCTGATCGTCTACTACATGGTCCAGCGTCTGGGCTTTTCCGATGACCGCGCAACCCTGGTCTGGGGTGCCGCTGCCGCGCTTATCTACGTTGCTCCGGCGATCGGTGGCTGGATCGGCGACAAGATTCTCGGTACGCGGCGCACGATGCTGATCGGTGCGGGCATCCTCTCGATCGGCTACGGCCTCATGGTCGTGCCCGGTGAAAGCGTGTGGTTTTTGTTTTGCGCGCTCGGCGTGGTCGTGGTGGGCAACGGACTGTTCAAGGCCAACGCCGGCAACCTCGTGCGCAAGATCTATGAAGGCGATGATTCCAGAATCGACAGTGCCTTTACCATCTACTACATGGCCGTCAATCTCGGCGCGATGATTTCCCAGTTGCTGACGCCATGGCTCAAGGATTACGTCAATGAGCACTATGGCAATGAACTCGGTTGGCATGTCGCGTTTGCCGTCTGCGCGGTCGGCATGGTGCTCGGTCTGGCCAACTATTTCCTCATGCGCAAGGCGATGTCGCATATCGGGTCCGATGCCGATTCGCGCCCGCTTGACTGGGGCAAGCTGGGTATCGTTCTGGCGCTCGGTGTCGTTGCTGTGTTTGCTTCGGCTTATATCCTTGAGCATGAAGCGGTTGCGCGAGCGTTTGTCTACATCGCAGGTATCACGGTTGTTGGCATATTCACCTGGCTGATCGCCACCGGTCAGCGCGGTGAGCGTGCCGGTCTGATTGCCGCCCTCGTGCTGGTGGTGCAGACGATGTTCTATTTCATCTTCTATCAGCAGATGTCGACTTCACTGAACCTGTTTGCGCTGCGTAACGTCGACCCTGCGTTCAACGTGTTCGGCGCGCATTTGTGGGATTGGTCGCCCGCTCAGTTCCAGGCCTTCAATCCGATTTGGATCTTCATTCTCAGTCCGATCCTCGCCTGGGGCTATGCAGTCGCTGGGCGCAACAACAAGGATCTGTCGATCGCCGGCAAATTCGCGCTCGGCTTTGTCATTGTTGCTGCCGGTTTTTTTATTTACGGTGCCGCCGGACATTTCGCCGATGCCAGCGGCAAGGTGTCATCGTGGTTGATGGTTTGGGGCTACGGTGCCATCTCGCTTGGCGAGTTGCTGGTCAGCGCACTCGGCTTGGCGATGATCGCGCGCTACGTACCGGCGCGCATGGGCGGTTTCATGATGGGCGCCTACTACGTGGCCTCGGGTGTCTCGCAGTATTGGGGCGGCGTCGTGGCGACCTATGCCAGCGTGCCGCAGGACATCACCGAGCCGTTGCAGACCTTGCCAATCTATACCGCGTTGTTCAATCGACTCGGCATGGCCGCGCTGGTTTGTGCAGTCATTGCGATTGCCGTGTTGCCGCTGATGAAGCGCCTTTCCGCGACGCACAGCGCGGAGGCCGTGATTGAGCGCTCTGGCGCCGGTGGTGGTATTCCGACTGTTGCCTCGGAAGAGTAGGGCGATTGCAGGATTGGCCGGATCGATTCTCGATCCGGCTGACCGCGCCCGGCGTGGTTCAAACTCAGCCTACTGACGATCGCGGAACCAGCAGTTGAAAGCGACGGTAATGCGTTCGTCGTCGCCGTGGAACGGGAACACTTCGTGAAACAACCACGAGGGGAAAAGCAGCAACTCGCCCGCCTTGAGTGAAAAATTGCGGCCCTTGAGCGTGTAATCCTCAATCAGGTTCGAGTTGGCCGGGTCCAGATACATGCCCGCTTGCTGATGCGGGTTCTGGAAATGCAAAACTCCCGATTTTGGTTGGTCAACATCATTCTTGCCGGGACTCACGCAATACACGCCCGACCACGAGGCCATCGGATGACAGTGTGCGTTGAATCGCCCACCGCGTCGCGTGATGTGGAACCAGGCATGAGTCTGCGATTCGAGCGCCAGCAACTTTTGCCGTGAATAGGCATTCACTTCGCCCACCAGATCGAACAATCGGTTCATGCAGAACTCGTGCAGTTTCTGGATGCATGGCTCTGGCCAGGTGAACAACGAGAAATGGCTTTCAAACAGGCCTTTCTGGATGCTCATTGACGCATCCGCGTTGCGCCAACGCTCACCCTCGGCTTCGCGGCGCAGAAACAGCTCGCGCCATTCGGTGTTCAGCGTGCTCGCATCGGGCAAATCGATGCGAGCAATCGGTACTGAAAACAACGAC
Source organism: Lysobacterales bacterium (assembly GCA_038233665.1). GTDB lineage: Bacteria > Pseudomonadota > Gammaproteobacteria > Xanthomonadales > Rhodanobacteraceae > Dokdonella. Next base: position 8,860 of record JBBSVJ010000143.1, read on the forward strand.
ACCTTTCCCATGGCTATCCATCAACGTTTAAAGACAACATTTTACTGAAGAAGACGTGCGAACCCTCAGTGAGACTTCGCTTCAGAACGACTCGTTTACATATACCTTGTCGCCCACCAAATTTCATAACCTTGCGACAAATCACCGTGCATGCGTACTGCGCGTTTTGCCCGCAGATTGGATGGGTATCAATCGTCCAGATACGCGGCGCCGCCCAATTGG
>JBBSVJ010000144.1:0-9052 GCA_038233665.1 Lysobacterales bacterium
CGCGCTTGCGCGACGCACGCGAGCCGGCCATCGAGCCGCCCGGATTCAAAGCCACCTTGCGCAGTTATCAGCGCGATGGGCTGGCCTGGCTAGGTTTTCTTGCCGATGCCGGACTCGGCGGCGTGCTTGCCGATGACATGGGCCTCGGCAAAACCGTACAGGTACTTGCCCATCTGCTTGCCGAGAAACAGCGTGGCCTTCTGGATCGTCCGGCGCTGATCGTCGCGCCGACCAGTCTGGTCTCGAACTGGCGCGATGAAGCGCGACGATTCACCCCCGATCTCAGCGTGCTGGTCCTGCACGGGCCAGCACGCGCTGGCCTGCATGAAGCCATCCCGCACCACGATCTGGTCATCACCACCTATCCTCTGCTGGCACGCGATCGGGATGAATTGCTGGCGCATGAATATGCCGTGCTCGTGCTTGATGAGTCGCAGGTGGTCAAAAATGCGAAGAGTCAGGCCGCGAAGATCGTGCGTGAAATTTCCGCACAACGCCGACTCGCGATGACCGGCACGCCGCTGGAAAATCACTTGGGCGAACTCTGGGCACAATTCGACGCGGTTGAACCCGGTCTGCTTGGCAGCGAACGGCACTTCACGCGCTTCTATCGCACGCCGATCGAGAAGCACAACGATGTCGAGCGTCGAGAACGCTTGAGTCGGCGCATCGCACCGCTGCTGCTGCGTCGCCGCAAGGAAGATGTTCTCGCCGACTTGCCCGAGAAGACCTTCATTCCGCGCAATATCGAGCTTGAAGGCGCGCAACGAGAACTCTACGAAACCCTGCGCTTGGCCCAACACGAACGTGTCCTCGCCGAAGTACAAAAACGTGGCTTGGCCCAGAGCGGAATCATCGTCCTTGATGCCTTGCTCAAATTGCGCCAAGCCTGTTGCGATCCACGCCTGGTCAAACTTGAAGGCGCCAAGCGCATCAAGGAGTCGGCCAAGCTGGAACTACTCCTCGAACTGACCGACAGCCTGGTTGCCGAAGGGCGACGTATTCTGGTCTTCAGCCAGTTCGCCGAGATGCTTGCCTTGATCGCCAAGGCACTGACGCTGCGGAAGCAGAAGTTCCAGATGCTCACCGGGCAGACGCCGAGTACCCAGCGCGCCGATCTGGTCGCGCGATTCCAGGCCGAAGAAGTTCCGATTTTTCTGATCAGTCTGAAAGCGGGCGGGGTTGGCTTGAACTTGACCGCTGCCGACACGGTGATTCACTACGATCCATGGTGGAATCCTGCCGTCGAAGCGCAGGCCACTGATCGCGCGCATCGCATTGGTCAGGAGAAACACGTATTCGTCTACAAGCTGATCTGCACCGGTACGGTCGAGGAGAAGATCCAGGCCATGCAGCAACGCAAGGCGGATCTCGCCAAAGCCGTTCTCGAAGGCGGCAGCACGCAATCGTTGCGTTTCGATGAGGATGATCTGGCTGAGCTGTTCGCGCCGTTGTAAAAGTATCTGCAGGATTGCCCTCAGGAATTCCGCCAAGATCGGACTATTCGCCCGAGCGCAAGTAAAAGCTCGCCCGTAGACGGGGCCCTACCGCTCACCGAAATCTCGTAGGAGCCCCGCCAGGGGGCGAGCTTGACAGTCCGCGCCAGGCGCAACCTGCGCAGCGGATACCACCTGTCTCGCTGCCCACGGTGGATTCAATCTGCAATCGAACGCTTCTTGATTCGGGTGATGGAAAGCGTCAGCTCACAGCACTGACCTACAAAGGCCAGTTTGCGTAATCCCCAAGCACTTCGTCTTGACTTGATAGAGCGGCGTCATGCCACCATCTTCTGTCCGACGTCGGAAACAGGCATGCGCCTTAGTCAACACCGCTTGGTTAATTCAATCGACGATTGTTGACCCGAGATTTCAGTCCCTAGGCTTGCCGTATTTGCTTAAACCGGAGATTCAACACCATGCGCGCACTTTTCGTTCTCCTGCTCTGGGCCATCGTGTTGGTGTTGTGCTGGCCTGTCGCGCTGGTTCTGCTGGTCCTGTGGCCGATCCTCTGGCTGCTTTCGATTCCATTCCGCATCGTCGGCGCGTTGATGGAAGGCATCCTTTCGCTGATCAAGGCGATCTTCTTGCTCCCCGCAAGAATTCTCGGCTACCGCCCGCCAACTCCGCAGTAGGCAACTTTTGTCGTGTCTGTTTCAGGATACGAGTCAGGACTCGTTTCCCGACGTCGATTAGCTCAAGGCAGCAAGTCACCCGACAAACTGCCCTGACCGAGCACAGCCAGGGTTCCTTGGCCGACCAGGACGCAGCCTTTCGTCGCTTGCTCCACTCGCCACGAAAGATTCTTCTCCTGTAGTCCGTAGGCTCTCAGCGCGTCCTTGATTGTTTTGTGATTGCTGAGTTGACGGATCGCACGGTCCGAACGGCACGCCTTCGGGTCGGTGATAGCAAGTTCAATATGCACCGGCGCGGTTCGCCAGGTTTCCGTCGTGGCCGCCGGACCATTTCCAATGTCCTTCGACAACTGCCTCGAAAGCGTTTCGTGCAGTGCCTGACTCTGGTCGGAATCCAGCGAAGCCCTCGGCACGATCCTCGCCTCGAACAGGCGCTCGCTGCGCCAGCTTTTGCGATGGCCGTTCGCGCTTGATGTCAGGCCGTATTCGATCCAGTTTTCGCTGGCGAGTATCGAGTGTGAATCGACGTTGGCACCACCGAATAATTTCGCGTAGAGATCGAGTAGATCGGTGCGCCTTCCGACACCACAGGATTCGAGAACAATCCGTGTTTGCGCATCGAACACCGATTGCGGCAATGGCGGAAATTCACCGCGCTGGACAGCGCGTTCCAGGTCAGGCAGGTCCGCACGCGTGCCGTCGCTGTAGAGCGATACATCGAGACCGATCCAGGGTGAGCCGTGGGCGACGAGGACAATGCGGCCCCAAGGCTGATCGGTATCACGGTGGGATCGGACCAACCATTCGCGCACGTCTTGCAGGGATCGCGCGCCAGTGACCAACAGGTCGGTATCTGCGCGCATGCGCTCCGCCTGATACGCCGAGGCGGGTTCAAAGTAGGCGCTGTCCCCAGCCGTGTCTTCGCCGAGAATGAATACGGCGTCCCGACGCGTATCTGCTGCGGCGACATGGGTGGCCGCCAGCAGCAGAAACGCAAGACCGACTCGCCTCATCCTCGAAGAATCAATTGCAGCGTTGCCTCGGGGAAGTCGCTGAATCCGTTGGGGCTGACCAGCAAAGCGATATCGCCAATGACGACAATGACGCGCTTGCCCAGTGAAATCGCTGCCGCCCACTCGGGCTTCGCTTTGAGAAGTCGAGCAAGGGCGGGGCTGTCCACGCGAAGGCGCAACAAGGTCATATCCTCACGGTAGGAGCGATCCACCCAGGTGCCATCACGGAGTTCGAAGCTTCGAACCCCAACCGTGCGTAGCTTCGAGACATCCTTCGACGGTTGCAGGTTGGCGCTGGTAGCGACACCCAGCGCACGAACCAGACCGAGTGCGCTACCGGTTCCCGCGACGCTGTATCGCGGCACCGCTGGTGCAGGCGGCGGAGGCGGCGCGGCCACCGACATGGGAAAGGCCTCCTCTGCAACGACAATTGGCGCGTCTCCCGTGTTGGTAGCTTGGGACTTGCTGATCGCTGGTTGCTGCACAGACTTTGATTGCTGGGCCGTGCGCACGACTTCATCGACGGCGACAAAAGAGGTATAGGGTGAGAGCAGGTCGTAGCCCAGTGAGAGCTCGGTAATTTCGCTCGCATTCTTCTCGCCTTCTGTGCCGCCCCAACCCGCGGTTGACTGCTCATCGAGCAGGCGCTGCACGCGAGCACGCGCCCAGAGCAGGCGCAGGGCCGAGAGCTGCGGTGATATCGAATTTGCATCAGGGCCGACTGTAGCTTGATACGATTTGTTGCCCGCGATGCCGTTGATGAGAATGCTCCCTTGTGCTGCACCCCGGTAACGGCCGACCACGACGATGGGGCGTTCGGCAAGCAGGTCGGCGACCTTCGAAGGCTCGAGGTCGAACGCATCCAGATTCTCAGGACGCAACGTGACTTGAGTCAGTAGCGGACGATCGATGTAAAGCCGCAGTCGCTCGGCAACCGCATCTGATTTGTCGAAATCCTCCAGGATGAACGGCTCGCCGTTGCCTGCGCGCGCCAATAGCTCGATGACCGGACGATCGACGGAAGCACCCACACCAAACGCGAATGTGTTGGCATGACCCAATTGCGAACGCGCCACAGTAAAAGCCTCGCCGCCAGCGGCAATTTGACCGTCCGTGATGACAATTACCGATCGCGCCATTCCGGGTTCCTCCGGAAGTGCATAAGTGGTCTCCAGCGCCGGAACCAACTCGGTGCCTCCGCCCGCATTCTGATTGGAAACAGCGCTGAGGACTTGCGCCAGATTGTCGGGAGTTGCGGGCAACGAACGCGTTGCCGAGAGCACCCGCGAGCCACCCGCAAACAAGACAATATTGAATCGATCAGTTGGCCGCAGGCTGGAAAAAAGATCACCGATCAGCTTCTTCGAAACATCGAGCGGCTGTCCGTTCATTGAGCCTGAAACGTCGATGACAAATATGAACTCACGCGCCGTGATCATGCCTTCGGCCACGCGCGCCGGTGGCTCGGCCATCATCAGAAAATAACCGCCATCGCCTTCGGGATAGACGAGCATTCCGGTTTGGATCACGTCACCGGCGAGGCTGTATCGCAGAACATAGTCAGCCGCACCCGCGCGGCGCATCTCGTCTTCGGCCAGGTTGACGTCTGCTTCCAAGGTCGACGGATAGCTGACATCGACGTGATGCGAAGGACTCGTCACGTCCTTCAGCGGGATCGCACTGCGGATACGCGAATGGATGCTGAAAGCGTAGTCGACGACCTCGCTGTCGGAAGAGGTCGAGACGGGCAGCGTCTCGCCATAACGCTCACCCATTGTATTCGGGAAGACGAATTCATAAGTGCCGCGATCCGGGACAAGAAGCTCGGTGTATTTGAGCTCCACCTCGATGCGGTCGCCCGGCAGAACGTTGGCAACGTTCATGCGAAAAATACTTGGATCAAGTTGTTCGAGCAGGCTTGCCGTCTTGCCCTCGGCACGCGCCGCGTCATAGGTTTCGCGCGCTTTTTGCTTTTCAGCGATCTTGGCCTTGATCAGACGGTCGCCGACCTTCATGGTCAGCCCGTAGACGGCGGCTCGTGCTGAACCGGGAAAAACGTACAGCGCCTCGATCGGCGCGCTGCCGCGGTTCTCGTAGACCTGCTTGACCGTGACGTCGGCGATAACGCCAGCAATGAGTACGTCGACCTGAGTTGACGCCAGCGGCAAGTGCTCGACTTCTTCGCCGACCACAGTCAGGTAGGGGGCTTGGGTATGCTCAGGCGCGGCGGCCAGAACCTGCAACGCGAACAACAGGAAACCTGTCGCAACAAATGATCGCAGCAATCCGCGCATGCTTGACTCCCCTGAGTTGAAAAGTGATCGTTTTGGGAATGTAGCAGTTTGAGAGTTGATGGAATAGGCGCGCATCGCCAAGCAACCGCTGCGAATGCTCGCGCTTATCGAAAATCAGCAACGAGGGTGGTATCAAACAGGCACGCCAACTCAAGCAGGCGCAACAAGTTTAAGGTTTAGCCTTTATCCAGAAAACGCAAGTTCAGCAAACCGACAAACGCAGGGCCGCTCAATTGGGGAAGAATTCGAAAGACCCGTTCAACCAGTGAATGCGAAGAAGCCATGAATCGAATGTTTCAAGTCGCACTCGCGACTTTCCTGCTTGTCAGTGGTGCTCATGCCCAGGACGAGCCCGGTTCGGTTGGCAACACGCAACTCAAAGCGCTCTACGAGGCGGATCAGCAATAGCGTAAAGACCTCTTCCAGATGCCATCACCCGAGCGAGCCGCTGCGGAAAAGATGGTTCGTGGTTTCGGGCATGCATCGACGAGTCTGTCGCTGGCCTGAAATTGTTTCGTTTGCCAACACGAACGCTGCAACGGCGCTGTTGCAGATCAAGTCAGGCGTGCTGCCGCTTTCACTATTCCTTGCAGAATCGGCTCCGCCACCGCGCTTGGAAAGGATGGGGGTAGTTCACTCGAAACCTTATTCAGGGCTCTCTCGGTTTGGCTTGCCACTTCGCTCAACAGAGCCGTGCCGTCGACGCCGCAGCGTTGTGCCATGGCCTCCCAATGGCGCGGCAGGATGCCCCGAATTGGGTAGTGCCGGTTTTTTGAGACTACGGCCATGGCCAACTTTGCATCATGCGGATCGAGCTTGTTGGGGCCTTTGCCCATGATCGGATAAGCGGAAAGCACGTCGTACAGGGGCGTCAGCCTGTATGCGCCACCAGCATCGAGAAAAATGCTGAAGTTCTTGGCGTGCCCGTCGGTGGCGGCGAGTGCCCAGAAGACGATCTGTGTCTTGAAAAACAGGTGTCGATCCTGATCGGCGCATTCGGAGCGCCGCAACAGATCCATGATGCTGATTACTCCGGGCCCACCGTCAGATTCGTACTTTTGATCGGGGTGGATGGCGAAGGCCTGGCACATGTCCTCCTGCGGTTTTCGCAGCCACCAGTTTCCTCGGGGTGATAGACGACGGTCAAAGCGCTCGACGATAAGCGCCTTCTGATCCTCGAACACGCCGATCGCGGTTTGCGCGATGGGGATGTCGAATGCGTCGATGATGCGGCTGCAAAGCCACTCGTTTTCGACCGAGGTGCTGAAGTCGGCCTGCATGTTCCCGACCCTGCCCAAGGGCAGTTTGAAGATATGCGTGGTCGGCGTTGATCTTTGAGGCAGACACCAACGGCCAGCGTTTCTCAGCAAGGCCGTTTTTTCCTGTGCGCCAGCAATTGAGATGCGGAATTCGCCGCGCATCCCTGGTCCGAGTGTCCTTGCTACTGGCACATCACGCAGCACTTGGGCGACCTCGGCATCGGTCAGATCTTCTGCATCGATCTGCTCCAGCCCTTCGGGTTGTCTATCGCCAGGAAGCAACTGCACGGCACCGACGCAATCGCGACCAATCTCTGCCAGCAGATCAAATGCTGCCGTGGACTTTGCACCGGTTTGTTGGCGTAGTCGGCGGCGGATCTCATTGCTGTCGGGCAGGAGGTTTTCGAAATAGAACTCGACCGCCCGCCCGCGATGGATGCCGCCTTCCGGCAACAGCGGAAGTGACAGCGAAAGGGGGCGCGCATAAGGCGCGCTCAACCAGTTAGCACAATAGGTGAACGTCTGCGTTCCACCACGCTGCTGCTCCCAGTGACCGACTTTCTGGCCATTGATCCAAACGGCTAGCGCGTTGTCTGAGGGGGGCGGCATACGGCTACCACTCAACCGCAGCGGGATTGGGCGCCTCGTCCGTTGGCCTCAGGACAAGATCGATGTTCAATGCCGCAAGCAAGCGCATCAATCGATCCAGAGTGGCACTTTCGGGTTGCCTTTCCAGCGCGCTGACAGCCTGGTGGGTTACGCCCAATTTCGCGGCGACTTGTGCTTGGGACAAACCGGCCTGATGGCGCATGGCCTTGAGCACAGAGGCAAGCTGCTGCGGATGGCGAATGATGTAGTCCATTGGGTTCGGCCTCGAATTGCGCCAGGATTCATAGATTACGTTGAATACAGCGAACTCAAGGTATCCCTTGAATACGCTAAAATCAACTTATATGTTGAATCGGGCTTTTTCAGCACACGATCTGAATAGCGTCGCTTCCAACGTTTGATCGCACGCAGGAGTGGAAGGCATCTTTAGGGTATGTGACTGAGCAAGCTGCTGCGACTTCGAAACGCTATGGTCGCTTTCGTGAAGTATTGGACAAAAGCACAAATGAAATCGTTCCCACAATGAAACGCGGCCCGCCTGTTGCAGGCGGGCCGCGTCGTGTTGCGCTTGAATCGGCTCAGCTGAGGCCGGCGGCGATCTTGTAGTCGCAACCGGTTTTGGCTTTGACATCTTCAAGGGTCACACCCGGATGCAGCTCGATCAGGGTCAGGCCACCGCCTTCGGCGACTTCGAAGACGCAAAGGTTGGTGATGATCATGTCGACACAGGCCTTGCCGGTCAGTGGAAGCTCGCAGGTTTTGAGGATCTTCGGCGAGCCGTCCTTCGCGGAGTGCTCCATCAGCACGACCACGCGCTTGACTCCGGCAACCAGATCCATCGCGCCGCCCGGGCCCTTGACCATCTTGCCAGGCACCATCCAGTTGGCCAGATCGCCGCCTTCGGATACTTCGAGCCCGCCGAGGATCGACAGATCAATATGCCCGCCGCGAATCATCGCGAACGAATCGGCGCTGGAGAAGAAACTGCTACCCGGGATCGTCGTGATGGTTTGCTTGCCGGCGTTGATCAGATCCGCATCGACGGTCTTCTCGGTCGGGAACGGACCAATGCCGAGCAAGCCGTTTTCCGATTGCAACGTCACATCCACGCCTTCCGGGATGTAATTGGCGACCAGGGTCGGGATGCCAATGCCTAGATTGACGCAGAAACCATCGCGCAACTCCTTGGCCGCGCGCTGAGCCATCAGTTCGCGGGTCGGGTTGGATTTGGCCGTCGATTCGTTATCCGACAGGGTGCGGAATTCGATGCGCTTCTCGTAGTTCTTTCCTTGAATGATGCGATCGACGTAGATGCCGGCCAGATGAATCTGATCGGGTTCAAGTTCGCCGGTTTCGACCAGCTCCTCGACTTCGGCGATCGTGGTCTTGCCGCAAGTCGCGATCATCGGATTGAAGTTGCGCGCGGTCTTGCGGAATATGAGATTACCGAACTTGTCGCCTTTCCACGCCTTGACGATGGCAATCTCGGCCTTGATCGCCGATTCCAGCACGTACTCAATGCCATCGAATGATTTGGTTTCCTTGCCTTCCGCAAGCTTGGTACCGAACGCGGTGCGCGTGTAGAAGCCCGGGATACCGGCGCCGCCGGCACGCAGGCGCTCGGCCAAGGTACCTTGCGGCACGAGTTCAAGTTCGACTTCGACGGCCAGCACCTGGCGCTCGAACTCCTGTTGCTCGCCAACATACGAGGCCCGCACCTGCGTCACCTGGCGCGTCTTCGATAGC
>JBBSVJ010000145.1:0-9043 GCA_038233665.1 Lysobacterales bacterium
ATGCGCGCTGGTTTGCTCGATCGCGCCGAAACCCTGTTCACCGATCTGGTCGCGATGAACGCCCTCGCACCCTCGGCGTTGACCCACCTGGTTTCCATCTATCAGCACGAGCGCGACTGGGAACTGGCGATCGAAAATGCGACCAAGCTGGAGGCGGCTGCGGGTGAGTCACAGGGTGCAATCATCGCTCAATTTCACTGTGAGCGAGCCGAACAAGCGCGAACGCGAGGTTCTGCCGAAGATGCGCGAGTTTGCCTTGATCAGGCTTTGCAGGCGGAAGAAGATTGCGTGCGTGCGAGCGTGATCCTTGGTCACATTGAAGCGGTCGAAGGCAATCATGAGGCGGCCATCGCTGCATTCGAGCACGTGGCTGAGCGCGATATTGACTATGTGCCGGAGATTCTTTCTCCCTTGCTTGATTGTTATGCCAAAGCTCAGGCAATGGACCGTGCCGAAGCATCGTTACTGAACATTATTGAGAGGCACAAGGGTGTCTCGCCTGTGCTTGCCCTGGCGCGAATGTATGCAAGTAGCGAGGGCGAGGAAGTGGCGATTGAATTTCTGACTCGGCAACTTCGACAACGTCCATCGGTGCGTGCGCTGATGGCCCTGATCGAGGCCAATCTGCATTTCGCCAAGGATGATGCGCGAGAGGGTCTTCTCATCCAGCGCGATCTCACTCGCAAGTTGCTTGAGGGGCAGGCCATGTATCGTTGTTCTCGCTGTGGATTCGGCGCCAAAGCGCACCATTGGCAATGCCCGAGTTGCAAAAGCTGGAGTACGGTCCGCCCAATCCACAGTGTGGTGGGCGAGTAGAGCCGGCATCATGTCGAGCCTGAATTTTCCGGTCTGGTCGATGGTGGCACTGGCCACCTGGATACTTTCAATGTTGGTGACTCGCGCCAGCATCCTCTACGCGAAGCGGCGCCAGATGTTCGATCTTCCTGGGCGTCGACGCTCGCATGAACATCCGACACCGCGCGGCGGCGGCATGGGTATCGTTTTGTCGGTAATTGCCGCCCTTGTGTTTATGTCTCTGTTCGGCGGATCCGGCGTTGACAGCCTTGCATCGTTCGGATTATTCGCCTCGATCGTCGTGGTCGCGCTGGTTGGCTGGATCGATGATCATCACGGCTTGCACGCAAGCATTCGATTTCTTGCTCATTGTCTTGCGGCCCTGCTGCTCGGATTGCCCGGAATCGCGCTGCTATTGCCGGATTTTTTCCAAAATTCAGCTTGGCTATTGATTCTCATGGCAATCGCGGTCGCCGGTGTAAGCGTGGTCTGGTCAATCAACTTGCATAATTTCATGGACGGCATCAACGGATTGTTGTCGATGCAGGCCATTTTCGTTTTCACTGCCTTGGCGCTCGTGTGTGCCAAGACAGGCTACTTGGCTGAGGCCCAGATCATCGGTCTGTTCGCAATAGCCGTACTGGGTTTTCTGCCATTCAATTTTCCACGGGCACGCGTGTTCATGGGAGATGTCGGCAGCGGCGTTCTTGGCCTCCTCGTCGCGGTGGCCGTCGGTTTGCAGATAGCTGCCATGCCCGCAGCGCTCGCTTTCGGAGTCATTGCCTGTTCCGCGTTCCTGGTCGACAGTACCGCGACCCTGCTTTCCCGCGTCTTCAGTGGTCGGCGTTGGTATAGTGCGCACAGGGAACATCTGTACCAGTGGCTGGTTCGCTCAAATTTCAGTCACGTCCAGGTCACCGGCGTGTATATGCTTTGGAACGTGATCATCGTCGCTCCAGCGCTGGTTTGGCTGTGCCGATCTGACAAAATTGAAGCGTCGGAAGGCGCCGTCGCTGCCACGTGGATTTACGCATTGGCCGTGCTGGTCTGGGTTGCGGGCAAGCGCTATTGCCTGAACAGGGCAATCGCCGAGTTACGAATGAGGAGAACGTGATCAAGCGAATGATTGCCAGAATTCATCCACGCTTGGCGGTGGTCATTCATGACCTCAGCATGGTCTGGCTGGCGTGGACGGCAATCACATCGTTCCGCTGGTCGTTCGAAATGGAGCGTCCGGAGCTTGGTCTTTTTGGTCCCGAGGTTTTCCTGGTGCTTGTTGCGCAGGGGCTGATTTTCTGGATTACCGGTCTTTACAAGGGGCTTTGGCGCTTCGCCAGCCTGCCGGATCTGTGGAATATCCTGCGCGCGGCGACGCTCGGCGCTTTGTCCATTGCGATCACGCTGTTTCTCTACAACCGTCTTCAAACCGTGCCAAGAACGGTGTTGCTGGTCTATCCATTGATGCTGGCGGTTCTGCTCGGGTTACCTCGATTGGCGTATCGCTACTGGAAAGACAATCGTCTCGATATTCTTTCTCGTTCACCGGCAACACGCGTACTCGTGCTCGGCGCAGGGCGCGCTGGCGACACGCTTGTACGCGGTCTGGTTCGGGAGAACCGCTATCTGGTCGTCGGCATGCTGGATGACAATTCGCAGCTTCGCGGGGCGCGCTTGCACGGCGTGCCGGTGCTTGGAGTGCTCGATCAATTGCCGGATCTTGCACGCGAAACGGCGGCACAGATGGTGCTGATTGCGATGCCGTCTGCGAGCAGTGCGCAGATGCAACGGGTCGTCGGACTCTGCGAAGCAACCGGTCTGCCATTCAGAACCATGCCGCGCCTGGCCGATGTGGTCGCCGGGCGCTCGAGTTTTGGCGAGTTGAAAGAGGTTGCCATCGAGGATCTGCTGGGACGCGAGCAGGTGCAACTCGACTGGACCTCGATCCGCACCGGGATTTCCGGCAAGCGCGTGCTGATCACCGGCGGCGGCGGCTCGATCGGTTCGGAGCTCTGTCGCCAAGTCGCTCGTCTCGGCGCGGAGTCGCTGACGATTCTTGAACTCTCGGAATACAATCTCTACCGGATCGAGCAGGAATTACGTCGTGAGTTCCCCGAACTATTGTTGGATTCGCGGATCGGCGATTGCGGTGATGCGGTTGCCTGTGAACGAGCATTTGCTCAGTCACGCCCGCAGGTTGTATTCCACGCGGCGGCCTACAAACATGTGCCGTTGTTACAGGAGCAGGTGCGCGAAGCGTTTCGCAACAATGTTCTCGGTACGCAAACGGTTGCCGAGGCGGCTGATCGACACGGTGTTGCATGCTTCGTGATGATCTCCACCGACAAGGCAGTCAATCCAAGCAGCATCATGGGAGCCTGCAAGCGTGCGGCGGAAATATTCTGCCAGAACTTTTCCGCCCATTCCAAAACCCGCTTCATCACGGTTCGATTCGGCAATGTGCTTGATTCCGCCGGATCGGTCGTTCCCCTGTTTCGCAAGCAGATTCAGCGCGGTGGCCCGGTCACGGTTACCCATCCGGAGATCACGCGCTATTTCATGACCATTCCCGAAGCCTGCCAACTTATCTTGCAAGCCGGCGTGCTTGGCAAGGGTGGTGAAATATTTGCCTTGGACATGGGCGAGCCGGTCAAGATCGCGTATCTGGCTGAACAGATGATTCTGCTTGCAGGCAAACAACCGGGACGCGATATCCAAGTGGTTTATACCGGGTTGCGTTCCGGTGAGAAGTTGTTCGAAGAGTTGTTTCATCCGCTTGAAAACTACAAGGCAACAACGCATGCGAAGATTTTTCTCGCCCAACCGCGAAGCATGGCGTGGGTGCTGCTAAGCACTCAACTACAGCAAGCGCGACTGGCCGTTGCAGAGTATGACGAGGACCAGCTGCGTCGGATTCTTGACCAGCTGCTGCCCGAGTTTGCGGCCCGAGATCGTGATGCGACGGCGACAGTCATTCCTTTCGTCTCACGCCCTTCCTGAATCCAACCGAGAGTAAACCGATGAGCAACAGTCGTCTTCGCAAGGTGGTTTTTCCCGTCGCCGGACTGGGTACACGTTTTCTGCCGGCTACCAAGGCCGTCGCCAAGGAGATGCTGCCGGTGCTTGATCGGCCTTTGATCCAATATGCTGTCGATGAAGCCGTCGACGCCGGCGCCGATACATTGATCTTTGTCACCAACCGCTACAAGCACGCGATCGCCGACTATTTCGACAAAGCCTACGAGCTCGAAAGCAAGCTCGCCAAATCAGGCAAGGATGAACTGCTTGCTCTGGTCCAAGGCACCTTGCCAAAGAATGTACGTTGCGTTTTCGTGACCCAGCCAGAGGCGCTCGGTCTCGGCCATGCGGTGCTGTGCGCTAAACCCGTGGTGGGCGACGAACCGTTCGGTGTGATTCTTGCCGATGATTTGATCTGGAATGGCAATCTGGGATCTGGACGGCCAGGCGCCTTGCGCCAGATGTCGGAAGTCGCTGCGCGAGAAGACTCAGGGGTCATTGCTGTTGAGGAGGTTCCTCATGAAGATACCGGCAAATACGGCATTGTCGACGCCGAGGCGATCTCCGAGCGTGCCGCACGAATTCGCCTGGTCGTCGAGAAACCCAAGCCAGAGGTGGCGCCGTCGAATCTTGCGATTGTTGGTCGCTATGTATTGCCGGGGCGAATCTTCAGTTTGCTTGAGAAAACCAAACCCGGCGCCGGTGGCGAGATCCAGTTGACTGATGCCATCGAAGATCTGTTGCAGGAAAAACCGGTGTTGGCCTATCGTTTTGAAGGAACTCGATTTGATTGCGGCAACAAGTTCGGCTTGGTCAAGGCAACCTTGCATATGGCACTCAACGATGCACAAATCGGGGCCGAGACCCGCGCACTTGTCCAAGCGCTATCTCGATGACGCGAAGTTTGTTTGGTCTTGTTCTCTCAGTGATCTCAGCGGTCGGCGCGGGTTGAAAATAGTCGCGACATACCTATCGCCTATGCGCCGTCGGCGCGCGGTTCCGTGCTTGTCGAAACATGGGCTGCTGGCATGAGCGGAGAGACGCTATCGGTATTCCATCGCGATCAGGATCGCGTGATGGCGACGCACTATTGCGCACAAGGCAACCAGCCACGTCTTGTTTTAACTGACGGCGATACGAAAGATTTCGTTTTCGAAATCCTCGATGCAACCAACCTCACCGACCCGGGCTCATCACATCTGGTCCGGCTGCGCTTCACGATCAACGAAGACGGCAGTCTCGAGCGCAGCGAAACGTATCGACATTCGGACGCGCAAGAGACAAGTCGCCTGCACTTGCATCGTATCGATGCCGTCACGCAGACCATTGATCATGGATCTTAGTCATATCCTCAATCATCTTGGCGAGGAACGCGCCAACTACCACGGCGCGGTGGTGCCGCCGCTTGTGCAGTCGTCAATCTTCGCGTTTCCAACGGTCGCCGACATGCGTCTGGGATTCGCCGATGAATTCGCTGGCCATCTCTACACGCGTGGCAACAATCCGACGGTCGCGATCCTGCGCAAAAAAGTGGCTGCATTGGAGGGTGCTGAAGAGTGTCTCGCGTTTGCCAGCGGTGCTGCTGCGATGGCGGCCGCGGTGTTTGCCAGTGTGCGAGCGGGCGATCACGTGCTTTGCGTGGCCAAACCGTATAGCTGGACGCGTAGCTTGCTGCGTGATCTGTTGCCGAAATTCGGCGTGTCAACGAGCTTCGTTGACGGCACTGAGACGGTAAATTTCGAGAAGTCGATCAAACCCGAAACACGCCTGATCGTTCTCGAAAGTCCCAACACAATGACCTACGAGCAGCAGGATCTTTCTGAAGTCGCCGCGCTCGCGCGCAGCCGTGGCATCCGTACGATATGCGACAACAGTTTCGCGACTCCGCTTAATCAGTCACCCATTGCGTTCGGCATCGATCTGGTCGTGCACTCCGCAACCAAGTATCTCAATGGCCATAGTGATGTAGTCGCCGGCATGCTCTGCGGCAGTGAGGCAATCCTGCGCGAGGTGTTCAAGGGGCCGTACATGACCTTCGGCACAATTCTATCGCCGCATGATGCCTGGCTGATGATTCGTGGCTTGCGGACGCTGGCCGTTCGCATGGAGCGGGTTGCTGCAACCACTGCCAAGGTAATCGCGTTTGTTGAGGCGCACCCGAAAATACGGCGCGTCTATCATCCGCTTGCGTCATCCGATCCACAGGCTGATCTGAGCCGACGCCAGCTCAGGCGCGCGAGTGGACTGCTGAGTATCGATATCGACACAGACGAGGTTGCTGCGGTTGAACGGTTCTGCGACGCGCTGACACGCTTCCTGATGACCGTCTCCTGGGGCGGTTACGAATCACTGGCGTTTCCGGTGTGTGCCGTGTTTCCTGCGGATGCACCGATTCGGGACGCGGCGATTCCGCTGAGTCTTGTTCGTCTCTCGATTGGTCTTGAAGACGCCGAGGACCTCATCGCCGATCTCGATCAGGCGCTCGCGCAAATTTGACCGCGAGCAGGTTGACCCGGCGCGAATTGATCAATTCATCAAGACATGGGGCTGGGCATTGAATCCGTTGCATGTCGCCATTGTTGGATTCGGAACCGCAGGTCAGGCAGCTGCCGTGCTGCTTGCGCGCGATGGTCACAAGATCGAGGTGTTTGAGCAATCCCGTGAGCTTGGCCCGGTCGGTGCCGGCCTACTGCTGCAGCCCGTCGGCTTGCAGGTGCTCTGGGAGATGGGCTTGCTTGATCAAGTGCTGTCGCACGGCAGCCGGATTGATCGCCTTTACGGCGAGTCCGCATCCGGTGATTTGGTGATGGATATGCAATACGCGCAGCTTGATCGGCGCATGAGTGGACTCGGCATGCAACGCGGTGCGCTGTTCGCGATTCTTTCCGGCGCCTTGGAAAAACACGTGAACGTGCATTGTGGGCGCCGGATCGTCAGCGTCGACGATCAAGGTCGTCGCATTCGTGATGCAGCCGGCAACCCGCACGGTCCGTTTGATCTGGTCATCGCGGCCGATGGCTCGGCATCCGGATTGCGTGGTGGGGTGGGTGCGGCGCGCATGGATCGACCTTATCCCTGGGGCGCGCTGTGGTGCCTGGTCGCTCGCAAAGAATGGGCGTATCCGCACGAGTTGCGTCAGCGATATGTAAAGGCGCGCAAGATGATCGGCTTGCTGCCGGTCGGCACTCGTCCGGATGATCCAACGCCGCGGCTGAGTTTCTTCTGGAGTCTGCCAACCGCTTCGTTCGACGGCTGGGAGTCGAGCGGGATCGCCCCCTGGCTTGACGAAGTTCAAACTCTCTGGCCCGAGGCGCGTGAGCAGATGGCCATGGTCAGCGAATGCAATACGCTGCACCGGGCCAGTTATCGGGATGCAATTCCAGCACGCTGGTATCTAAATCGCCTGGCTCTGCTCGGCGATTCGGCACACGCGATGAGTCCGCAGCTGGGGCAGGGCGTGAATATGGCCTTGCTCGATGCGCAGGCGCTGCGTGATGCGCTTCGAGCATCCAGTTCGGTCGAATCCGCTCTGGCTGCGTATGCAAAATCACGGCGAACCCATGTTTCCGCCTATCAGTTCTGGAGCCGATGGCTGACCCCGGTTTTCCAGTCCGAGCGCGATCTGATCGCCTCTATGCGCGATCTGGCCTTTCACCCGCTCGGACGCATGTGGGGGATAAGCGGGCTGATGCTGCGCGTGCTTTCCGGAACACAGAAAGGCATGTTCGGTAAGTTGAAGTTGCCGGATGCATTTCTGCACGAGCTAGCGCAAGCGAGTGGCCACGAGCTCAAAGGGCTGCGATAGACTTAAACGCTGACCTTCACCCAAGAGGCCTTCATGAATTCGTTTCATCCGCCAGAAGTTTTGCTGCTAGGTCCCGGACCTTCGCCCGTCTCGCGACGTGTCCTCGATGCCATGGCGCGACCGACCATCGGTCATCTCGATCCGCGTTTCGTCGGCATGATGGATGAACTCAAGGAGCTGCTGCGCTATGCATTCGAAACCCGCAATGCACTAACGGTTCCTATCTCGGCGCCCGGATCGGCCGGCATGGAGTCGGCCTTCGTCAATTTGATCGAGCCGGGAGACAATGTGGTTATTTGTCAAAACGGCGTCTTTGGCGGCCGCATGCGCGAAAATGTGGTGCGTATCGGCGCCACGCCGATCATGATCAACGATGCGTTCGGTACCCCGATCGATCTGGAAAAAGTCGAGTCCACTTTGCGCGCCAATCCGAGCGTCAAGGCGCTGGCTTTCGTGCATGCGGAAACATCAACCGGTGTCGAATCCGATGCAGCGGCGCTTTGCAAGCTGGCGCAGGATCACGGCGCACTGAGCATCGTTGATGCGGTGACCAGCTTGGCAGGCATTCCGGTGTGTGTGGATTCCTGGGGCGCTGATGCGGTGTATTCGGGCTCCCAGAAATGTCTTTCCGCTCCTCCCGGATTGTCGCCTTTGACCTTCAGCGACAAGGCGGTAGCAGCACTCAAGGCGCGCCGAACGCCGGTTCAGAGCTGGTTTCTCGATCGGAGTCTGGTCATGGGTTATTGGCAGGGTGGCAGTGCGCGCGCGTATCACCATACGGCCCCGATCAATATGCTTTATGCCTTGCACGAAGCCTTGCTGATGTTCCGCGAAGAAGGCCGCGAAGTTGCGTTTGCCCGACATCACGAGAACCATCTGCGT
The DNA here is from genome assembly GCA_038233665.1 of Lysobacterales bacterium. Lineage (GTDB taxonomy): Bacteria > Pseudomonadota > Gammaproteobacteria > Xanthomonadales > Rhodanobacteraceae > Dokdonella. Next base: position 8,498 of record JBBSVJ010000145.1, read on the forward strand.
CTCGTTCGCGGACTCGCAGCCATCGATGTCGAGCTACTTGTCGCCGAAGGCGCACGGTTACCCCAGCTCAATGCGGTCAGGGTTCCCGAAGGCGTCGATGAAGCTGCAGTGCGCAAACGCCTGCTCACCGATTTCGATATCGAGATCGGTTCTGGCCTGGGCGAACTGGCCGGCAAGATCTGGCGCATCGGCCTGATGGGTGCGGGCAGTAATCCTGAAAGTGTTGATCGGGTTGTGCAGGCTTTGGGTGTTTGCCTTGATCGCCAGCCTGCGTGAGACCCTCGTCATCCCAGCCTTCGCTGGGATGACGGAAACGTTGGTAGGCGTTGGATCCCGAATCACTGTGCATCCATGAACTGCCCGGAATGAATGCTTTTAGACGCAGGTTCCCGTCGCAGTGTGCAGTACGCACCAACGAGGACAGACGAATCTTGTCGCTGGATCCCGTGTCAGCGTGCATCCATGTACTGCACGGGATGAGTTTTTTAGGCGCAGGTTCCCGTAGCAGTCCGCATTTGCGCACTATCGAAACTAGAGGTTTCTTGC
>JBBSVJ010000146.1:0-9001 GCA_038233665.1 Lysobacterales bacterium
CTCAGCGGAACCGCCAGAACGAGAGCTGAAAAGTGCAGAAGCGAGAACACGGAATGGTCGAGCACAGCCGCAATAGGATCAAGATCAGAAAAATGGTATCAGCCAGCTGAAAGTCAGAAGGTGTAGCGCACAAGGCGAGGGAGAATGCGCGGGCGCACAATAGTTCGGGCGTCTGCACAACAATTCCTCAACCACAAAAGCACCGTTGCTTGTCATGTCGAAACCTCATGATTGAGGAGTGAACGCAGGATCGGGCAATCCCCGTCCATTCCTTCGCGCGGACATTCCGACATCAAACGGGTCAGCGCATCTCGAACGCGATTCAAATCGGCGATGCGTTCGTCGATGTCCTTTAGCCGCACCGCGGCGGCCTGATACATGGCCGCGACATCGCCACGACTATTGATCGCCAGCAGATCACTGATATCGCTCAAGCTGAAGCCGAGTCGCTGCGCGCGACGGATGAAATTCAGGCGATCGAGCTCGTTTTTGCCGTACTGGCGATATCCGGAGGCCGTGCGCGCCGCTGGTTTGAGCAAGCCACTGCGCTCGTAATAACGAACCGTGTCAATTCCGACACCGGCCGCGCTCGCAAGTTGGCCGATTGCAAAGCTGCTCATTGCCACCTCCGATTCAATGGGTTTCGACCCGTAGCAGACGAGCCTTTTGTAGGAGCGCCACCAGGCGCGAGCTTTCCGTCATATCCAAGCGAAATCTCGCGACCAACGAAAGTCCCTTTTCGGGACACGTAAACGAGCTCCTACAAAAGCTTGCGCTTGAAAAATTCTGCCTGCTGTTGGAGCCGCCTACTTAGTGGGGTCCAATTCCTGGAGACTACAGCTTGCGCCCTGGACCCTAGTCCAGAGTCAAGGCTTTCTCTCAACTTAGTCAGCTATCGGTCAGTTTCAATGAGCAACGACGCTCATTCCTCGATCGGAAAAACCTCGGCATCCGCGCCCGGATCACCCACGACATCGACCCCTGCGGGCGGCGTGAATGCAAATGCATCGATAGCCAGCTTCGGATCTCGCTGCCAATTCGAGAAGCGGATTTCAGTGGTATTCCCCAGCGAATCCTCAAAGCGCATCTGCAGCAGATTGGTCTTGTCAAAGCCCAATTCGGCGAACGCGAATTCAGGTTCCTTGGCTTTTGAAACCAGCTTCAGCCATTGCAGGCCATCACGATTGCCCGCTTCGGTCGCAGTGAAGTCGTGATCAAGCTGGGATAAATCTGTCAGCACCGACAAAGGGCTATGCGCCTCTTCGGCACCTTGGCTGCGCACACTGACTTGTTCGAGATCTGGATCGTAAATCCAGACGCGATTGCCATCAGCGACGATCAGCTGTTCGTAAGGTGATGTGGTTTGCCAACGAAACTGGCGCGGCGCCTTGAGCGCGAGCGTCCCCGATGAGGTGTCACCGCGATTGCCCTTGGCTCCAACCACTGCTTGTTCAAAATGCGCGCTGATGGTCTGGATGCCGGCGGAAAAGCTTTCAAGACGCGAGCGCGCCGTATCGGCAGCTTGGGCGGAAATCGTGATCAACCCCGTTAATAAAAAAATGGCGCGCAACATCGTTCGATATTCCTCAGTTCTGATTCGGAGTGCCGAGTAACCCGTCTTGTTGACCTCGACCGGCCTGGACAATATCAGTCGTGGAGGATCACATGAACGCGCTGAAGGATCGCTGGCTGAAAGTGCTCAGTCACGTGGTGGCGGCGGCGCCAGCACGGTACGCGTGCCGTTATGCTCGGGGCCACTGACCACGCCATCACGTTCCATCTGTTCGATCAATCGTGCAGCGCGGTTGTAGCCAATCCGCAGATGTCGCTGTACGCCTGAAATCGAGGCACGCCGGGTTTCAGTGACGATGGCCACGGCCTTGTCGTAGAGCACGGCATCTTCGCCGCCCTCGGCATCGGCGGCATCTTGCGGCAGACCGGTCTCGCCGATGATCTTGCCATCGGCCATGGTCTGGGTTTCTTCAAGCACGCCAGCGATATAGTCGGGCTTGCCCTGGGCACGCAGCCACTCGACGACCTTGTGCACCTCGTGGTCATCAACGAAGGCGCCGTGAACGCGTTCAGGTGTGGCCGTGCCCGGAGGTAGATAAAGCATGTCGCCGTGTCCGAGCAGGGTTTCGGCACCGGATTGATCGAGAATCGTGCGCGAGTCGATCTTGCTGGAAACCTGAAATGCGATTCGCGTCGGGATATTCGCCTTGATCAGGCCGGTGATGACATCGACCGAGGGACGCTGGGTGGCGAGAATCAGATGCACACCCGCCGCGCGCGCCTTTTGCGCAAGACGGGCGATCAGTTCTTCGACCTTTTTGCCGACGATCATCATCATGTCGGCGAATTCGTCGATGATGACGACGATATACGGCAAGGGTTTGAGTGGCTCGGCCTTGATCGAGGGCTGCGAGGCATCCGGACGGAACAAAGGATCGAGGAGCGGCTGACCTTTAGCCTCCTCTTCCCTGACCTTCTTGTTGAAGCCCGCGAGGTTGCGCACGCCGACCGATGCCATCAACTTGTAACGCCGTTCCATTTCCGCGACGCACCAGCGCAATGCGTTGGCGGCTTCTTTCATATCGGTGACGACGGGAGCGAGCAGATGCGGAATGCCTTCGTAGACCGAAAGCTCGAGCATCTTCGGGTCGATCATGATGATGCGCACATCGGTCGCGCTGGCCTTGTACAACAGACTCAAGACCATCGCATTCAAGGCCACCGATTTGCCCGAACCGGTGGTGCCGGCGACCAGCAGATGCGGCATCTTGCCAAGGTCAACGACAACTGGTGCGCCACCGATATCCTTGCCGAGCGCCAACGCCAATGGCGATTTGAGCTGATCGTATTTGTCCGAGCGAAGGATTTCCGACAGATAGACGATCTCGCGGTTGACGTTGGGGATTTCCAGACCAATGACCGACTTGCCCGGAATCACATCGACCACGCGCACGCTGGTTACCGACAGGCCGCGTGCGATGTCCTTGTCGAGGCTGGAGATCTGGCTGCCCTTGATGCCGGGCGCTGGCTGCATCTCAAAACGCGTGATGACCGGCCCTGGATGTGCGCTGACGACTTGAGCGTCGATGCGGAAATCCTTGAGCTTGAATTCAACCTGACGCGACAAGGCATCAAGAGTTTCTTGAGAGTAGCCGGCTGCCTGTGGTTTGGGTTCATCGAGCAAGGCGAGCGGTGGCACTTCACCCTCGGTTGATGAGCCAACAAACAGCGGAATCTGGTTCTCTCGTTTGGCCCGCTCGCTTTTTCCGATCGGCGCCAGGGTGGGCTCAATCTTCAGCGGTTCACGTTTGGACTGGCGAGCCGAGTCGACCTTGCGCACCACCTCGCGTTCGACCCGGGCGGCTCGCGCCACACTCCATTCTTCCGAGCGACGCGTGCGATCGCGAAGCCATGCGAACAAGGCGATCAAGCTCCGGCCGATCCAGTCCATCAACTTGAACCACGACAAACCGGTGGTGAGAGTGACCGCGATCAGAAACAGCGCAAGCAAGAACAAGGTCGCGCCAAGAAAGCCGAAGCCTTTCATCAACGATGTGCCGATCAAGGCGCCAAGCACACCACCCGCTTGCGCCGGAAACTCACTCGGTCCATTGAAATGCAGATGGGCGAGCCCCGATCCGGCGATAAAAAATGCGAGACCTCCGACCAGACGCAGCGCGGGTTCAATCGGCGAACTCTCGGCCTTATCGACCCCGCGTAACACCACGGTTCCGGTCAGTAACAGCAGAGCCGGGAACGCATAGGCCAGTCCACCGACAAAGTAGAACAAGAAATCAGATAGATAGCCGCCAATCCTGCCACCAAAGTTGACGATTTTCTCTGCCCCGCCTGCATGCGACCAACCCGGATCGGTTGGGCTGTAGGTCCACAAACAGACGAACAGGTAAACCGCCAACGGCAGCAACAGGAGAAAACCCACCTCGCGCAAGCGGCGTTGCAGCTTGTCGTTGATCGGGATGGGTTTTCTGGTTTTGGTTTCTCGCGCCACGCGCAGAAGTTACCTTAAATTATCGTGGCAAGCGATTGTTTTTACTCAAACCACACCTTCCAGCGCCGGATGAACAATCTTGCCGCCGTCCACGTTGATGCCGCCGCTGAGCGGTGCGTAGTCCCGCCATGCAGGACCACTGCCCAAGCGCTGCACATACGGAAGGATTGCCGCCGAAATGGCTTGTGAGGAAGTCTGCGGCACTGCACCTGGCATATTGGTCACGGCAAAGTGGATGACCCCATCGACCACATAGGTCGGGTCTTTCCAGGTCGTCGGCTTCGAGGTTTCGAAGCAGCCGCCCTGGTCAATCGAAATGTCGGCCAACACGCTGCCCGGCTCCATATCCTTGACCATCGCGGCGGTGACCACACGCGGCGCACGCGCACTCGGGACGAGCACGGCACCCACCACCAGATCGGCCGTGCGCAATTCATGCGCGACCGACTCTTCATACGGATACAACGCGGTGACGTTTGCACCCAGCGCCATCATCTGGGCGAGGCGATCCGGTCGTTTGTCGAAAACGACGACATTCGCACCACCCGCCGCCGCCAGCGAGGCAGAGTTGCCGCCCGCTGCACCGGCACCGAGCACAACGACTTTGCCGCGCTCGGTCGCTGGCAATCCGCCGAGCAGTTTGCCCTTGCCGCCCATTGGCTGGTGCAACAGATGAGTGCCGACCTGAACCGCAATGCGGCCAGCGATGATCGACATTGGAGCCAGTAGCGGCAGCGAACCATCGCGCTCTTCCACCGACTCGAAGGCGATACCGGTCAGGCCGATATCGAGCAGACTTTTCGTCAAGGCGGGCTCGGCCGCCAGATGCAGGTAACAAAACAGCAGGTGATCCTTGCGCAGATACTTCAGATCTCCGGCGATCGGCTCCTTGACCTTGACGATCATCTCGCCAACCTCGTAAAGCTTTTCGGCATCAGCGACGATTTTCACGCCATTCGCGAGGAAATCGTCATCCGAGAAACCGCTTTTGATGCCAGCACCGGATTGCACATAAACCTCGTGACCGCGCAGAACAAGATCAGCGCAGGCAGCAGGTACAAGGGCGACACGACCTTCAAGGGTCTTGGTCTCGGACGGAATACCGATACGCATCAGAATCTCCAGATTGATCAAGTGGCGCAGCGACCATGTGCCGCTGCGAAAGTTAGCAATTGCCGATGCGTGGCGAGCACGACATCTTGATTCATCCTCTCCGGCACCCCATCCTCCTCAGCCACACACGCGGCGACAAGTATCGCCGGTCATATGCCGCGTCTGAAGTGAACTCGTGCCATGTCGGCAGCAAACATGCTTCAAAAAAGCGCTTGTCGACATCGATAACCATTGCCCAAACAGAGGCCGGATAACGGCCGGGATTATACATGACGACCCCGAAACACTCGCGTCTTCTCATCCTTGGAACCGGCCCTGCCGGATACTCCGCCGCCGTCTATGCCGCGCGCGCCAATCTCAAGCCCACCATGATCACCGGTCTCGCTCAAGGTGGCCAACTGATGACCACTACCGATGTCGACAATTGGCCCGGTGATGTGGAGGGTCTGCAAGGCCCGGCCCTGATGGAGCGGATGAAGCAGCATGCCGAGCGTTTCAACACCGAAATTCTTTTCGATCACATCCATACCGCGGATCTCAAGCAGCGCCCGTTTCGCCTGCTGGGTGACAGCGGCGAATACACCTGCGACGCGCTGATTATCGCCACCGGCGCCACGGCGATGTATCTCGGCCTCGAATCGGAAGACAAATTCAAGGGCCAGGGAGTATCGGCTTGCGCGACCTGCGATGGGTTTTTCTTTCGCGACCAAGAAGTTGCGGTTGTGGGTGGCGGCAATACAGCGGTCGAAGAAGCACTCTATCTGGCCAATATCGCCAAGAAAGTCACCCTGGTCCATCGCCGCGACAAGCTGCGCGCGGAAAAGATCATGCAGGACAAGCTGTTCGAGAAAGAGGCCGCCGGCAAGATCGAAATCGTCTGGAATCATAGTGTTGATGAAGTACTCGGTGATGAAACCGGCGTCACTGGTATTCGCGTCAAGAGCACGACCGATGGCGCGACTCGCGATATCGCCGTGACTGGCATGTTTGTCGCCATCGGTCACACGCCGAATACCGGAATTTTTGAAGGTCAGCTCGACATGCGCAACGGCTACATCACTATCCGCACGGGGCTTGATGGCAATGCCACGGCGACCAGCGTGCCAGGCGTGTTCGCCGCCGGTGATGTGGCTGATCAGGTCTATCGCCAAGCCGTGACGTCGGCCGGTTTCGGCTGTATGGCGGCTCTCGATGCCGAAAAGTACCTCGACATGCTCGGCCTTGCGGGCTAGCCGACAAGTTCGTGGGAGCGGCTTCGCCGGCAAGGCCTTTATTCAATCCGGCCATCAGCGTCGCGGCTGAAGCCGCTCCCACAGCGGATTATTTGCGCCGACAAGATGAAGTGAGATGCCAAGTTTGGAAATCCGCATGCATACCGGCGTCGCCGAGATCGATGCCCAATCCTGGGACAAGCTCGTCGCAAATGATCATCCGTTTCTCGCCCATGCCTTTCTGTCCGGGCTAGAAAAAAAGGGCTGTATTCGCCAAGACTATGGATGGCAATCCTGCCCTATCGGACTGTACGAAAGTGGCCAGCTGGTCGCTGCAGCTCCGCTCTACCTGAAAGGTAACTCCCATGGCGAATTCGTGTTCGACTGGTCTTGGGCGAGCGCTTATGAGCGCAACGGACTCAACTATTACCCCAAGCTGCTCTGTGCGGTGCCCTACTCGCCTGTGACTGGCCCTCGACTCCTCGTCGGAGCCGCTGCAGGCAATAGGCGAGATGACCTGATCGCGGCAATTGAACAACGAACGGAGGAAATGGGCCTTTCATCCGCGCATTTGAACTTTGCTGAAGCGGCAGATGGAGTAGCGTTTGAGGAATCCCGCTGGCTACCGCGATTCGACTGGCAGTTTCATTGGCACAACCGTGGCTGGGGCGATTTTGATGATTTCCTCGCCGCGCTGAAACCGAAGAAGCGCAAGAACATCCGGCAGGAGCGCGCGCAGGTCGCCGCCGCCGGTGTGAGCTGCGAGATTCGTCATGGTGATGAGCTGGCGGATGATGAGTGGTGCGCCATCCATGCGCTCTACCGAGCGACGTTTGATGCGCACGGCAATTATCCGGCCTTGACCGACGATTTCTTTCGGCATCTGGGCCAGACCATGCCACGCCAGATTGTCGCCGTATTGTGTCGTCGCGAAAATCGAATCATTGCCGCGGCGCTCTGCCTGCGCAGCGCCGACACCTTGTATGGACGCTACTGGGGTGCCGAGGAACAAGTATCCGGGCTGCATTTCGAGGCCTGCTATTACCAGGGAATTGATTACTGCATCCGCCATGGTCTGAAGCGATTTGAACCCGGAGCGCAAGGTGAGCACAAAATCGCGCGCGGCTTTCTGCCGGTGCTCACACGTTCGTTTCATCACATCCGTGATTCGCGATTCGCAGCGGCGATTGCCGACGCTCTCGCTCCTGAAGCAGAAGAGCTTGAGCGGTATCGGAATGAATTGATGCTGCATTCTCCCTATGCTGAAACGTCGGCTCCGTCGTGATCCATCTGCCATTGCTGAGCGCGGATTCGTTCGCATTTCCAGAGGTCGAAACCGCGCTGGATGAGCCCAACGGGCTGCTTGCCTTCGGTGGTGACCTGAAAAGCTCTCGGCTCCTCGCCGCCTATTCAAAAGGAATCTTTCCGTGGTACTCGGACGGCCAGCCCATCTTGTGGTGGTCACCCGATCCGAGGATGGTTTTCTCGACCGCGGCAGTCCATGTGCCCAGACGCTTGCGACGCTGGTTGAAAACCTGCGACTGGAGCATTCACGCCGATGGGGCGTTTGCCGAGGTCATGCACGCCTGCGCGCAACCGCGTCACGCGGAGGACGGCACCTGGATCACAGAGGCGATGACCGAAGCCTATTGTCGGCTGAACGATCAAGGCCACGCCCACAGTGTCGAGATTCGCCAAAATGGCGAGCTGATCGGCGGCATTTATGGCGTCGCTATCGGCCGAATGTTCTTTGGTGAGTCGATGTTCAGTCGTCGCGATCACGCCTCGAAAATAGCCCTGCTCGCTCTCTGCCAGGGATTATCGGCGTTGGAATTTCCGTTGCTGGATGCGCAAGTCAGCTCGGATCATCTGCGGACCCTCGGCGCTCGGGAAATGCCGCGAGCCGAATTCAGTCGCCGAATCGCTGAACTGGTCCGCCAAGTGGGCGTCGCGGGGAGTTGGTCTGAGGCATTCGAGGGAATGAATGTGCAAAACTTGGGCAATACCATCGAATCCGCTTGAATCTTGATTCGACGCTGGCCGCCCATTCAAGCCGACTACTCAGCTCGAAGCATTTCCAACCCGCTGCTTCGCCCACAGCTGATGCATCGCTTAGAATGATATTCAGTTTGATCCAGCGCGATCGTGTAGAATTGTCCGGCTATCCAGCACTCAGACGCCAAATTTCAGGGAAAAATGTCAAAAGACGATGTCATCGAAATGGAAGGTGCGGTCCTAGAGACCCTTCCAAACACCATGTTCCGCGTGAAGCTCGAAAACGGCCACGTGGTTACCGCCCATATTTCGGGCCGGATGCGCAAAAACTACATCCGTATTCTCACGGGTGACAAGGTCAAGGTCGAGATGACTCCCTATGATCTGACCAAAGGTCGCATCACCTACCGCATGAAGTGAGTTCAGGATGAACTCATCCCGTGCAGTGCATGGATGCACGCTGACACGGGATCCATCTGCAAGAAACCTCTAGTTTCGATAGTGCGAAAATGCGCACTGCTACGGGAACTTGCGCCAAAAAAAACTCATCCCGTGCATGCATTGATGCACGCTGATACGGGATCCAGCGACAAGATTCGTCTACACTCGTTGGTGCGTACTGCACCTTGCGACGGGAACCTGCGTCTAAAAGCATTCATTC
>JBBSVJ010000147.1:0-8973 GCA_038233665.1 Lysobacterales bacterium
CAATGCGACCACAGGCAGGCGACCAGCATGTCTTGCTGTGGCTGAGGCCGAAATTCAAGAATCACGTTCTCAGCCTCCTCACCTGGAGCCAACTCGCGATCCTCCAGATCATGGCGGCTGACGGTCTCGTAGAACGCGTTGACGATGGCGATGCCATGGCTGTGGCCAAACTGGCCTTTCCAGAAACCTTCCAGATTGTCGCGACGCGCGTTGTAGGTGCCCGGATATCTGCGATCGTAGGACGCCGCCTTGCCCTCCGGACGGCACTGATAGCGCATCGGCTTGATCACCCGCCGACCATCTTCGATCACCATCACCGGCGCGTAGTGGCCGGGGAAGATCCGCGAATCACGCGGCTCAAGCTCATCGCGCTTGATATCGGCGATGCGTTTGAGCATCCACTTCACCTTGTTGGTGGCAATGCGCTTGTTTTCCGCCGCGGCCTTGGTGGTGCTGGTTTTGAGTTTGCGTTCGGCATCTGCGAGACGCTTGCGCTGCTTGAACAGCTCTTGTTCGAGCCGCGAAAGCTCTTGACGATCAAATGCCTCGATCATCTCGGCGATCGACTTTTCCTCAGCCGTGGCCGGTGAGGCAAAATTTGCATCCATCGCCTTTGAAATACGCGCACCTGATCCCTCTACGCGGTGCGCATAGAGTTTGACGAACTCATGGATATCGATATCCGCGCCAAACTGTTTCACATAGCGCTGAAACGATTCCTCAACCTGCGCCGAATAACACATGAGGCTGGCCTCCCATCTGTTTCGAATGGTGCCCGGAGCGGGAATCGAACCCGCATGACCGAAGTCGAGGGATTTTAAGTCCCTTGCGTATACCAGTTTCGCCATCCGGGCCAGCCCGACGGCGCCCGCTTCGACCAGCATTTTAAGCGGTGACCACAGGATGGGAAACCGTTGGGTGAATCGAACCACCCTCTGCCGCTCTACCGCGGCAAATACCTTCGATAACGAATCACTGTTGCGTCAATCACTCCTGTCGAAATGAATTTCAACTTTCCGTGTCATGTTTTTTCGCTAAACCGTGTGTTTACCCACGAGGACGCAAAAACGATCGCAATTGCCCAGCTCGTTCACTCGTCGATCCGCCGAATGTGGACCGCTCCGCATCGCTTCGACATGCAATGAACAAACTGCATTTTGCGCACCTCGAAACCATCGCCGCCCTGTCGGATGTGCAGCCGGCGATATGTCTTAGAGATTGAGGGAGTAAAGGAAATGATCAAGTACGTACTGTTGGTGGCGGTGTGGATGTTGCCTCTGGCCGCAGCGCATGCACAGCCGGCACTGTCTTGGAAAGACACCGTCAAGGAATCGATTGATGCGACCCAGGTTCCCGATATGCCGAGATCGCCGGACGGCACGCCTACGCCGAGCGATCTGAACTTCGACCTGAGTTTCTTCAGCACCGGAATGGCCTCGCTATCACCAATTTCCAACCCGCCCAACGCCACCGACATCGGCCAAGGCGTTCGCGTTTTTCAGTGGTACAAGTGCCAGCCGCTCTGTCAGCACCTTGGTTATTACGTCGTGGGCCGCATAACGAACGAAAATGGAACCTTTCAATCCACCATTACGCGCAGAAAAGCAGACGGCACGCTTGATCTGAGTTTCGGTACCGTCGGCTGGATGTATCCAAGCAGCACTGTTCTCGATGTCGAAGATGAGGCGATAGGCTCAGATAAAATGTACATTTTATCTACGATAGACTTCGGCGGAGTACCGATCATGCGCGTCACCTGCACCGTGCTTTCCACGGGTGCCAATTGCTTCTCCGGCGCTGGCGGCATCGTCGGCTTTGGCGCGTCGCCCTCTGGCGCCGTGCGCAGTGCCTATGCACGACGTATTGTCTACGACCCACGATACGGGCTGTTCATAGCAGGACGTGTGAAAACAGTCGCACGCGGATGGGAGTTGGCCGCTGCTCGTCTTGACGCAAACACTGGCGGGCTGGTTGCAGCGTTTCATGGCGATGGCACAACAACGGGCCTCCCCACCTACGCCGCACAAACCTCTTCAGACGTCGATGTTTACGACATGACTGTCGTACCCGCTGGCATTGCGGGCGGGGAGCGCCTTTACATTGCTGGTACCGTCAAACTCACTGCGACCGACTACGATGGATTCGTCCTTGGCTTGTCACCGAATGATGGTTACACGCAAAGCGGGTGGGCATGGAAGCAATTTTATTTTGAAGCCGACAACATGGGTTATCTGCAAGATGCCGCTACAGCGATCACGGTTCAACGCAACGGCCGACTGGCGATTGCCGGTTGGTCTGAAACCGATGTCGCCAACGAACGCTCAATGATTCTTGGACGCATGAACGCGGATGGCTCCAGAGATTATTCATTCTGCGATGAAAGCGGGTTCTGCAAGCGCAACTTTCCCTGGGCAGGAGTCGTAGAAGATGACCTTCCGGCCGCGATTGTCGAGCGCTCTGGCAATCGTGATCTGGTAATCGCGCTCAAGCACCGCCGTCCAGCGGCAAGTGATCCGCGTCCACGCCAACTCGTTGTTCAGTACGGCGCCAGCGGAAATGTTGGGCATGCGAGCCGAACGATTGATTTTCCCGCCAACACCGGGGTCACCGCATGGTCGACGCCCACCGACATGTGGATCGGCAATATTGCGTTTTCGGGCGAGCCCGAAAACGAGGTTGTGGTGGTGGTCGGTACACGCAAATGGAACACCACCGATTACGATGCCACGCTGACCCAACTGAAGGCCAACGACAGCATCTTCGCCGCCCAGTTCGGCAACCGCTTCAGCGGCACTGAGCGCGACTGACGTTCAACGATCTCCAACCTTTTGGCGCAATCCAGTGAAATCCGGGTTGCGCCTTTTTTTGCGCCGCTTTCACCGATTGCTGATGTGCAGAAAGAAACAACAACGGTTGTTCCAGCCGGCGCGGCGTCATACGAGCGAAGAAACGTATTCCCGACGATGTCATGTTTCCCCGCCAAACCGTGTGTTGTTTCACGAGAACGCAAAATCGATCGTGATTGCAGGGCTCGTGTACCAGTCGGCCTGCCGGAAAGCAGGCCGGGAACACGTAGCCTCGACTTCACTTGGTCCGATTCGCTTTTCGCGCACCTCGAAACCATCACCGCCACGCCGGATGCATGTGGCCGCCACACTGTCCTGAAGATCGAGGGAGAGCAATCATGTTCAAGTACATTCTGCTGGCATTCGCCGTATGGGCCCTACCCTGTGCCGTGGCACATGCCGACGAAACACCAACCGCAGCCGCGCCATTCTACTCACTGCCGCCATCGAGCTGGTACCAGATCGTCAAGGAATCCATCGACGCGACCCACGCAACTGAGATCCCCGCTACCCCGGACAGCTCATTAATTCCGAGTGACCTGGCCTGGGATTTGAACTTCGGCACCGGTGGCGGCTACCAAGTCTTCTTCCTGGACGACAACAACAACAAGGAGGGTCGGGGATTGCGCGTGGTCGCCCGTCCCCGCGGCGGCTGGTATTTGCTGGGTAAACATGTCCACGGCAATGGCACCTGGGATGCCGCAGTAGTCAGTGTCAATTCGAACGGTAGTCCGCAAGCCGAGTTCATCGTGCCCACTCCGATGTTTCGTTTGGATGACGCCACTCTGGATCCGAGCACCGGCAAGTTCTACTTCGCCGGCGGCGCAAAGCAAGCGGGCTCTGCGAATTCGGATTTCGCGGTGACTTGCGTCGACATCACCGTTGGTTCTGGCGGCACCTGCGCAGGCTTTGGCAACAGCGGTACAGCCTATATCGCCTTCGACCGTGGCGGCAATCTGGATGATGTGGCGCGCCGCGTTGTGGTGCGACCGAATATTGGCGTGCTACTCGGCGGCTGGGCCAAAGACGCCACTGACCGCTACGTGTTCGCGGTGGCTGCGCTGTATCGCTCAAGCGGCGCGCTGCTGAGCCGTTTCGGCAACAACGGCAAGTTCCACACGGATCTCGACTCGACCCTCGGCAACGTCGACGTCAACGTGTTTGACATGACGCTGTCGAATGACCCTGACAGCGAGGCCCGCCTGTACATCGCAGGCAACTACTCCCTAAATACGGAGCGCAAGGACTATGACGGCGTGGTGCTGGCCGTGAACGCATGGACCGGCCAGTTCGATACCAGCTTCAACGGCAGCGGCTTCAGAACCGTCTGGCTCGATCTCGGCGACCCGTCGATCAACCGCAGCGACGCCGTGACGGCCATGACCATACAAGCGAACGGCAAGCTCGCACTGGCCGGATGGTCAGTCAACACGCGACTCGAAAACATAATGATGATCGCCCGACTTAAAACCAACGGCCAACTCGACCAAGGCTTGTGTTCCGGTAGTGGAAAGTGCGCACCATTCCAAGGCCAAGACAGCGGACTGCCAACCTACTACTGGCCCACTGCGATTGCCGAGCGACCGACCACACGCGATTGGTTGATTGCCAGCGAATACAAGGTTGGCGGCAATTCTGACTGGGCCAGTAAGACAACCCAACTCATGACACAGTTCAGCGGCAGCGGAATTTTCAGAGAGTTCAACAAGATCGAGCTTGGCAGTGCCACCGGGCAAACGTCATGGACCGTTCCGGCTTATATGCTGGTGACTTCAGATGCCGTGATGGCAGCGGGCACCCGACGCTACACGACAGTCGGTCCCGATTACGACGCGACCCTCGTACGCCTTCTCGTCAACAACAGCATTTTCGCTGACCAGTTTGGCGGCCCAAATAGCGACTGAACATTCACCGATCTTGAACAGTTTGGCGCAATCAGGCGGAATCCGAGCTGCACCATTTTTTTGCTCAAATTTCACAGGTCTGCATTGAGCACCAACAAACCTCGATGGCTGTTCCAGCCGGTTCGACTTCATGCGAACGGAGGAGCGCGATTGTCCCTCCGACCATGTCATGTTTTGCGGCCAAACCGTGTGTTGTTTCCATGAGCGAGTGATTGGCGGAATAGTTGCCACCACAACCTGCGTCAATCAGAGGATCGGGAATCATGCGAAGGCAAAAACTGTGGTTGGTCGTTGCAACTTTGGCGCTCGTATTGGGCAGCGAAACACAAACGACAGCGGGTGCCGTCTATGTGCCAGACAGGAATTTCGGCAACGCGGGCTCGGTATTTGATCCATTGTTCAATCTGTCGATGCCGGATTCTTCGCCACGACCAGCGATTTCTTGGCAGACACGATCACTGCAACCGGTCGCTCGCGCAACTATGACGGCGATTCCTCGAACGCATTGACCATCCGCTTGCTTCCCGATCGGATCTTCCATCATGGTTTCGAGCAAAACTGATGCGCCCCCAAGGAAGAACGATAGAGGCCATGGAAGGCCAGCCTGCGGCAAATCGCGCAGGCAATTGAGTAGCCGAAGCAACGGACGCATACTCGCGCGATCGGGTGTCCGATCACGGGGGTCTCAAAACAGTGGCTTCAACGCGTGGTTGCGACGCATGAACTGTCCGGCAGAATCTCCGTCTGAGGATACGCATCGCCTTATGCAGCGCTGCGCCGCCGGCGACGAAGACGCCTACAACGCGTTGTTTCAGGCGATCTATCAGGATCTCCGGCGACGCGCGCATCAGCAGCTTTCCGGCCGCAGCAACGCGACAATGTCGACCACCCTGCTGGTTCACGAAACCTATCTCAAACTGGCGGGCTCGCACCTGACCTTGAACGATCGCGCGCACTTCTTCGCGATCGCGGCACGCGCAATGCGTCAGATTGTGGTCAATGCCGCACGCGACCGTGGCGCACAGAAGCGCGGCGGCGACCAGCAACAAGTCACCTTCGAGCAAAGTGCATTGGTAGCGCCCGAACTGAGCCACGATCTGCTTGGCCTCGATGCGGCCATGCAAGCCCTTGCGGCCAGTGACGCCCGCTTGGCGAAGGTGGTTGAGCTGCATTTTTTTGCTGGACTCGATTTTGCTCGTATCGCAGAGTTGCTTGAGCTTTCCGAGCGCACCGTGGCGCGCGACTGGCGTGCCGCGCGTGCCTTGCTGCGTCTGCACTTGGAAACCTCGGCATGAGCACGCGTTGCGCCACTCTGCTGCGCGAATCGATGGATCTTCCGGAATCGGAGCGGCGGCATTTTCTTGAACAGGCCAGCGCAGGCGATGCAGCCTTGCTGACTACCCTGCTGCGGCTATTGGAACTGGATGACGATTCCGATCCGTTTCTGGATGCTCCACTGGATGGCTTGGTGGCCGAGCTGCTGGCCGATGATGTTGAGCCAGACGATGCGCTCGACGAAGTGGCACTTGGCGACCGCATTGGACCCTGGAAGGTCATCAGCAAACTCGGCTCGGGCGGCATGGGCAGCGTCTGGCTGGCCGAACGCGCCGACGGGGTTTACAAACAGCAGGTTGCCCTGAAGACCATCAAGCTGGGCATGGACTCGGCCATGGTGCTGGCGCAGTTCCAGCGCGAGCGAAATCTGCTTGCACGCCTCAAGCACCCGAATATCGCCAGCCTGATCGATGGCGGAGTGGATGATCGCGGCCGACCATGGTTTGCCATGGATCTTGTGCAAGGCATGGATTTGCGCGATTGGATCAAGACGCAACCTCCGCTTGATTTTCGCCTGCGCCTGTTCGAAAAAATCTGTCGTGCGGTGGCCCACGCGCATCAGCAGCTGGTGATCCATCGAGACATCAAACCCGGCAACGTGCTGGTGCAAGCGGATGGCGAGCCGCAGTTGCTGGATTTCGGTATCGCCAAGCTGCTGGCCGAGGACGATGTCGACGAGACCGTGACAATGCATCGCTTCGCCAGCCGCAGCTATGCCGCACCCGAACAATTACGCGGTGAAGCGGTGAGCACCGCGACCGATGTCTACGCGCTCGGTGCCCTGCTTTTTGAAATGTTGACCGGCGAACGCTATTCACGGGTGCATCAGACTGACACCGCGACAACTCCTCCGAGTCAGGCATCGCGCCAATCGCCCGATCCCACAGCGATACACGCAACACGCCTGCGCGGTGATCTCGACGCGATCGTTACACGGGCACTTGCTGCTGAACCGAGGCGCCGCTACGCCACAGCATTGTCGCTCGCCGACGACGTGCAAAACTATCTAGACGGCAAGCCGATCAATGCGCGACCTGACGGATTCGCCTATCGAGCCAACAAGTTCATCCGCCGCAACCGCGCCACAGTGGCCGTTGCCGTGTTCGGTTTGCTCAGCTTGCTGCTGATTAGCGGCGTGGCCTTGTGGCAGGCACATGCCAAAACGGAGGAAGCAGCACGCGCACAAGCGGCACTGCAGCGCTCCGAAGCGATCCGCGGTTTTATCGCATCGGTGTTTCTTGTTGCTGATCCAACCCGGGAGAGTGGTGAGAATACGACGGCTGGGGAGCTGCTCGATGCCGCCCGCACTCGTGTTGCAAAGGATCTCGGCGATCAGCCTGATATTGCCGCGACCATGCTCGATCAGATCGGCAATGTTTACGTTGGCCTTGGCAAGGATGAGAAAGCTCGCGAGACTCTGCAAGAGGCGCTGATGATGAATGCACGCTCGTCACACCCATCGCTCTCTGTCGATGCAACCGCCGGCGGGCGTATTGCCTACTACGACTACAACGATGGTCATGCTGAGCTTGCCCTAACCGAACTGGACCAGATTATTTCGCGCCTGCGCCCACATCCTGACTTGCCTGGAGAATTGTCCAAGACGCTGCAATTGAAGGGAGCCGTACTTTCTGCTCAGAGCCGCTACCCGGAGGCCATCGCTGCGCATGCCGAGGCGGCAGCAGTGCTCGAACCCCATGCAGACAAATTTGCTGCAGAGTACGCGATGGCCTTGGTCGGTTACGCAGATATAGCGGCTGGCAACGATGAAGGTGTCGCAGCCCTGGAAGCGGTTGAACGCGCGTTGGCACTGCCTGTGCTTCAGCAGCATACGGTGCCGGGTCTCGAAGTGGCCGCACTCGGCGCGAAAGTGCGCGCACTCCAAGCTTTGAACCGAGATGTCGAAGCCGAGCCGATTCTGACTGCCGTAATCAAGGCTTCCAGCGATCTCTATGGTGCAGATAGAGGACGCACGCGTTACTGGATTTACCGCAAGGCGCAAGTTTTGCAGAAGCTCAATCGCCTTGACGATGCACAAGTGGTCATCGATAGCCTGGTTGCACAGCCGGCGAGCGATACCGAACAGCCTATCGCCCATTCCGCTTACACGGTCGCTGCTGCCGATATCGCAATAGCGCGTCACGCACCAGATGCTGAGAAGCGGATAGCTGAAAGCGTGGCAGTTGCCTGTGGCCCCTCCGGAAATTCACATTTTTGCGATAAAGCAAAGTCGTTCAAAGTAGACACCGACTGACGCAGCAGTGGTCGTCTGCGCAGTGAAAGTGTTGGGAATGCTGACATTCCTGGCCGAAGCGACACCTCCGCAAAACAGCAACAAAGCCGCCAACCCGGCGTGGGCAAACCGTTGGATCGAGAAAATCATGGAAACTCCTGGCCAGTAGTGAACAACCGCGAAGCAACAGCAGGTCGCGCATTTCTGCCGATACCCTGATGCTTTTCACGATCTCATTCCTGGTACACGGAGTTCAGTGACAAAATTTGCCACGTCCGCCGAAAATTATTTTGGCCGGCGTCGACTGACGCAAGACAGGCAGAAAATTACACGGGACAGGGACTGCGTTCTGCTCTGATTTTGCGATCCTGCCTTCGGTTCGTTATTTCGACGGAACGCTGCTCCCCGAAGACCGAATGAAGTTCAAATGAGCGGCCACTGGCAGGGGCAAAATGCCGCGAAACAAAAAAAACCCCGGGGCCGGCGAGGTTCTAAATGCATACACGCGTTTGTGGACTTGAAAATGGAGGCCTGGGTCGGAATCGAACCGGCGTACGCGGCTTTGCAGGCGGTTCGCTTTGAATTAAATCAATGACTTGCGCGCAATGCCACGCGTGGCAGTGACTTGCTGCTTAGCCTTTGGGGGTCGGGTGAG
>JBBSVJ010000148.1:0-8919 GCA_038233665.1 Lysobacterales bacterium
CCCGCAAGAATGGCGCCGGTGAGGGTGAGAGATTTCATGGGTGTGGTTTCCTTTCGGTGGGTGTGACACGGACTCTAGCGGCGCATCCTGATGTCAACCTTAAGGCTGCGTGCGTTTCCGACTAGACTGGCGAACCGCCACCGCGTGTGGCATCCGAGGTCCCGCTCCGGGAAGGGGTATGCGAGTACTCTTGATTGAAGACACTGCCGAACTGGGTCAGGCCGTGCGCGAGCAAATCGCCGACGATGGTCATGCGGTGGATTGGGTGCAGCGACTCGACCATGCCGAGCTCAGCGTGCAGACGACCGCGTATGACCTGATCCTGCTCGACCTGATGTTGCCGGATGGGCGCGGGATTGATTTTCTGCGCAAGCGACGGGCTGCCGGCGACGCGACTCCCGTCATCATCCTGACCGCGATGGACCAGCTCTCGGACCGCATCGAGGGGCTGAATGCGGGGGCGGATGACTATCTGGTCAAGCCCTGTGATTTGTCCGAGTTGTCGGCACGGGTTGCCGCCGTCGCACGACGCTACAGTGGCAATCCAAATCCACAAATCCAGCTCGGTGAGTTGCGCATCAACTTGTCGGATCGAACGATTCAGCGCGCTAATGAAGTGATTGATTTGACTGCCCGCGAATGGGCGCTCTTCGAGACTTTCCTGCAGCGCCCCGGTGCCTTGCTTTCGAAATCACAACTCGAAGAACGGCTCTATGAGTTTGGAGCCGAGATAGAGAGCAACACGATCGAGGTGCACATCAGCCACCTGCGCAAGAAGCTCGGCTTCCATGTTGTGGAGACGGTCCGCGGCATGGGTTACCGGTTGGGCGCCGCATGAAATCGGCAGCCAGCCTGCAAAAGCAACTTGTTTACGGACTTACGCTGGGTATCGTCTTTTTCTGGCTGCTTGCCACCCTTGTCTCCGGACTGGTCGTGCAGCACCGGCTGGACAAGACGTTCGACAACGCGATGCAAGAGGCCGCGCAACGCATCCTGCCGCTGGCCGTTCTGGATATCCTCAATCGCGAGGAATCCGGCCCGCCGCAGCGGGTGGCCCCATTGAATACGCAGCAAACCGGCTTTGCCTATCTGGTGCGCGATAGTCAGGGCACTATCTTGCTGCAATCGTTCAGTGCCGACCCGAGCGTATTTGGCGATCAGTCCCTGCGGGGTTTCGCGACCACCGCGACACATCGACTGTATGGCGCCAGTGCGCTGCGTGAAACGCTGTTTCTGCAGATTGCGGAACCGCTCGCCTATCGTCGTAAAGCCGCCCTCGATGCGACCGTCGCGCTGCTCCTGCCTTTGTTGTTCCTGATCCCGGCCAGCCTGTTTGGAATCTGGTTGTTCGTGCGTTTCAGTCTGCGCAGCGTACGCTCCTATCGTCAGGCGATCGAGGCGCGTGGTGTAGGCAATCTGTCGCCGATCCACATGCAGAAGCTGCCCGCGGAAATCACGCCGATTGCCGATGCGGTCAATCGCCTGATCGATCGCTTGCATCGTGCGCTGGAGACCGAACGGAGGTTTACCGCCAATAGCGCGCATGAGCTGCGTACCCCTCTGGCGTCAGCACTCGCCCAGGTTCAACGCTTGCGTCACGACGTGCCTGATGGACCGGTGCAGGCGCGCGCAATCCAGATCGAGACATCGCTCAAAGAACTCTCGCGTCTGTCGGAAAAGCTGATGCAACTGGCGAAGGCGGAAGGCGGCGGCGTGTTGTCGGAAAGCCCGCAGGATCTCGTGCTTCTGCTCTCGCATGTGGTGCAGGATCTGCAACGAGCCGCCAACGTCCCGATTGAATTGACCATGCCACCAAGCGGTGCTGTTCTCTCCCTTATCGACCCGGATGCGTTTGCGATTCTCGCGCGAAACTTGATCGAGAACGCGCTCAAACATGGCGCACCGGATTGCGCCATTGAAGTCGACTTGTCCGAGAACGCGCGCCTCAACGTAGTCAATGCAGGAGCCATCGTGCCGGCAGCCGATCTGGCCCAGTTGACCGGCCATTTCGTCCGCGGTGGTAGTCGGGCCGAAGGCTTCGGCCTGGGGCTTGCAATTGCATCGACCATTGCTCAAGGGGTAGGCGCCGATTTGACGTTCGCTTCGCCCGCGAGGGGTAGACCGGATGGGTTTGAGGTCACGGTGCAGTTTGCCCTAAGACCGACGCAACGATCTGATCGTGAGTTCCCATGATCGGGTCTAACCTCACAAGGGGATAATCCGAAGTCTTCTCGGCTGTCTCGCCCGCCTGCCAGCGACAGCGATTCGTCAGTGCCGTAACGTTTCGGGAATGCTGCAGACGATTGGTTTAATCAACGTAGACCTGATTTATTGCGAAACAGTTTCGGCAGCGGGGGTTTTTGCTCGATCCTGATGACTGAGCCAGGCGAAGTAGAGCAGTGGAATGACCAGCAGGGTCAGTGCGGTCGAAACGAGGATGCCGAAAATCAGCGATACGGCGAGGCCTTGGAAAATTGGGTCATCGATGATGAAGAATCCACCGACCATGGCGGCGACGCCGGTCAGCACGATCGGCTTGGCGCGCACGGCAGCGGCATCGATCACGGCGTTGCGTAGCTGCTTGCCGCTGGCAATCTCCTGGTTGATGAAGTCGATCAGCAGGATGGAGTTGCGCACGATGATGCCGGCAAGCGCAATCATGCCGATCATCGAAGTGGCGGTGTACTGCGCGCCGATCAGGGCGTGGCCTGGCATCACGCCGATGACGGTAAGCGGGATTGGCGCCATGATGATCAGCGGCACGACATAGCTCTTGAACTGACCGACGACGAGCAGGTAGATCAGGATCAGTCCCACCGAATAAGCCAGGCCCATATCGCGAAACGTCTCGTAGGTGATCTGCCATTCGCCATCCCATTTCACCGCCGGGCCGGTGATGTTGGTGGGTTGGTCGATGAAGGTTTGCGTGATGGCGACATCAGATCCTTCAGCATCATTGAGTTTTCCGACCAGCGAAAACATGCCGTACAGCGGGCTGTCGGATTGCCCGGCATCATCGCCGGTGACGGTTGCGTAGGGCAGAAGATCCTTGTGGTAGATCGCTTTCTCCCAGTTCGCCTTGCGCACCTCGACAACTTCCGAAAGCGGTACCAATGAGCCGTTCGATGCGCGCACGCGGACCGCCAGCAACTGGTCGATCGCAGCTTGGTCGCCGGGCGGCAGGCGCAGTCGCACCGGCACGGCATAGCGGGCGTGGCCATCCATCAGATAAGTCGCATCGTCACCGGATAGCGCGGTGCGCAGAACCTGCGCGATGCTGGCTTGATCGAGACCGAGGCGCGCGGCACGCACGCGATCGACGACGATGATCTCGCGCGGCGCATCGGCCTCGACGCTGGTATCGATATCAACAATGTCGGATTCGGCGCGGAACTTCTTCTCCAGCGCCAGCGCGGTTTTGCGCACCGTGACGTAATCCGGGCCATAGACCTCGGCGACAATCGGCGCGAGTACTGGCGGACCGGGTGGCACCTCGACCAGTTTGACCGAAGCGCCGAAATCCTTGCCGATCGCGGTCAGCTGTGGGCGCAGTGCCACCGCGATCGCATGACTTTGGCGGTGACGCGCGTGCTTGTCGATGAGGTTGACCTGCAGGTCGCCGACCAGTGGGCCGCTACGTAGGTAGTACTGGCGCACGAGGCCGTTGAAGGTAATGGGCGCAGCGGTACCGGCGTAACCTTGCCAGTCCTTGACCTCGGCCACATTGGCCAGACTGCCTGCAAGCTTGCCGAGCAGTTCATTGGTGCGCTCGAGTGTGCTGCCTTCCGGCATGTCGACGACGATCTGGAATTCCGACTTGTTGTCGAACGGCAGCATCTTGAGGACGACCGCCTGGATCACGACCAGTCCGACGGCGGCCATGACCAACACTCCCATTGCTGCGAACAGAAGGCGGCGCCGACGCGGGGCGCGATCCGATTCAAGGAACGGCGACATGAGCTTGTACGAAATGCGGTTGAGCCAACCGCTGCGCGTGTCGTCTGTTGATTCTGCAGAATCGGATTTCGGTTCGTGATGGGCGAGCAGGCGTAACGCGAGCCATGGGGTCACCACGAGGGCGACCGCCAGCGACAGCAGCATGCCGACCGAGGCGTTGATCGGGATTGGCCGCATATACGGCCCCATCAGACCGGAGACAAATGCCATTGGTAGCAGCGCGGCAATCACGGTAAACGTGGCGAGGATGGTCGGCCCGCCGACTTCGCTGACCGCCGCCGGTATGATCTCGCTCATGCGGGTTCCGCCGAGACGCTGGTGGCGGTGGATGTTTTCTACGACGACGATCGCATCATCGACGAGGATGCCGATCGAGAAGATCAGTGCGAACAGTGAGACACGGTTGATCGTGAAACCCATTGCCCACGAGGCAAAAAGGGTTAGCATCAAAGTGATCACGACGGCCGTGCCGACCACGATCGCCTCGCGCCAGCCGAGCGTGAACAGCACCAGCAAGATCACCGACAGCGTCGCGAACATGAGCTTCTGGATCAGCTTGTTGGCCTTGTCGCTGGCGGTCTGACCATAGTCGCGGGTGACCGAGAAGTGCACATTAGAAGGAATCACAACATCCTTCAGCGCTTTGAGGCGTGAAGCGACGGCGGTGGTGATGTCAGAAGCATTGCTGCCGGGCTTCTTGGCGATGGCGAGCGTTACCGCGGGTGCATTGCCGATGGTCGGTCCGGCCTTACCGGCGGGCGCGCCGAACCAAACGTAGCTGTTTGGGAGATCGGCGCCGGGTCGGATTTGTGCGACATCGGAGAGAAAAACGGGTTGGCCGTTGTTGAGGCCGATGACCAGAGCGGCGACATCGGCCGAACTGGCGAGGAAGCTGCCGGCGGTCACCGGCACGCTGGTGTTGTCGACAATGCGATCACCCGCCTGGGTGACCGTATTGGCTGCGCGCAATGCGCCGGAAAGATCCTGTAGCGACAAGCCGTAGGCGGCGAGTTTGGGTGCATCGAGGTCGACAATCACCGCGCGCTCGGGCGCACCGATCGTGTAGACATCACGCGTGCCGGGGATGTGCTTGAGCTCGGTTTCGAGGGTGTGGGCGACTTCGGCCAGCGCGGTCGGATTCTGCTCCGGCGCATCACTCCACAAGGTCACCGACATGACCGGTACATCGTCGATGCCCATTGGCCGGATCAGCGGCTGGCCGACGCCAAGCCCGGGGGGCACGAAATCCTGATTCTGGAAAACCTGGTTGTAAAGTCGGACGATCGCGGTTTGACGCGGCACGCCGACCTCATACTCGACAGTAAGGATAGCCACGCCGGGTCGGCTGATCGAGTAGACATGCTTGACGCCATCGATCTCGGACAGCTTTTGCTCGAGTGGATAGGCGACGAGGTTTTCGACATCGTGCACATCGGCACCCGCGAACGGCACGATCACGTTGGCCATGGTTACGTCGATCTGCGGTTCTTCCTCGCGCGGCGTGATCACCGTTGCGGCGATACCGAGCAGGATTGCCGCGATCGCCAGCACCGGGGTCAGCGGCGAGGACTGGAACGCGCGAGCGATGCGCCCGGAAAATCCAAGCGCTTGACTCACTGCGAGTCTCCACCGTGCTGACCGCTGAGCCATAAGGCGGCGGCAGCAGGATCGGTGGCATAGCGTTCACCGGCAACGACCCCGGCGAGAATTTCGACCGAATTGTCGAAATGATTGCCGCTGCGGATCTGGCGCAGACGCACGTTCGAGCCATCGACCACGTAGATACCCTGCAGCTCGCCGCGTACGACCAGCGCCGTCACCGGGATCAGCAGACGCTTGGCCTCGCCGGTGGCAAACGCGGCCTTGACCGTCATGCCCGGAAACAAACCCGTGTTGTCTCCGGGCAATTCGAGGCGCACGGTGAAGGTGTGCGTGGCCGGATCGGCATACGGAAACACGATAACCTTGCTCGCCGCGACGCGGCGGCTATCGTCACCGGCGAGCAGCACGTCGGCCGCCTTTATCGCGCGGATCTGTGCAATCGCGCTCTGTGGGACCTGTACCGATACGCGCAGATCTTTCAACGACACTCCCGAAATCAAAGGCTGGCCGGGTCGCACTGATTCACCGATCTGCACATGGCGTTCGGTGACGATGCCCGAATACGGCGCACGCACGACGGTGTAGTCCATTTGCTGGCCGACTTCGCTGAGTTGAGCGAGTGCCGCGTCGAGCGCTGCCTTGGCCGAATCACGACGTGCGCGTTCCTGATCGAGTTGCGCCTTGGCCACGAGCTTGCGTGCATAAATTGCGTCGATGCGCTGGTACGAGGCCTGCGCCTCGTTGTAGCTGGCCTGGGCGGAGGCGATCTGCGATTGCGCACGGCTCTTTGCTGACTTCTGTTCGACATCGGTGAAACGCACGATCACCGCACCTTCCTCGACCGTGTCGTTGACGTCATACGGGAGTTCGATCACGCGTCCGCTGGTCTGAGCCGAGATTGTCGCCTGATTGACCGGTTCGACCACGCCATCCCAGATTTGCTCTCTGCGCCCATCCTCAGTTTCAGCGACGGCGGTAGAAAACGTCGGCGTTGCCGTTGGTGACTTGCCCTCGGGTGCGGAATGGCCACACGCGGCGAGCAGGCCGATGCTAGCGGCAATCAGCAGCAAGCGCGTGAACTTCATCAGGCTGCCTCGTCGATCATCTGGATGGTGGCAGTTTCAACCTCCGCGGCTACCGCGGAAAGCGCGGGATCTCGCGACAACAGCTTGAGCATCGCTTCCGGGCGGATCATGCCGATCAGGGTCTTGCCTTTTTCGGTGTAGACCGAAATCCGACAGGGGAGGGCCATGTTCATGCTCATGTCGGCGGCCATCACCTTGGCCGCCTGGTTCGGATTGCAGACCTCGAATACCTTGCACTCTTCGGCGAAGTCGACGCCTTTGCTGCGCAAGGTATTGCCGATATCGTGGACGTGCATGACGCCGAACTGATGCGCCTTGACCGCGGAATCAAGATCTTCGACGGCCTTGGCGAAGGATTTGCTGGTTTCAACGATGTAGTACATGACTAAGCTCCAGTGGTGGTATGGCTGGCGTGATGTGCACGGAAAAAGGAATCAGGAGGGAAAGGCATGGCCAGGCTTGACGCCGACCACGCGCAAGATTTTTGCCAAGGGGCAGAAGCCGGTAAACGAGGACTGCAGAAGATTGGCGCCGACAAAGAGGGTCAGCAGCAACCAGTAAGGGGATACAAAATGAGCCAAGGCCACGCTGAGCAGGATCATGCTCCCAGCGAATGCGAGAACCATACGATCAATGTTCATGGGGATACCTCATCAGTGCATGCGTCGACCGGGATATCAGGCGCTGCCGATAGTCGACCGTTCGGCAACGCGTGTTTTCAGACTGATCGGCGCGGCAACATGCGTAGCAGGGTGTTGTCGCGTACGAAGTAATGGTGGAAAAGTGCCGCCAACGCGTGTGCGCCCACCAGGTAATAGCCGATTTCAGCGATAGTTTCGTGCCAGTCCTTTAGCGTCCTTGAGAATTCCTTGTCCTGCGGCCAGATCACAGGCAGTTCGAGTCCGAAAAATGGAATCGGCTTACCCGCTGCACTCAAGGTCAGCCAGCCGAGCAGGGGCATTACGATGAGGAACAGGTAGAGAGCCAGATGCACGCTGATAGCGATAATGTGCTGCCAACGCGGCGGTGCCGGTACGATGCGCGGCGTCGTTCCGAAAAAGCGGATCGCAATGCGCACGAAGACCAGCACGAATACGCTCAGGCCGAGCATGAAATGCCACATCTTGAATGACTCTCGAATATCACTTCCTTTCGGAAACTCCTCGCGTAGCAGGATGGCCGAGTAGACCGCGACCAGCAGTACAAGCATCAGCCAGTGCATTGCAATCGAAAGGCTGCCATAGCGATCCACGGTGTTTTTCATGCTCATGTTCTATTTTCCTGGAGGCTGTAATGCCGCGAGAACCGCGCGCGGGGTTGCCGTAATATCGAGGCTCGCACTTGCGCCCGGTCGCCTCATCAGGCGCATTTTTCGACGGGATAGCCGAAAGCGTGCGCCGTGAGCGCGATCTGCGAAGTGACTTGAGTCAATCGCACTCTAAATAAGTACTATCTAATATACAAGCTTCTTATTTAGAATGCAGGATCTGGCCGAAGCCCGCGGCTACCGGATTTTTGTGGAGCACCCATGCCTATCAACGATTCGTTTGACCTTAGGCCCATGCAGAAGCGTGCTGAGGAAGCAGCTCAACTGCTGAAGACACTGGCAAACGCCCAACGCCTGCGCGTGCTCTGTTTGCTGGTCGGCGGTGAGATGACCGTAGGGCAGATAAACGATGAACTCTCCGATCTGAGCCAGTCTGCGCTGTCGCAACACTTGGCCAAACTCCGCGATGAAGGCATGGTCAGCACACGTCGCGAGTCGCAGACGATCTGGTACCGCCTCGTCGAGGGACCGGCGCAAGGTGTGATCGCCACGTTGTATGGAATTTATTGCGCTAACCCGGAGAGCTCTGCGAGGTCTTCCTCGGCTTCCCGAACGTCAGGCGGTAAGCGATAGCACTCAACGCTTCGGTTCGCAGCAATCCAGTCGGTTGGCGCTAAGCGCTGACGTTTTTTCGTCATTCTGGCCAGAAAAGTTCGATCACAGATTGAACCCACCAACGGCTAAAACCGGGCTTTGTAGCGCGGCCCTACGCTCTGACACTATTTCATGAAACGGCGCTGGCAGATCTATTGAAAGGACGATTTCATCCCGCGAACGATCAGCCGCGATCAACCATCTTCTTGAGTCGATAAAGCGCATCAAGTGCGTCGCGTGGACTCATGGCATCGGGATCCAATGCGCGCATCGCTTCTTCAATCGGTGATGGCGCGGGAGGGGCGAACAATCCGAGTTGCGGCGATCCAAGCTGTGCTTTTTGAACGCGGGGTC
>JBBSVJ010000149.1:0-8856 GCA_038233665.1 Lysobacterales bacterium
AGAGCACCAATTGGGTAGGGAATACTGCGAAAAGGAAGCACTGGTTCAGGGTCGAATAGGGCAGCATTCAAAAAAAATAGTCTCAAGCATCTGCGCAAGTGGAAGGCGACCGACTCCCTTCAACGTGAAGAACTGACGCCCAACACCTCCGGCGGCGTCTAGCAATACATCACGCGATGTCTTCGGGTTGCCGAGGTCGGCCGAGCAGGCTTGCGTGTTGATGCCTCACGCTGCAAAGTCGAGTATTGGCCCGCAGGGCATTCGAATGCAGGGGAATCATCGATGTCGATAGTCCGCAATTTCATCCTGTTGGCGACATTTCTGTTGTTGCCGCAAGTCGCCTGCGCCGACGAAAATTTCAGCGTGATCTTTGGCGAAAAGGTAGTCGGTCATCTCACCACGACGACCGGTGATGGCGAAACGCAGGTTGTCTTCGACTACAAGAACAACGGTCGTGGACCGACCATGGCAGAGACAATCAAGCTCGATGCCAAAGGCTTTCCCACCGACTGGAAAATCACCGGAGCGACCACCTTCGGCAGCAAGGTCGACGAGCATTTCAAGCAGCTCGGCGACAAGGCGAGTTGGACCGATTCGGTCGGCAGCGGCAAACGTGATTCGGCAGAACATCGCCTCTACATAGGCCAAAGTGCAAGCCCGTGGGCGCTCGGCGTTTATGCGCGCGCCCTGCTTGGTGACATCGATCACTCGATGCCAACCCTGCCGGCGGGTGATATCCATCTCGAAGAGGGTGACGCGCTCAGCGTCAAGGGCACGACAGGCACTGAAACCGTCCGCAGCTACACGCTGAGTGGACTTGATCTGAATCCCTCTTATGTTCTGCTTGATGACAAGCAGGCGATGTTTGCCTTCATCACGCCAAGTTTCGTCATCGTTCGCGAGGGTTTCGAGGCTGAAGAGAAACGCCTGCGCGGCATCGCCGAACAATTGTCCACCGCGCGTTTCGAAACGATCCAGAAAAAAACCGCGCATCGCTTTGATGCGCCGATTCGCATTCGCAACGTGCGCGTGTTCGATCCTCGCAAGCTTGCGTTTTCAGAACCGGTATCCGTCGTCGTCATGGGCAAGCGCATCGCGGCGGTCGAGCCGCTGGACAGTCCGGCGACGCCTGGCGAAGTAACGATTGACGGTGATGGCGGCAGCTTGATCGCCGGTCTCAACGACATGCACGCACATGTTTCGCAAGAGCGTGCCCTGCTCAATGTGGTGGCCGGAGTGACCTCGGTGCGTGACATGGGCAACGACAATGCGGTGCTGGCCAAGCTGATCGATCGCATCGATGCCGGTACCATCGCCGGACCGCGCGTCACGCGCAGCGGTTTCATCGAGGGCAAGAGTCCGTTCAGCGCGAACAACGGCATTCTCGTCGACAGCCAGCAGGCTGCTATCGATGCCGTGCGCTGGTATGCGGCGCGCGATTTCTGGCAGGTCAAGCTCTACAACAGCATGAACCCGGCCTGGTCGAAAGCGACCATTGACGAGGCGCACCGACTCGGCTTGCGTGTAGCCGGTCACATACCGGCATTCTCGAATGCCGATGCGATGCTCGATGCGGGTTACGACGAGCTCACGCATATCAACCAAACGATGCTCGGCTGGGTCCTCAAGCCCGATGAGGATACGCGCACCCTGCTACGCCTGACTGCACTGAAACGTTTGCCCTCGCTCGATCTGCAATCGGCAAAAGTGCAGCACACGATCCAGCACATCGTCGACAAGAAGGCATCGTTGGAGCCGACCATCGGCATCCATGAAGCGCTGTTGTTGTCGCGTGATGGCGAGATTCCAGCCGGCCAGATCGACACCATCGATCACCTGCCGATCGGCGCGCAACGCGATGCCAAGAGTGCCTGGTCGGACATGTCGGCACCCGGTGATGCGCAAGCCTACGCCGGCGCCTGGGAGAAGATCCTCGACACCCTGCGCATCATGCACGAGCGCGGGATTTTGTTGATTCCAGGCACCGATACCGGCGGATCGTTCACGTTCCATCGCGAGCTGGAATTGTTTGAAAAAATTGGTTATAGCGCGCCTGAAGTGCTCAAGCTGGCGACCTGGGACATGGCCAACTATCTGGGTCGCGATCAATCGCTCGGCTCCATCGAGAAAGGCAAGCTGGCGGATTTTTTCCTCGTTCCGGGCGACCCGACCCAGGATCTCAAGGCGATCAAGCACATCCGGATGGTCCTCAAGGACGGCGTTGTTTACTATCCGTCAGAGGTTTATCCGTACTTCGGCATCAAGCCTTTTGCCGATGCGCCGAAGGTGACTTTGCCTGCACATTGAATGGGGCGGCGGCGAGCCTTGGCTTATCGGTAGGAGCCCGTTCACGGGCGAGCTTTTTTCGCGCAACACGAATCAGAAGCTCGCCCCTGAAGGGGCTCCTTGTATGTTTGATTTGTGCCTTCCAGTGAAGTACTGGTAGCTGGTTTTCCGGGGAAGCCGCGGGCTCCTTGAGGCAGCGTGACTGACCTCGTTTGTAGAGTGGCTCCCCGCCCCAATCGCAGAGCACGAAGAGTGTCCCGGGCCGTTGAGCCAGCGTGACAAGGGTGTGCCGCGAGGATGCGGGGTCGGGGAACCGGAAACAATCCTAACTGACAATGAGAGGATTTTTCATCATGTCCATTCCGACTGAACCGTTGCTCATCGCTTTCGACATTGGCAGCAAACGCCATGCCTATGCGTGGGAGTTTCA
The DNA here is from genome assembly GCA_038233665.1 of Lysobacterales bacterium. Taxonomy (GTDB): domain Bacteria; phylum Pseudomonadota; class Gammaproteobacteria; order Xanthomonadales; family Rhodanobacteraceae; genus Dokdonella. The sequence goes on from JBBSVJ010000149.1 coordinate 2,717, forward strand.
AGGGCATCAAAGCGTGGGCGAGATTGCCAACGATTTGCCTGGCCTGCGCGTCTTCTTGAATCGTCTGATCGAGCGCGCTGGAACCGTCCGCCTACTGGTGGAAGCAACCGGCATCTACTACCTGGATCTGGCGTTGCTGGCCTGTGAGCTCGGCATCGCTGTCAGCGTGATCAATCCCAAGGCAGGTCACAATTTCGCCAAGGCACTGAGCCAGCGCAACAAGACCGATCGCCTCGATGCCGCCATGCTGCTGGCGTTTCTCAAGCGCATGCCATTCACGGCATGGCAAGCACCTGACGCATCGTTGCTGGAACTGCGCCACTACGGGCGCTACCTGACCCAACTCACCGATGAAAGTACGGCGGCACGCAATCGCTTGCACGCCCTGTCGAGCACCCAAGTGGCCCCTGCTTTTCTGAAGGCTGATCTGAAGCGATCCATTGCCACTCTTCAGACACGCATCGAGAGGATTCGTGCCAAAGCCATGCAACTCGTTCGTGCTGATGCGGCCATCGTTGCGCCCTTTGAAGCATTGACCTCCATCGTTGGCATCGCAGAAGTCTCCGCCCTCTCTGTACTCAGCGAACTGCTGGTCCTGCCGCCCTCGCTGAGCGCTCGCGCCTGCGTCTGCCAAGCCGGACTGGATCCGCGCGTCTTCGAGTCCGGAACCAGCGTCCACAAGCCTTCAAGGATCTCCCGACAAGGCAACAAATACCTGCGCCGCGCCTTGTACTATCCTGCGCTAACCGCCAGCGTCCACGATCCTCTTGCCGCCGCCTTCAAGAAGCGTTTGGTCGACAAGGGCAAGAAGAAAATGCAGGCCAATGTCGCCATCATGCGCAAGCTCCTCACCGTCGCATGGGCCATGGTCAAGAACCCTCAACCCTACAATCCAGAAAAGCTCTATTCCAGCGAACAAATCGCTTGACGCGGAACAGAGTGTCTACGTTTGTAGCGACCAGTCGAAGCGTTCAAGTAACCCGGCGAATTCGGCATCCAGCGGCGCTTCGATATGCATGCGGCGCGAATCGACGGGATGATCGAACTGCAGTTTCCACGCATGCAACAACAGGCGATGCGTACTGTAGTACTGCTTGAACAGACGGTTGTGCTCGCCGCGACCGTGGCTGGTATCGCCGATCAGCGGGTGGCGCAGGTGGGCGAAGTGGCGACGGATCTGCCGGTAGCGGCCGGTTTCGGGCAATACCTCGACCAAGGCATAACGTTGCTGCGGGTAGCGGTTGATCGCGATCGGCACTTCGATTGTGGCAAGACGCTTCCAGCGCGTCAGTGCCGGTTTGCAATCACTATTCTCGCGTACGCCCGGCAAGGGATAGTCGAGTTCGCCGGTTTCCTCGGGCCAGCCGCGGCAGACGGCGAGATAGGTTTTCTCAACCTCGCGCTGCATGAACTGGCGACCGAGGGTGCCGGCGATTTCAGAATTTCGTGCAATCAACAACACACCGCTGGTGGCGCGGTCGAGTCGATGGATAAGATGTAGCGGACCTTCAACAAGCGCGCGAACCTGATCGATCAGAAAGACCTTATCGTCGTTGACCAGACGACTGCGATGTACCGGTATGCTCGTCGGCTTGTTGACGATGACAATATGCTCGTCGCAATAGAGAATCACGCGTGCGATCCGCTCAGCGTGAACGCGTTGCAGTTATAAAGCTGATCGCTGAAATCACCGCGGCAGCTATCGCCCACAAACATACTCCGCCTACACGCAGGGTCTGCGTATCCAACACCTGCAACGCGACGGCACACAATGCAAAAGTCGCGCCGATGGTCAGGCTGACTGCAAGTTGTGGGCCGCGCCGAGAATTCAGTTCGAGACGATGCAAATCCTCCGAGGCGATGCGCACCTGGAGCTTGCCGCTGGTGACCTGTTCGAGATAGCTGTGTAGGAGTTGTGGCATGTCCGGTGCTGCCGCGAGCCACTCGGGTACACGATGGCGTAAGCGCTTGAGCATCGCGCGTGGGCCGCGGCGCTGCCACCAGATCTTTTCAAGCACCGGTTTGGCCGTCGCCCAGATATCAATTTTCGGGTGCAGCAAGCGTCCTACGCCTTCGATATTGAGCAAGGTTTTTTGCAACAAAATCAATTGCGGCTGAACGGTCAGTTCATAGCGGCGCGCGGTCTGGAACAATTTGATGAGCACGGCTGCCAGCGAAATTTCACTCAACGGTCGCGTGAAATAGGGTTCGCAAACGGCGCGGATCGCCGATTCGAGTTCATCCATACGTACACTGGCGGGCATCCAGCCAGCGCGCAGGTGCAGATCGGCGATACGCTGATAGTCCTGCTTGAACAGAGCGAGAAAATTCTCCGCCAACCAGAACTGATCCTGCTCCGAGAGCGTGCCCATGATGCCGAAATCCAGTGCGATGAATCGCGGATTGTCTGGTCGTGAAGCGTCGACCCAGATGTTGCCCGCGTGCGCATCGGCGTGAAAAAAATTGTCCCGGAATACTTGCGTGAAAAATACCTGGACGCCCTTTTCGGCCAGGCGTACGCGATCAATACCGGCCGCATCGAGTGCGGCGAGATCATCAACGGGAATTCCGCGCACGCGCTCCAGCGTTAGCACGCCCGCAGTCGTGTGAGACCAGATCACCTCGGGGACATAGAGATCATCGGAGCCAAGGAAATTGCGTCGCAGCAAGCTCGCATTGGCACCTTCGCGCTGCAGATCGAGTTCGTTGAGCAGGGTTGATTCGAGCTCGGCAACGACATCGAGTGGACGGATCTTGTCGGCATTCGGGTGCACACGGTTGGCCAGTTCACCGAGCGCGCGCAGCAAGTCGACATCGCGGCCAATGCGTTCGCGGATATCCGGACGCAGCACCTTGACCACAACCTCACGACCATCCGGCATTCTCGCCGCATGTACCTGGGCGATAGACGCCGAGGCAAGCGGAGTTTCGTCGAACGCGGAAAATAGATCACCGACCAGTCCGCCGAGTGACTGCTCGATTGCCGCGCGGGCGATAGGCCCTGGGAAAGGCGCAACCTTGTCTTGCAGCGCGGTCAGCGCATCAGCAATATCCGCAGGCAGCAAATCACGACGGGTCGACAGGATCTGGCCGAACTTGACGAAGATCGGCCCTAGTTCGGTCAGCGCGAGCACCAGCCGTTCACCGCGCGGCAGCTCCGCGATTTCGGCGCGCGCCCTCGGCACGACCAGCCGCGCCCAACGCAACACTCGAAAGCGATGCGCATCGTCGATGACATCATCGAGACGATAGCGCACCAGTACTCCCGCGATGCGCAACACGCGCGGCAACAAGCGCAGCGAGGTCATGCGCTGCGCGCCGAGACGAGGTGTTTGATGCGAGCTTCAAGCCGATCGCCGCGCTCGCGCAACTCATCGACCTCGTCGAGGAACTCTTCCATTTCAGGTTTGGCGATCAGATCGCGACTTTCCTCGACCAGATAGTCTGCGCTATCGCGCACCAGCGCCGATGTCGATTCACGCGCGAAGGCGAAACCGCGTCGAAATGCGCGGGCAATCTGGAATCCGATCACGTCGCCAAAGACGCGTGCAAACGCTTCATCGATATCCGGCTCGAAGCGGGTGGCGAGTCGTTCGAGGCGTCGCGCGAGTTCGGCATCGCCGGCAATCTCGACTTGTCCCGGTGGCATTCCCGATTCGCCATCGCCACGCAGGCGCGCCGCGGCCATGCCAAGCAGTCCGCCCGGTGTACTCGAAACGCTGAGCTGATTGTCGCCGCCAAACGCAGGGCCGACGCGCAATCGATCGCCATCGACGGCCATACGCATCGCCAGGCCGGTGCCACGGAAATCAACGCGCAGCGCTCGCCCATCGAGCGTGGCCAGATCGTTGCGTGTATCGGCATCAAGACTCAGCGCATGGTTGAGGGCAGTTTCAAGTCCGCGCCCAAGCAGCTTGAGGACCGGGTTCGCAGTGCGCGTGGTGACGGTGTCGGAATTGGTCATCGGCGCATTCTAAGGCATCTACGAAGCAAGCTTCGACGACTGACGGACAGTGGCGCTTGGGCGGCGCTCTGCAGCAAGTGGCTTTAGCCACGATGTGCTCGCCTGGACTTTCAAATAGTCCGCGTGGCTGAAGCCAACGCCCGCGACAGCTGAGTCATCTGCTACGAACGGCGACTCTGGCCATGATCATCATGAAGACCGGCTCTGCATACGCACGCGGGTCAGCGCAGTGAACAGGCGACTCATGCCTTCGGCCGTACTGATTTTCGGTGCATAGCCCAGATCACGCTTCGCCGCCGTCAGGTTGAACCAACTGGCATGGCTGAAAAGATCCAGCAAATAAGGATTGATCAACGGCAATGCACCCTCGGCGCCCGCGCGCGCAGCCGTTGCCAGTGCGCGTGCTGTGATCGAATTCATGCGCCGTTGCTCGGGCGGAAAACCGCCCGCGCGGAGCAAGGCGTTGAGAAAATTCTCGATCGTCATCGGCTCGCCCTGGCTGATGAAATAGGCCTTGCCGGCAACTGCCGAGCCCGCTTCCAGCTTGCCGAGAGCCAGGGCATGCGCATACGCAGCGTTGTCGATGTGGCAGGGATCGATCTTCTTTTCCGGTTCACCGAACAGACGCAGTTTGCCTCGGCCGGCGAGGTCAAGCAGGGTCGGCAATAGGCGTGATTCACCAGCGCCCCAAAGTAGATGCGGACGCAGCACGCAGGTGGCCAAGCTTGCACCATTGGCCGCGAGCACACGTTGTTCAGCCAGTGCTTTGGTGTGCGGATAGGCCGAAATCCACGATCGTGGATAGGCTTGGCGCTCATCCGCATTTTCTAGATCGCCCTGACCGATGACGACATTGGCGCACGAAGTCAGCAACAGACGCGGCACGCCCACTAGTTCACAAGCGCCTAGGACGCACTCGGTCGAACGCACATTGGCATCATGCAACTGCTCGATGCTGGCCAGCGGATCGCTGCAGCCCGCGCTGTGTACGATCGCATCGCAGCCATCGGCCGCAGCACAGACATCCTCGAAAGCGCTGATCTGACCATGCCGCTGCTCAACTCCGAGCGCTGCCAACTCGCGACTTTCCTTGCGCACGATCGCGCGAATGCGATGGCCTTGCTCGTGCAATGAGGCTGCAATGGCCTGGCCGAGAAAACCGGTCGCGCCGGTCAGCAGGATTTGCATGGTGACTGTCTTCCACTCTCAACGGTAGCGTAGTGCGGCTGCCTCTTGGCTTGAGTGTGCAGCACTCGATGCGGAATTTCGAGACCTGAAGCAATCATGCTGAGACCATCGATGCATGCGATGCGTGTGCAGCGGCCGCATCGACGATCTTGGTCAGTGGTCCTTGATCGGGTAAGTCTCTACGGCTTCACCTTTCGGCGTTGCCTGCGATGGCGTCGCAATCCGCGTCGTGGAACGGCCACAAACGTAAGCGTTCCAGCTCTGCTCACCGTTGTGCGGCTTGTCGATCGGCTTGATCGTATCAGCCGGCATCGAAGCAGCCTGGTTGCGCGCCATGACCTCGAGTTCGTCGCCGACCTTGAGCGCATTGCGATCGACTGGCCCAACCTTGCCAAGCACCGAGACTGTCATCGAGCCCACAAGTCGGCATCCGCTTACATCCTCCTGCCAGGCAACGCGTACATCACGGCCGCCGGAATCGAGTTTGATGCCCCAGCTGCATGCGGCGAGTGGCAATACCAGGAGGATTGGGAGGATGTGTTTCATGGTTGGCTCGTTCGGGTTTGGCGGTGGCGCTCGGGAGTTTAGTGGGGTGTTGATGAATGAGATGTTGGTGATTTTATCTGTTTGCTTGATATGGTTTTTTGCCTAGGCGCAGTACTTTTCTGCTTTAAAAGCACGCGCCTTCGTCGCGCGGCATCCATGCCGGGGTTTCACTCGCCTCCGGCGAGCGAGTTACTTCTCTTTGCGTGCTCAAAGAGAAGTAACCAAGAGAAAGAGCACCCCGATACAGCGGTCTCCGGGCTCCTGCCCTGCGACTACGCAACGCGACTCCGGGGGTTCGCCGACAGTCCATCCGTGGACTGGCGTTGAACTGGGCGCAATCCATTGCGCCCACCCTGCGGGCTTTCCCTACGTCACGTTGCCGCTGCATAGGGGGCCCGTTCACTGCGCATCGTGCGCAGCCAAGACATAGCGAATTCCTGCA
>JBBSVJ010000150.1:0-8843 GCA_038233665.1 Lysobacterales bacterium
GGAGTTCTCGCACCGGAAGTGACGTCGCGTACAGCTTTAACTGTCCCTGACGAACGATTGCTGCAGGGCGAGTAATTTTCATGGGGATTCCATTGCTGACGGAAAATGGTTTGACTCCTTGTGATTGCTCGACAAGGATCCTTTGCGGCAGCGATGACTTAGCAGGATGCGTGCCAACTGACTTCGCCGGACCAACGAATCGCTTCATACAAACTCGACAGCGAGTCAACGTCTTGTTGAAATGCGCGATAGACCACGCCTCCAGTTCATCGATGTCAACCGAACATGCCTTCCTATACTGATTCGTTGTGTAGTTTCCGCGCGCGCCAGTAGTGACGGCCGCGTGGGTCGCAGAATGAACCATTGGATACTGCGGAAAGGATTGCGGGACATCGTAATTGACGACGAATCCCGAAGGATGACCAGTAACCCATCGCAAATATCCGTTGTCGTCATTCTCGAATATTTGCATGTGCTACTCCTCTGGTCAGACCCTCGATTCTGCCGGATAAAATCGACTAAATACAAACGCGGATTGTTACGAACACTAGGGCGGCGGAGCCACGCCTAATTTCAAGGAAACAAAATAGACACGGCTGGGACAGCCCGATTTCGGAACCGGAGTTTCGGGTCAAGTTGTTTCTTATCAGGCGACTAAAAAGCATCCGCTTGCATCACCTCAACCCCCCATTAATCCTCTCCAACACGTCGCTCCCCGGGCTCAACTCCCCCACCCCCAAACCAGTCAACGCCACCCCCACCGTACCCAGATGCGAGTGCATATCCGAAGGCTCCGGATCGACATACAGCAAACCGGTCACCACCTCCCCCAGTGCATGATGCTGATGCACATAGTTGCTGGCGGCGATACGGTCGCAGGGGTCGTAGTCGGGGTGGATCTTGTGCAGGCGCAGGACTGATCCATCGTGCTGGGTGACTTCGAGGGTTTCGCCGGGTTCGAAATCGACGAGGATCTCCTCGCGCTCGGGGATCACGTCCATGCGGTTGACGGCTTCGTTGTGCTCGCGGACGTATTCGTAGCTCTTGGTGCTACCGGCGTGGTTGTTGAAGGCGACGCAGGGGCTGATGACATCGAGGAAGGCGGCGCCCTGGTGCAGGATGGCGCCCTTGATCAGGGGCACGAGTTGTTTCTTGTCGCCGGAGAAGCTGCGTGCGACATAGGTGGCACCGAGTTGCAGAGCGAGGCCGACCAGGTCGATCGGTGAATCGGTGTTCTTGACGCCTTTCTTCGACATTGAGCCTTCGTCGGCGGTGGCCGAGAACTGGCCCTTGGTCAGGCCGTAGACGCCGTTGTTCTCGACGATATAGACCATGTTGACGCCGCGGCGCATGGCGTGGACAAACTGGCCCATGCCGATCGACGCCGAATCACCGTCGCCGGAGACGCCGAGATAGAGCAGCTCGCGGTTGGCCAGGTTGGCGCCGGTCAATACCGAGGGCATGCGTCCGTGCACGGTGTTGAAGCCGTGCGACTGGCCGAGGAAGTAGTCGGGCGTTTTCGAGCTGCAGCCGATGCCGGAGAGTTTGGCAACGCGGTGTGGCTCGACGTTGAGTTCCCAGCAGGCCTGGATGATCGCGGCGGAAATCGAATCGTGGCCACAGCCAGCGCAGAGCGTGGAGATCTTGCCTTCGTAATCGCGCCGGGTGTGGCAGAGCGCGTTTTTTGGAAGGGTTGGGTGGTGCAACTTGGGTTTGGTGATGTAGGTCATTGGGTGGGCTCTGCTTGCAGGTCGCTTGTTTGCTTGTTGGCGGTTCTTTTGGAGCAGAGCAAAGGCGCTGGGCTCCTGCCTTCGCAGGAGTGACGGCGTATTTGAAATGCGCGCCAAATTGGACATTCCTGCCGTTGAGTGGTCATGCGACTCTCTCGGACGCTTGCGCGGTGACGCTGGCGCCGCGCATGTGTTCGGCGATGGCGCGGGCGATGAAGCGGGCGGTGATCGGGGTGCCGTCGTAGTGGAGGATCTTGACGACACGGGCGGGGTCGAGATCGAATTCGTTGATCAGCAAGGTGCGCAGTTGCGCGTCGCGGTTCTGTTCGATCAGGAATACGCGCTCGTGCGACAGGACGAACTGGCGTACTGATTCGGGGAACGGGAAGGCGCGGATGCGCAGCGTATCCAAGTACAAATCTTGTGCTTCGAGGACTTCGATGGCTTCATCCATCGATGGGCTGGTTGAGCCGTAGTAGATCGCGCCGAATTTCGCGGCCTTCTTCGCCGTGCGCGGGATCGGTTGCGGCACGAGCGACTTGGCCGTGTCGAATTTCTGCAGCAGGCGTTCCATGTTGTAGAGGTAATCGGCGCCGCGTTCGGAATAGCGTGCATACGGATCGCGCGAGGTGCCGCGCGTGAAGTAGCTGCCCTTGCTCGGATGCGTGCCGGGATAGGTGCGGTACGGGATGCCATCGCCATCGACATCCTTGTAGCGGCCGAAGTCCCTGCCCGCTTCGAGTTCCTCGGCGGTCATGACCTTGCCGCGATCGTAGTCGCGCGCCTCATCCCAGACGAAGGGTTTGCACAGGCGCTGGTTCATGCCGATATCGAGATCGGTCATGACGAAGATCGGCGTCTGCAGGCGGTCGGCGAGATCGAGCGCTTGTGCTGAAAACTCGAAGCACTCGTGTGGGTCTTCAGGGAATAGCAGCACATGCTTGGTGTCGCCGTGCGAAGCATAGGCGCAGGCGAGCACATCGGATTGCTGGGTGCGTGTTGGCATGCCGGTCGAGGGGCCGCCACGCTGCACATCGATAATGGTGACCGGGATCTCGGCGAAGTACGCGAGGCCGATGAACTCGCTCATCAGCGAGACGCCGGGGCCTGATGTGGTGGTGAAAGCGCGTGCGCCATTCCAGCCGGCGCCGGTGACGATGCCGATCGAGGCGATTTCGTCTTCGGCCTGGATCATCGCATAGCGGTTTTTGCCGGTTTCAGGATCGACGCGATATTTCTGGCAGTAGGATTGGAACGCTTCGGCCAGTGATGACGATGGCGTGATCGGATACCAGGCGCAGACCGTGGCGCCGCCGTAGACGCAGCCGAGTGCGGCGGCGGCGTTGCCTTCGATGAAGATTCTGTCGCCGACGTTGTCGGCTTTTTGCACGTGCAGGCCGATCGGATTGAGGTTTGCTTTGGCGTGATCGATGCCGAGATGCAGGGCGTGCAGATTGGCGTCGATCAATTTCGACTTGGATTTGAATTGCTGGCCGATCAGGGTTTCGATGACTTGCGCCTCGATGCCGAGCATTTGCGAGAGCGCGCCGACGTAGATGATGTTCTTGAATAGTTGGCGCTGGCGCGGATCATCGTAGGTTGCATTGCTGATGTGGGTCAGCGGCATGCCGATGTTGGTGACGTCCTCGCGGAAACGCGATTTCGGCAATGGCTTGCTGTTGTCGTAGAAGAGATAGCCGCCGGTTTCGATCTCCTTGATGTCGGCCTCCCAGGTTTGCGGATTCATCGCAACCATGAGGTCGACACCGCCACGACGGCCGAGCCAGCCTGCCTCGGTGACGCGCACTTCGTACCAGGTGGGAAGACCCTGGATGTTGGACGGGAAGATATTGCGCGGGCTAACCGGCACGCCCATGCGCAGGATCGATTTCGCGAACAGCTCGTTGGCGGAAGCGGAGCCCGAGCCGTTGACGTTGGCAAATTTGATAACGAAGTCGTTGGTGGCGGTGATGGGGGTCATGCGGCGGCCCTCGCGTCCGACATCCGAAGCGATCGCGGTGATGTTGCAGGAGCTCGTTTACGTGCGAGCTTTGGTGTTTGCGACGCGGAAGGGCTCGCCCCTGGCGGGGCTCCTACAGGGGTGCGGTTGGTTGGTGTTGGTGCTTTTGTAGGAGCTCGTTTACGGGCGAGCTTTGATGCGTGTGACGCGGAAGAGCTCGCCCCTGGTGGGGCTCCTACGGGGGTGCGGTTGGTTGTTGTTGGCGCTTTTGTAGGTGCTTGTTTACGGGCGAGCTTTGTTGGGTGGGATGCTGAAGAGCTCGCCCCTGGTGGGGCTCCTACAGGGGTGCGGTTGGTTGTTGTTGGTGCTTTTGTAGGTGCTTGTTTACGGGCGAGCTTTGTTGGGTGGGATACGGAAGGGCTCGCCCCTGGCGGGGCTCCTACGGGGGCGGCGAACTCGACCATCACGCGGCCTCCTTCTTTTTTACTTTGTTGGGGCATGCCGGTGTGTTGGCGTGGATCATTTCGATCAGGGTCTTTTGCATGTCCCAGGCGCCGGTTGGGCAGCGTTCGGCGCAGAGGCCGCAGTGCAGGCAGACGTCTTCATCTTTGACCATGACGCGTTGTGTTTTGAGTGGGCCGGAGACGTACAAATCCTGGCCGTGGTTGAGTGCCGGCGCGGTGAGTTTCTGGCGCAGATCGGGCTCGGGCGCGTTGCCGGTGAAGGTGATGCAATCCATCGGACAAATGTCGACGCAGGCATCGCATTCGATGCAGGCCTTGTCGGTGAATACGGTTTGCACGTCGCAGTTGAGGCAGCGCTGGGCTTCCTTCCACGCGGTGGCGGCGTCGAAGCCGAGCTCGACTTCGAGGCTGATGCTTTTTACCGCTTCGGCAAATGGCACCAGCGGCACCTTGAAGCGATCGTCATTGGAGATGTCGTTGTCGTAGCTCCACTCGTGGATGCCCATCTTCTGTGAGAGGACTTTGACGGTGGGTGGCGGGCGCTCTTCGACGACCTCACCTGAGAGCAGCTTGTTGATCGAGACGGCGGCTTCATGACCGTGGGCAACCGCCCAGATGATGTTCTTCGGCCCAAATGCGGCATCACCGCCGAACAACACATGCGGCAGGGTCGATTGATGGGTGACTTCATCGACCACGGGCATGCCCCATTCGTTGAACTCGATGCCGACGTCGCGCTCGATCCATGGGAAGGCGTTTTCCTGACCCACAGCGACAAGCACTTCGTCGCAATCGAAGATCTGCTCAGGCTCGCCGGTCGGAATCAGCTTGCGCTTGCCGCGCTCATCGAATTCGGCGCGGACCTTGTCGAAACTCATGCCGGTGAGCTTGCCGTTGTCGTGGAGGAAAGCTTTCGGCACGAGAAAGTTGAGAATAGGAATGCCCTCATGGGCGGCATCTTCCTTTTCCCATGAGGAGGCCTTCATCTCATCGAAACCCGAACGCACGATGACCTTCACATCGTCACCACCAAGGCGTCGCGCTGAGCGGCAGCAATCCATCGCGGTGTTGCCGCCGCCGAGAACGATCACGCGCTTGCCGATTTCCTTGACGTGACCGAAGTAGACCGATGACAGCCAGTCGATACCGATGTGGATGTGTGCAGCGGCTTCATCGGATCCTGGCAGAGGCAAAGCGCGACCGCGCGGTGCGCCGGAGCCTACGAACACCGCGTCGTAGTTTTTCTCCAACATCGAGCGCATCGAATCAATGCGTTGTCCGCCTTTCAGTTCGACGCCGAGATCGAGAATGTAGCCGACCTCTTCATCGATCACCGATTCGGGCAGACGGAACCGCGGCACTTGCGTGCGCATGAAGCCACCGCCTTTCTGGTCGGCCTCGTACACGGTGATTTGGTAACCGAGTGGCGCAAGATCGCGAGCGACGGTCAGTGAGGCCGGCCCGGCACCGATGCAGGCGATGCGCTTGCCATTTTTCTTCGCGGCAGGTTTTGGCATGCGCGCTTTCACATCGCCCTTGTTGTCGGCGGCAACGCGCTTCAATCGACAGATCGCAACCGGCTCCGGTTTCTCGCCGTTGTTCTCCTCGACGCGACCGCGCCGACAAGCCGGTTCGCACGGTCGGTCACAAGTGCGCCCAAGAATGCCGGGGAAGACGTTCGATTCCCAATTGACCATGTAGGCATCGGCGTAGCGCCCTGCCGAGATCAATCGGATGTATTCGGGGACCGGCGTGTGGGCCGGACAGGCCCATTGGCAATCGACGACTTTATGAAAGTAATTCGGATCACGGATATCGGTGGGTTGCACCACATTCCCTCTCTGTCGACAAGCCGGCGAACCGGCGAACTGGGCCGATGATCGCGTCGATAGCAGACAGGGGCGCGGTCAGCCGGAGTCTAGACACGTGGCCGCAAGGAATGAAAGACACGGCGCACAAAAGCGGAACGGGAATGCGGAATGGGAAAGTAAGCAGCGTGGCCCGGAGGCTATTCGCGAGAGAGGCTTTCAGCCGAGCACCAAACAGCAACGAGAGAATCGTCAAGGAATTTCACGCCGAACCTTCGTGCTTCACCAGGCAAGGCGTTCATGCCGATGCTTTTTCTCAGAGTTGACGGCGATCATCGCGGCTGAAACCGCTTTCTATTAACGCAAGCGGCTGGGTACTGCCCGGATTTTCGGTTTAGGCGCCGAATCCTGCGGCTTGCCTTGCAGGCCAACTTGACCGTGCGTATCAGCACCCGGCCCAGTCCCGGCTCTCTCGCCATGACCCATGGCAGGCTGGCCCTCGGCAGCGCATCGGGCCAGAATGTGGAGTCGCCATTTTCCAAGGGGTCACCATGCAACGATTCACACTCGCCTTTCTCGCGCTGGCTGGCAGCAGCGTGATCGCTTCCAGCGCGTCCGCGGAAACGCGCATTTTTGAGCCGATGGATGTGTTCGCCCTGCAATGGGTGGATAGCCCGCAGATTTCGCCGGATGGTCAGCAAATCGTCTACCAGCGCATGAGTTTCGATGTGATGAAGGATCGCAGCGAATCAAGCCTGTGGATGGTCAATGCGGATGGTCGCCAACATCGGCCGCTGGCGACATCCGGCCAGGGCGCGGCGTGGTCTGCTGATGGACGTCGCATCGCCTATGTGGCGAAAACCGATGGCTCGGCGCAGATCCAGATGCATTGGCTGGAAGGCGGTCAGGATGCCAGCATCACCGAACTGACCGGCTCACCGTCCAATCTGAGCTGGTCGCCGGATGGCCAATGGCTGGCTTTCACCATGAGCGTGCCGGTTGACGACGAGCCGCTGGCAAAAATGCCCAAGGCGCCGAAGGGTGCGGAATGGGCGGCACCGGTCAAGGTCATCGATCGGGTGGTTTATCGTATTGATGGCGGCGGCTATATCGACCCGGGCTACACGCATGTGTTTGTCGTCGCCACCGATGGCGGCGCGACTCGGCAGATCACCCACGGCAAGCATAATTTCAATGGCATGCCGACTTGGGCTGCGGATGGTAAATCGGTCATTGTCTCGGCCAATCTGGACAAGGATTGGGAATACCAGCCGGCTGAGAGTGATCTCTACCGCGTGGCGATCAGCGATGGCTCGATGACCCAATTGACGAAGCGCAAAGGGCCGGATCAAAGCCCGATGATGTCTCCCGATGGCCGCCATCTGGCCTGGCTGGGTTTTGATGACAAGCATCATCCGTTTCAAGCGACCCATCTTTATATCGGCGATGCCGATGCAGGCAACGCGCGCTCACTGACCGATGATTTCGATTTCAACATCGGTTCGGCGGCGTGGGATGGCGATCGCGGTTTCTGGGTGAAATTCGATGATCGCGGCCAAGGCCGGATCGGCTGGATTTCCGCTTCCGGTGGCAAGGTCGAGCGAGTTGCCGATGATCTCGGCGGCACCGAAATCGGTCGGCCTTATACCAGCGGTGATTTTTCCGCCGCTGCGGGTCGCGTCGCCTACACACGCAGCAGCGCGACGGCTCCGGCGAATCTGGGTGTGGTTGCGCGCAACGGAAAATCCCGCGCGCTGACCAATCTTGATGCCAACCTGCTCGATCACATCAGCCTCGGCAAGATGGAAGAGATGGCGGTCAAATCTTCGGCTGATGGTCGCGATATCCAGGCCTGGATCGTCACTCCGCCAGGCTTCGACAAATCCAAGAAATACCCGATGATTCTTGAAATCCACGGCGGACCGTTTGCCGCCTATGGCCCGGCTTTCGCACCAGAAATCCAGCTTTATGCCTCGGCCGGTTATGTGGTGGTGTATGCCAATCCGCGCGGCAGTACAAGTTACGGCAGCGACTTCGCCAACCTGATTGAAAATGCCTATCCGGGCCAGGATTTCGATGACCTGATGAGCGTGGTCGATGCAACGATTGCGCGCGGCTCGATCGATACCGACAACCTGTTTGTCACCGGTGGCAGCGGTGGCGGCGCGTTGACCGCATGGATTGTGGGTCATACCAATCGCTTCCGTGCGGCGGTGTCGGTGAAGCCGGTTATCAACTGGGCGAGTTTTGTGTTGACCGCCGACATGTACCCGTACTTTACCCAGTACTGGTTTGACGGCATGCCTTGGGAAAACCCGGACAACTACGCCAAGCGCTCGCCGCTGCACTATGTCGATAAAGTGACCACACCGACCATGATGATGGTTGGTGACAGCGATCACCGCACGCCGGCATCCGAGGCCGAACAGTTCTATCAGGCGCTCAAGCTGCGCAAGATTGATACCGCGATGGTGCGCATTCCGGGTGCCTCGCATCACATCAACTCGCGTCCAAGCAACATGATCGCCAAAGTGCTCAATGTGATGGGCTGGTTCGAGAAGCATCGCGCCGACAAGATCGCGGAGCATTGAGAGATGCCGGTCGAAGAGCACAACGATGAGTCAGCCGCGGAGGATGGTGGCAACCATCTGATTGAACTGGATGCGATCGAGGCACGTATCCTCGGTTGCCTGATCGAGAAGCAGGCAACCACGCCGGATGCCTACCCGCTCACGCTCAATGCGGTGGTATCCGCGTGCAATCAGAAATCGAATCGAACTCCGACCACGAACTATGAACCCGGCGCAGTCGGCCATGCCCTGCGCCAGCTTGAGGGCAAGGGTCTGGTCAGCGGCTCATTGAGTGCGCGTGCATCACGCTA
>JBBSVJ010000151.1:0-8756 GCA_038233665.1 Lysobacterales bacterium
CCTCCGTCACCGCCACACCGGCCTCGGCTTCCTTCAAGACTGCCGCGATCTGAACTTCACTGAATTTCGATTTGCGCATAGGACCCTCCGTTGGGGAGAGTCTCTACTTTTCGTTGGCTTCACTCTAGGGGCTATTGACCCCCTACCAGCAGGCCTCGGCACAGCTAGCCGCTAACAACTTCAAGAGGCGCGAACTATCTGATACGCGATATCAGGCTGATTGATCTATTTTGGGCGCGCGAATGATTTTTTTCGCGCGGGTCACGCCCCAGGCAGGTAGTGCGACATAGTTGTTCGTTCCCAAGGCATCGTCCATTTCCGTCAGTTGCCCGTCATTCTTGATTCGATAGTACGTATATATATTTGTGGTTAATTCGTTCAGAACCGAAAGGATCTCACTCAGCACAACTTCGCTGAGCGCTTCAAATAGAAGTATTGGCGGCTTGTCATGCAGAATTAACGACTCCATTCCCTTGAAGACCCATTGCTCATGCCCCTCCACGTCTATCTTCACGAATGCAGGATGACCGTGACTCCTTGCCAATGAGTCCAGCGTGTCAACCGCGACCGTGTAGGGCTTAACCTTTTCGACAGCCTCCAACGAGGAGGTATCCAGCGTTGCTGTTTCATAAAATGATGCCTCTCCTGCTCGTGAGGAAATTGCTAGGTTGAGACATTCGACGTTGTTCGTCTGATCGAGGGAGCGCATGAGCAGTTTGAATGTGCGAGGAGCTGGCTCAAATGCAAGGACTTTTCCGGATGGGCCCACGGCTTGGGAAAAGAGCAAGGTCGTGTAGCCGATATTGGCGCCGACATCAAATACCAGGTCGCCCTCGAGTATCAATTCCTTGCAGACGAGATCCTCGCCGATTTGATGCAGGTAGCACCCGGTTTTGAACACTGGTATATAGACGGACTCTCGCAAGTCGGCCCTGATTTCGACAGTTGAGCCAATGCGAGTAGGCAATGAAAGATCCCAAAGCGCCTCGTCTCTTGCTGCTGCGAATCGAATCAGTGGCCAATATCCTCTGGGCAATATTCTCGCGAAGCTTAGCAAGACTCGGCTTACCGTCTTCATTGACTACCTTTAATGCGGGTTTTCGAAATCGATACACTGCGGGCGACTGAATCAGTGCGTATGGTTGAGAATAGTGTACTCATTAAATTCGCCTCCTTAAGTGGATGCTCTGATGATTTTTAAGTAGCTAATGCCAGCGGTTGTAGTCGAAGTAAACCTCATTCGGCAGTTCGCGAGCAAGACTGTTGTGCGATAGATGGAAAACGGCCTGGGTGTTGCCGATGATGGGATAAACGTGAGTGGCAGTGGCCCGATCAAAACCGTTGTCACCGCGATGGGATCATCTGTTCATGACCGGAGCCGAATCAATGCAGATCGAATACGCAGTGCAATGGGACGCCACAAACCCCGATCTTTTCCGTACCGCACTTGTCTGTACTCAGGTTCGGGAATGAGACGTTGTCGAAGCCAGCGCAACCGCGCGTGAATGTTCGGGAGCGCTACTAAATTCATCCGCTGGATATACCACCAGCGATCCATCCGGCTAACGACCATGACTTCGCTGCGAGCAGCCGTAGCCAATCCCAAACGCGCGCCTTCTGGCGCGATCTCCCCGAAGCATGTCTCTGCAGCCTGGATTCCTTGCAAACAGGTTCCTGCCAGTCCTCGTTCTGTCGCCATGCGCGTCAGGTCGTGCCAGTCGTCTATAGAAAAACGATCTCCGAGTACGCGCAAGTCATAAAGCCATTTAAGAGTGTCAGCCTGCCCGATAGCTATGTTTTGCACGCGGTGCATGCAGGCATGCATGAATGCGGGAATTGCTGCGATTCCGCGTGCACCCTCTCCCAGCGCATGCAAACTGATCGCTGAGGCGTCCAGTTCGTCCCAATCGAATCGAAACGCGAACACGGGCGCGCTCGAAAGCCGCCAATGGAGATCGACCTCTAGCCCCTTGTTCGTTGAAGCGATGCCTTCACAGGTCATCTCAAAACAAACGAGATCGCCGGGTAATGCCTTGTCTCTTAGATCGAACTGAAGCTCATCCAGAATCTTGACCGCTTGGTCGGCATCGTCTTTTGACCGCAGCAGCAAATCGATATCGCTGCACTCGCGCAGGTAGGGCGCCGAGTAAGCCCAATACGCCAACGCCGAACCCTTGAGCAGCAATGTCGGGATTCCTGCCCGATGCAATTGTTTCAGAATGTCGCGGCAGTGATGTTCCCGCAATTGAGTTTGCGCGACCTTCACTTGCGCTGCGATCGTGAGCTGAGTCCGCAATTCGATCGGTAGGGTGGTCAACGCGCCCGATTCAAGCAGGCGTTGATGCAGCAGCGCGATGACTCCCTCTTGTTGTGCGGCGCGAAGTATTCCGGCGGAATCAAACTCATCGCAAAAGATCCAGTCGGGCGCGTTGCCGCCGATTGCCGCGGCGAGCCAATCCCGCACCTTCATTGCCTCATTATCGCTACTCGAATGCATGCTCGTTTTGCCGACTGGCGGAAATACTTCGTTACTTAAGGCAGGCCATTGAATACAAGTTCATGTCCACCTGGGCAGCGTGTTTGTGAACTCTTATGGCGTTCACAATGCGGAAATCCCAGCCTCACAATGAAACGGCTTGATTGCACGGGTAGTTCGCAATCGTAATACTAGCAGCCGATCCAGACCTGACGATTGAACCCTTGGTCCCCATTCCGAGCGCCAAGCGTCCCACGCGCGCCGGATCGGCTCCGGGGTGCAGGATGGTTCAACTTCAGTCGGAATGATTCTCAACCCATTGTCTAAACAGGGAACTGCGGATGTTTGATGACAAAGTCCTGCTGATCAGCGGCGGCACAGGGTCCTTTGGTAACGCCGTACTGCGGCGATTCCTGCAGACGGGCGTGCGCGAGATTCGCATCTTCAGCCGTGATGAGAAGAAGCAGGATGACATGCGAAAGGCGTATGGCAGCAGCAAACTCAAGTTTCATATCGGCGATGTGCGTGACCCTTCCGCCGTACTGAATGTCATGCGTGGCGTTGATTACGTGTTTCATGCCGCCGCTTTGAAGCAAGTGCCATCTTGCGAATTCCACCCGATGGAGGCGGTCAAGACCAATATCATTGGTACGGAAAACGTGGTCGAGGCGGCGATTCAGTGCGCTGTGCGGCGGGTTATCTGCCTGAGTACTGACAAGGCGGTGTATCCAATCAACGCCATGGGAATCTCCAAGGCGATGATGGAGAAGGTTTTCGTGGCCAAATCCCGCAGCGCGGACCCTGCGCTTACGGCGATATGCGGAACGCGCTACGGCAATGTCATGGCCTCACGCGGTTCGGTGATTCCGTTGTTTGTCGACCAGATCCTCGCGGGCAAGCCGATCACGATCACCGATCCGACAATGACGCGATTCATGATGACGCTTGATGACGCCGTGGATCTGGTGCTCTATGCGTTCGAGCATGGCAACAGCGGCGACATATTTGTGCAGAAGGCACCGGCCGCGAATCTGCATGTGTTGGCCCATGCGCTGTTCGAGCTGCTCGACAGGAAAGATCATCCGATCGAAATCATTGGTACACGTCACGGCGAGAAGCTGCATGAGACCCTGCTCAGCCGTGAGGAGCGCGCTCATGCCGAGGATTTGGAGGGTTACTTCCGCATTCCGCCCGATTTGCGTGACCTCAACTACGGCAAGTATTTCGACCAAGGTGAAACACGGATTTCCGAATGCGAGGACTACACCTCGCACAACACCGAACAACTGGATGTGGAAGGCATGAAGGCCTTGTTGCTGAAACTCGACTTCATCCAGGATCTGGTAGCGGGCCGTCCTGCGAGGCCGGTGGATTGAGCGTGAAAGTCCATGCGCGAATTGGCAGTATTCCTGGATCCAACCAATTGCTGGCGTCGGCTCTCGGCGCACTCCTCGAGCGCGTTAAAAGTGAGGGATTGCCGCAGGTGAGGCTTGTTTCGGTCTACAGATAGTGTCAGTGTTTGGCACCTTCCGTTGACCACACGCGCCATGCAACCCATCCAGCGCCTGACTCGCACCCTGGCCCAGATCAGTAGTCCGGCGCACTACTTGTTTTCCCTGTCAGACCTGCGTGGGGCGGTACCGGACATCTCGGATACGGCATTCCGCAAGCTGCTCAGCCGGGCGGTCAGCGGAGGATTGTTGACGCGCATGTGTCGTGGCTTGTATCTGCATGGGGCAGACTATCCCCGAGGCCTGGTGCTGTTCCATGCAGCGGCACGATTGCGCGCCGACGCCTTCAACTATCTCAGCTTGGAAACGATCCTCAGCGAAGCCGGGGTGATCTCGCAAATACCCCTCAACTGGATCACGCTGATGTCGTCTTCCCGCAGCAGCGTGATCCGCTGTGGTGATTGGGGCACGATCGAATACGTGCATACCGACAAACCGCCTGACGCGATACAGGATCAACTGCAGTATGACCGGCGGTATGGGCTGTGGCGTGCGTCCGTAGCGCTTGCCATGCAAGACATGCGTGCGACGCGACGAAATCTGGATCTGATCGACAAGGAGGTACTCAATGAGCTTGTTTGATCGTCTCGTTGACGAAGCATTGCATGGCCAAGGCGCGCTGGCACCGCTGAAGGCCGTGGTGGAAAAGGAGCTCTTGCATCACGACATCCTGCGCGAGATGAGCGAGGCGGGCTTGCTGTCGCAGTTGACGTTCATCGGCGGCACCTGCTTGCGCGCGTGCTACGGCTCCAACCGTTTGAGCGACGACCTGGATTTTACCGGTGGGGCCGGGCTCAGCCGTGAACAGTTGGCTGGCCTGCGCGCAGTGCTGGTGGCGCGGATGCAGGACAAGTACGGCTTGGTGGTGGACGTGGCTGAGCCACGTCGCGAAACGGGCAATGTGGATACCTGGAAATTGAGTGTGGTGACCCGACCTGGGCAGCGGGATCTTCCGCCACAACGCATCCACATCGATATCTGCGCGATCCCGAGCCACGACCGGCGGCCGATGATGCTGCGCAATCACTATGGTGTGGACATGGGTACGGCGGGCTTGATCATTCAGGCGCAGAGCCGCGAGGAAATTCTTGCCGACAAGTTGGTGGCATTTGCATTGCGCAATACAATTAAGCATCGCGACCTGTGGGACATTGCTTGGTTGAAACAACAAGGCATAGTGCTGCCTTCGCAATTGCTACCACTGAAACTGGTGGACCATCGGTGCGATCGGGATGACTTCACGCGCGTGCTGGCTGACCGCTCGCGGAGCCTTTTGACGGAGACGGGTTTGCGTGACGGATTCCGCCAGGAAATGCGGCGCTTTGTGCCTGCGACAATGGCGGCGAAGACTGTCGAACAGCCCGAGTTCTGGGACTACGTGGTCGGTGTCGTCGCGGAAGAATCGCGTCGGGCCAATGACTGGTTGGCCCGGGGTGATGCGGGTACGCCGTTTTCGATGTCGCTGTGATCAGAGTCACCGGGGCGCTGATTGACGTAGAATTTTACCCAAAGCCGGCAGCGCCATGGAGGCCATAAACCATGAATGCCTTTGCTGCGGCCGGCAACGAATCCCGTCCGGACTATTCATGAATTGCATGCGTACTTGCTTGGCCCTTGGAGCCACACGTGTTTTGGCGATAGCGCCCGCGAAAGCCTCAGTCGTCAGCAGCAGAATCGTCGGTCATCTGGCGCTGCTGGTCGATTGCACATGAAGATTCTGCTGACCGGTGCCGACGGATTCATCGGCAAGAACCTGCAGGTGGCGTTGAGCGAGCGCGAAGGCATAACCGTTTTGCCGGTAATTCGCGACACAACTGCCGATGCGTTGCGCACGGTGGCGGCGCAGGCCGACGCGGTTATCCACCTTGCTGGCGTCAACCGCCCACAGGACCCAACTGAATTCGCCAGAGGCAATGCGGATTTCACCGAGTGTCTGTGCACGTTGCTGCTGGAAAGTGGGCGCGTTCTGCCGGTTGCTTTCGCATCTTCCATCCAGGCAGAACGCGATAACCCTTACGGACTGAGCAAGCGGCAGGCGGAAGACCATTTGGCTGACTACAGCCGCCGTAGCGGCGCACCCGTTGCAATCTATCGGTTCGCCAATGTCTTTGGTAAATGGAGTCGGCCCAACTACAACTCGGCGGTCGCCACGTTCTGCCACAACATCGCTCGCGGCTTGCCGGTACGTATTGATGATCCATCCGCACCTGTGCGGCTGATCTATATCGACGATGTGGTGCAGGAGTTGCTGCGCTTCCTGGAAAGCCCGGGGCAGGGTGTCCAATTCCCCGACGCGGGGCCGGTGTACAGCATCACGGTAGGCGAGCTTGCCCGGCAGATTGAAGCATTCGGCGAAGTGCGCCATTCGCTAGTCACCGAGCGCGTCGGTACGGGTCTTTTGCGTGCGCTGTATTCAACTTATGTGAGCTTTTTGCCGCAGCCTGCTTTCAGCTATCCCTTGCCGAAACATGGCGATGCCCGCGGCGTTTTCGTGGAAATGCTTAAAACGCCCGATTGCGGGCAGTTCTCCTATTTCACTGCGCATCCAGGTATTACTCGCGGCGGTCATTACCATCACAGCAAGACCGAGAAATTTCTGGTCATCAAGGGCAGGGCGCGCTACCGCTTCCGGCATTTGATCACCGACGAAACCTATTCGATCGAGAGCTGTGGTGATGAGCCGATAGTCGTCGAAACGATTCCGGGTTGGGTACATGACATCACCAACATCGGCGATGACGAGCTCGTGGTGATGCTTTGGGCCAATGAGATCTTCGATCGACTGAAGCCGGATACGGTGGCGAGCAAGCTTGCTTGACTTGGATTGTCGGCCGGATAAGATATACATGAACGAGTGTGTATATCCTGAGGGTTAGCTATGAAAGTCGCCAAGTGGGGCAATAGTCTGGCCGTGCGCTTGCCGACGGCGGTGGTCGAAACCCTGCAACTTCAAGACGGGGACGAGATCGAGATCCACGTGGATGATCCTCGCACCCTGCGCATTGCGAAAAAGCCTGAAATCAAGGAGATGCTGGAGCGTGTGCGCAAGCTGCGCGGGGCCATGCCCAAGGATTTCAAGTTCGATCGCGAAGAAGCCAATGAGCGATAGCCCGTTCTTCGACAGCAACGTGTTGTTGTATCTGGCGTCGGCTGACGAAGACAAGGCCAATTGTGCGGAGGCCCTGCTGGCGAGCGGCGGCACGATCAGCGTGCAGGTACTCAACGAAATGTCGAATGTGGCCATTCGCAAGTACGGCATGACTTGGTCGCAGGTAGGTATTCTGTTGGAACCCATACGTGCAATGTGTCGCATCGAGCCGTTGACCGAAACCACTTACGATCTTGGGCGAAGTCTGGCCGTGCGCTACCAGCTCTCCGTGTACGACGCCATGATCGTGGCGTCTGCCCTGCTGGCCGAAGCGGATACGCTGTACAGCGAAGACATGCATGATGGATTGCTGGTCGAGGACAGGTTGCGCATCCGCAACCCGTTCCAGGCTCGATCCGTACAGGAGCCGCGCCCTGCGCGCGGCAAATCGGCAAAGTGACGACGAGGGACATTTCCGCATGAGCAACCGCAAGTTGAAGGTCGCCACGGTGGTCGGTACGCGCCCGGAAATCATCCGGCTCTCGTGCGTGCTGCCGAAGCTCGATGCCCATTGCGAGCATGTGCTGATCCACACCGGACAAAACTACGATTACGAGCTCAACGGCATCTTTTTCGATGATCTCGGCATCCGCAAACCGGATCACTTTCTTGAAGCTGCCGGTGCCAGCGGTGCCGAAACCATCGGCAAGGTCATCATTGCCGTGGACAAGGTTCTCGCCGAGATCAAGCCGGATGCGTTGCTCGTGCTTGGCGATACCAATAGCTGCCTCGCGGTGATTCCCGCCAAGCGACGCAAGATTCCAACCTTCCACATGGAGGCCGGCAATCGCTGTTTTGACATGCGCGTGCCGGAGGAGATCAATCGTCGGATCGTCGATCACACCGCCGACATCAACCTGACTTACAGCGACATTGCGCGCGAATACCTGCTGGCCGAAGGCTTGCCGCCGGATCGGATCATCAAGACGGGTAGCCCGATGTGCGAAGTGCTCGCGCACAACGCGGCACGCATTGCGGCCTCGGATGTTCATGAACGCCTGCGCCTCACGCCCGGGCAGTATTTCGTGGTCAGTGCGCATCGCGAAGAGAACATCGAATCGGATAGCAATTTTCGCGGGCTGATCGAGATCCTCAACGCTGTATCGGAAAAGTATCAATGGCCGGTCATCGTTTCGACCCATCCGCGCACGCGCAATCGTATCGAGGCAATGGGTGTGACGTTGGATTCCAGGGTGCAACTGCTCAAGCCGCTGGGATTCAGTGATTACGTTCGCTTGCAGGTTGATGCCTGGGTCAGCCTTTCCGACAGCGGCACGATCAATGAAGAATCTTCCATTCTGAACTTCCGCGCGCTCAACCTGCGCGATGCGCACGAGCGGCCTGAAGGCATGGAAGAGGCAGCAGTGATGATGACGGGCATGAGCGTGGAGCGTGTCATGCAAGCGCTGGAAATCCTCGCTTCGCAGCCTGTTGGCGAGGAACGCTTGCTGCGCCAAGTCGCCGACTACAGCATGCCGAACGTCTCGGACAAAGTGGTACGTATCATCCACAGCTATACAGACTACGTGAATCGAGTGGTCTGGAAAAAATATTGATGCGTATTCTCGTGATCGTCGACACGTATGTGCCGGCGCGAATTTCCGGTGCGCTGCAGATGCGC
>JBBSVJ010000152.1:0-8623 GCA_038233665.1 Lysobacterales bacterium
GGTCGCTTGGATGTCGTGCGCTGCCTTGATTGCGACGACCGCACGACGCGCGAAGCGCTTCAGACAAAACTGGTCGCCAGAAATCCCGTCTGGATCGACATCGAGGCGAAGCTCGCCCCAGACGGAGATGCCGATATCGAGCACGCGGAATTCAGTCGCTTCGATGTGCCGGATTGTGCGCGCTGCGGCGGCTTGCTCAAACCCGACGTGGTGTTCTTCGGCGAGAACGTACCGCGTGAGCGCGTCGAGACAGCCGTCGCCCACCTCGAAAACGCCGATGCAATGCTCGTTGTCGGTTCATCACTGATGGTCTATTCGGGTTTCCGCTTCGCGCGCATGGCGGCGGCGATGAGCAAGCCCATCGCCGCGCTCAATCTCGGTCGCACACGTGCCGATGACCTCCTTCAACTGAAAGTCGAGCGCTCATGTAGAGAGGCGCTGGCGTTCCTGCTCGTTGAACCTTCGGACGCCAACCACGACCCACGCCACGCTTGGGCAACGCCTTATTCTCGCGCATGAGAAGATCAACCCCGCTCGAAAGAAGCACGCCATGAAACCTGCTTTGCGTGACACTTTGGCTTTTCTTCTGCTGGCGCTCGGCATCGGCAGATCCGCCCTCGCGAGCATTATTGAAATTACACCGGCCGACAACTATCGCAGCGCGATGCAAACTCTTGTCGCCGGCGACACGTTGATCCTGCACGGGGGCAGCTATCCACTGTCGAGCTTCTTCGAGCTGGTTCTCAATGGAACGGCTAAAGCGCCGATCACGATCCGCGCGGCTGAGGCTGAGCAGCCTGTCATTTCCTACGTCAACGCAAGCCAGAATATCGTCAATATTCGCAATTCCTCACACGTTATCATCGATGGCATCGAGTTCAGCGGCGGCTCGCGGGGCATCCGCCTGCAAGCATCCTCGGATATCACGATGCGCAACTGTCACATCCACCACACGGCTGCCAACGCGATCAGCGCCAATGATGTCGGTAGCGACTATGCCCGTTTGGATTTTATCCACAACGAAATTGATCATGCAGGCGCAACCGCCGAAGGCTTCTATCTTGGCTGCAACGACGACGCGTGCAGAATCCACGATTCCCTGGTCGCCAACAACTATATCCACGATCTCAATGGGCCGAGCGTGACCCAAGGTGACGGTATCGAGATCAAGGCCGGCAGCTACGCCAACATCGTGCGAGACAATGTAATCCACGACACCGGATATCCCGGGATCACGCTTTACCACACCTTCGGAAATGGCGCGCCCAACATCATCGAGCGAAACCTGATCTGGAATAGCGGCGACAATGGCATTCAAGTTACTGCCGACGCCATCCTCAGAAACAACATCGTTCTCGGATCTGCCGCCCATGGCATCGGGATTCATCCTGCCCAAGGCGGTGCGGTCGGTAATCTCCAGATCATCAACAACACGGTGCTGAAAGCCGCAGGTGATGCCATCCATCTCAACGCTGTCAGCGGCAGCGTGCTGATTGCCAACAATGCGCTGTACGCGGCCGATGGTCGTGCCGTCTATGCGGATGGCACGACCGGCCTGATCACGATGCTCGCTAACGCCGGCCACGGAACCCTTGCAGGTGTCAGTAGCGGCTTCAATGCAGCGGGAAATATTTCAGCGGATTTCACTTCGGCCAACTACTCCGGATCGCCGCCGATGGATCTGGTGCCGCAAGCAGGAATCCTCGCAGGCAGCGCCAATTCGACCTTTCTCGCCAGCGACGATTTCAACCTGCGCTCGCGCTCGCCGATGTCGGTGCCTACATAGCCGCAACCGCTGGCAATACCGGTTGGCCATTGCAGGCAGGCTTCAAATATTCTGACGTCCTCTTCGCCGGCGACTTTGAACTCTGAGCCGTCTTCCTCACTAGAACTTTTGCTCGGGCGTTTGGCGATGGCGCAGCATCGATCCGGAGCCTGATCGATAGATCCAAGGGGCAGCGAACGGCGCCGATGAAGGGTCAGCGAGTCAATGCAAAACCGAGTGAAAAAGGCGCATGATTGCCATTCAGTAATGGTCGTTGGCCAACAGGGGCAAGCGGTGGAGAATGCGTAGAAAATTCACAGCTCGCGTTGTCCTTGCGGTTGCGGTCTTCGGAATTGCCTGTCCGCTGCTGGCTGCGTTGTATCTGGCGCATCGGCAAAGCGTGGATTCCGAGATCGAACTCGCCGATTCGATGGCGCAGGAAGTGCTGCGCCGAGCGGACGATGCGGGGGTGCAGGCGGTCGAGGCTCTGAGGCGCATTGAAACCAGCGGACAACCGCTGGATTGCTCAGACAATGGGCTTGCCCTGATGCGCGATATTGACCTCGAGTCTAGCTATCTACAGACGGTCGGCATGGTTGAGAATAACCGCTTGACCTGTTCTTCGCTGGGTCTACATGTCCCAGCCATCGAGCTGGGTCCTGTCGACTACGTGAGCACCTTGGGAACCAAGGTACGCGCTTCGGTAAATCTGGGTTCCGCCAGCGCAAAGCGCTTTCTGGTCCTGCAAAAGGGTACTGCCGCAACCGCCATTCATCCCGAAGAATTGATCGATATCTTTGTCGGTCGACAAGAGGTTGCACTCGGCGTTTATGGCGCCAGTGGAGAAACGCGCTTGAGCAGTCGAGGATTTTTTGATCCGAAATGGATAAAGCGATTCCAGAAAACCGGAAAAGCTGTTTTCTTCGACGGCAACTATCTGGTCAGCATGAAGCATTCGGCGTCCTTCGATATGGTTGCTTATGTCGCCGTACCGGTCGCCAATCTACGCGCACGGCTGGTCGATTTTGCGCGCGTGTTGGTACCCATCGCTCTGGTTCTGGCAGCCGCGCTTTCGTTTGGCATCATCAAGCTGGCGCGACAACGCGCGTCTTTGCCGGTGGAGCTGCGCGCTGCGCTGAGGCGGCGCGAGTTCGATGTCCACTATCAGCCGATCGTCGAACTCCAATCGAGACGCATCATCGGTGTCGAGGCGTTGTTGCGCTGGACCAATCGCGATGGTCCTCTGATGCGGCCGGATCTTTTCATCCCTGTCGCTGAAGAGTGCGGGTTGATTCCACAAATCACCGATTATGTGATCAAGCAATTGGCCAAGGACTTGCCGCGCTTGCTCAAAGAATGCCCTGGCTGTCATGTCAGTTTGAATCTGGCTTCGTCGGACTTTCACTCTGAAGCGATCGTCGCCTCCCTGAGTAAATTGGTGGCGACGCCCGGAGTCACTGCGTCCAATATCATTGTCGAGGCGACCGAGCATTCCTTCCTTGATCCAAAGCTCTCGCAGCAGGTTCTGTCGAAAATCCGCGCGCTCGGCATCGGTGTCGCGATTGATGATTTCGGAACCGGCTACTCCAATCTCTCGCAACTGACCACATTGCAAAGTGACTATCTGAAAATCGACAAGGTCTTTGTCGATACGGTGGGTACCGATTCGCCGACCGGACAAGTTGCCCTGCATATCATCTACATCGCCGATTCGCTGGGATTGAAGATCATCGGTGAAGGCGTTGAAACCGAGTTGCAGGCGAATTTTCTGCGTGAACATGGTGTGCAGTTCGCCCAAGGCTGGTTGTTTCATAAAGCAATGCCGCTGGAGAGCTTGCTCGGCGTGTTTCGTCGGCAGAAAAATTCCGCTGCATCACCCGTCCAGTCGTCCAATCTGATCACCACTCTGGGATCCATGGAGAAATCATGAAAGCAATACTGGCGCTGTGGCTACTGATTTACTCGGCTGGCGCTGTGATGGCTGCGGACAAGTCCGACCCCTCACAAACCGAGGCGCACGAACTTCTCAGCCGTCTAATCGCCTTCAAGACCTCGCAAGGGTTGGGTCAGGTTCCGCTGATGGCCGCTTATCTTTCGCAGCAGTTTGCCGCGGCAGGATTCGACGCAAAGGACATCCACATCCTGCCGCTGGGCGAGACCGCTTCGATGGTTGTTCGCTATCGCGGCGATGGCAGCGGCGGCAAGCCGATCTTGTTCCTCGCGCATATGGACGTGGTTCCCGCCAATCCGGCCGATTGGCAACGTGATCCGTTTACCTTGATTGAAGAAAACGGCTATTTTTTCGGTCGCGGAACCTCCGACATCAAGGGCGAAGTGGCCAATCTCTCGGCCACCTTCATGCGTTTGAAGCGAGAGGGTTTCGTGCCGTCTCGTGACTTGATTCTCGCCTTCAGCGGCGATGAGGAAACAGAACAAGCGACGACCCGTGATCTGGTCGCCAATCACCGCGATCTGGTTGATGCGGATTTTGCCCTCAATGGCGACGGCGGCGGTGGCGTGCTTGCTGAAAAGGATGGCAAGGCCAAATTTTTCTATCTGCAGGGCGCCGAAAAGACCTCGGCCAACTATTCGCTTACTACCCATAATCCGGGCGGACACAGCTCCGAGCCGCGAGCGAAAAATGCGATCTATGATCTCGCCGATGGACTCAAGGCGGTGCAAGGCTATCGGTTTCCAGTGCAATCGAATCGCTGGACGCTTGGCAGTCTGGCCGCCTCCGGCGCACAGACTCCCGGCGAGCTTGGCCAGGCGATGATTCGCTTCGCCAAGGATCCTAACGATACCGACGCCGCCGATCGGCTCGCCACGGAATCTTCCTATGTCGGGCGGACACGAACGACCTGCGTGGCAACCCTACTCAATGGTGGTCATGCTTCCAATGCGCTGCCGCAAACGGCCACGGCGAACGTCAATTGTCGTATTTTCCCGGGCACCTCGATTGATGCCGTTGCCGCCGAGCTGCAGCGCGTAGTCGGTTCCGAGGTCAAGGTCAGCGTTGCTTCGAGGACCCTCGATGCCGTCGCCTCTCCGATGCGCAAGGATGTCGAGGACGCGGTTGGCCAAGCCGTGCATTCAGTCTACCCGGGCGTCGCCATTGTTCCCGACCAAGCGTCCTACTACACGGACGGGACCATCTTTCGCGCCGCGGGCATCCCGACCTATGGCGCCAGCGGCATGTTCCTCAAAGACAGCGACAGTTTTTCCCATGGCCTCAATGAGCGCATTTCGGTCGAGGCATTCGACAAGGATCGCGCCTACTGGCGTGCTTTGATCATGCAGTTTGCAGCGAAGCGGTGATTGAGATCGAGTGTGCCGATGCGCTTGATAGCGCGCAGCGAGCTCATCAATGTCATCCCTTCAATTATGTATCGAGAGACAAAACTCGCTCCATAACCATGCATCTGGAGGTTTCAGGAGCCGGCCGGCCCGGTAAATCCAGCCCGCGCAACCCGATTGCGACCTTCATTCTTGGCTCGATATAGCGCGGTATCAGCGTCGCGTAGCAGATCAGAAGCGCTGTCTCCGGGAGACGGTACGCGGCTCAGTACGCCCGCGCTGATGGTGATCGTTCCGGTCGTGTTGCCGAGTGTTCGCGGAGGCAAGCCTTCGATCAGCGCGCGCATGCGCTCGGCACAGCGGGCTGCCACCTCGATATCGGCGTCAATCAACAGACAAGCAAACTCCTCGCCTCCGAATCTTGCGACCAGATCTTGTTCGCGCATGGCGCTTTGCAGCGCCCGGGCTACCGCACGCAAAGCGATATCGCCGGAAAGGTGGCCATGTTGATCGTTGTAAGCCTTGAAGTGATCGACGTCGATGACGATCAAGCCGAGCGGCAGCGAGCGCTTCAAGGCGCGATCAATAGCCGTGTTGACAACCTCCATCAGTCGACGACGATTGGCCACACCGGTAAGAGGATCTTGATATGAAAGCTCGGTCAGACGCTGATTGGCCGCGCGAATCTCGGTGGTGCGTCGAGCCACTTCACGCTTCAGATGGCGCTGGCGCAAGCGAAGGCCGCGGTTGTATAGAAGCACCAATCCTGCGGCCAAGCTGAGGATGAGCAAACCCAGAAGCACACGCATCCGCGGTTGTTCCCACCACAATGCATCAACCTTGAAGCGCAGCGAGATCGGAGTGCTGGCCGTGCCGGTGTAATCACGTCCCTCAACGTTGAGCTCATAGTCGCCGGGCGGCAGGCGTCCAAAACGGCGTCGGTGTTCAGTGCTCCAGTTGCCGGGCTCGGTTTCCAGTCCAACCAGCTGGCTTCGATACGTCGATTCTTGTTCGCGCACGCCAGACAATACCGAATAGCCAATGCTTAAATCTTGCGTACGGGCTGGAACAACGCGGTTGTCCGCTGCAGAGGGTTCGACGCGATCGCCGCCGATGATGACTTCGGTGAAACGCAAAGGTTTGGGTTGAGGTTTCCCGCTGCTTGTCTTGATCATCGGGTCATACACACTCAATCCTCCGAGCGTGCCGACCCAGTAGCGATCGTGGCTGTCGACAAATTGGGCATTGGTATTGCACTCATCGTGAACCAGACCGTCGCGGCGACGGAAAACGCGCTCGCTGTAGTGCTCGTTTGCATCGGGCGTCAGCTGCTGCACGCCATTGTTGGTGCACACGTAAAGACGGCCTTGACTGTCCTCGCTGATTGAATAGACGGTCGGATCCGGTGGCTCCGGCACATTGTGGTTGCTGATGACAA
This sequence comes from Lysobacterales bacterium, assembly GCA_038233665.1. GTDB lineage: Bacteria > Pseudomonadota > Gammaproteobacteria > Xanthomonadales > Rhodanobacteraceae > Dokdonella. The sequence goes on from JBBSVJ010000152.1 coordinate 6,501, forward strand.
CGGGATGCATGGGATCCGATACATCCAGGCGGAGGATTCCGTTGCGAGCGCTTGCCACCCACAAGGTCGGGCGCTTGGCATGACGAATCATCGTCACCCCGCGAAAATTGTCGATCGGCAGCCCATCGAGCAGTTTCCATTGCAGGCCATTGAACACCGCGAGGCCTTGATCGCTTGCCGCCCACAGCCAGGAGCGGCCGTTGGCGTCAATTTGCTCGGTCAAGCCTATGACCGACCACGGCTGCTTCGCGCCATCGGCAACATACTGGGTCCAGCGGCCTCCAAGCCATCGATAGATCCCGCTGTGCAAGGTCGCAAACCAGTTCTCGAACTCATCTCCTTGACGTCGAGAAATTGCGTAGGTTGCCAATTCATCGGTGCTCTGCTGCCAAGGCGTCTTCAATGGAATAAAGTTCAACTCATCGTCGACACGCAGCAACTGTCCGTCAGAAAGGCTGAGCAGAGGCAGGAGTTTGCCGTTGCTGTCAGGCAATCGCCATATTTGCCGCGTGCCTTTAACAGGCAATAGTCCGTTGCTTTTTGTGAAATAACGCCATTTGTCGTTTTCCAGCAGGGCCAGGCCATCCTCAGAACTGCCCACCCATAGTCGTTCTCCGCCCTTGCCATCGGGCTCCAGCATCACCGAAAAAACGCCGTTCTCGCGTGAGCCGAGCAGGGAGACCGTCTGCCATTGACTGTTGGTTAAGGCGGTACGCGCGATACCTCCTTCAGTGGCAAGCCAAAGCATCTCGGTGCCGTCGGGATTGGTTTGCAGCTTGAGGCCGCGAACCGCATCGGAGGGCAAGCCATTGCGCCGATCAAACACCGAGATTCTTTCATTGCGAAAACGCAGCAACCCAGCACGTGATGCCATCCACACGGTGCGATCGCCGGTCGCCGAATAAGTCGCTCGTGCCGAGTAGATTGCTTCACTCGGCAGCTCACCGGTGGCCGAGTGCCAAACCTGGATGCCATCGTTGCGGATCCGGAACAAGCCATCACCGTAAGTCAGTACCCACAATTCCTCGGCATTCCCATCTTGGCTGCGCAGCAGATCGGTGCCATGCAGCGATTCAAAGCCAGGCTGCTCAAAGCGTTTCCAAGGATCTGGATTTTGTCCTTGGGTGACCTCGCGATACCAGAGGCCGTCCAAGGTGGAAAGTAGCCATTGGCGAGGTTTACCGTACAGCGTTTGAGTCTGTTCGATGCCGGTCCATGGACCCAACTGGGTGCGCGGATTGCCGGCATCCGCCACCCATTGATCGCCGACCAGATGCAACAGACCATGATCATCACTGACCCAAAAATCCGCGCTGCCGTCCGGGTGATGAATATCGGAAAAACGTTGATGAAACACGTTGCTTTCGGGATACAGCGTCCAGCTTTTGCCGTCGTATCTGGCCAAGCCTTCGCGCTCGAATATCGCCCACAAGATGCCGGTGGAATCGGGCTGCATGTCGCGAACCAGACTGTGCGCCATCGGAAACGGCCACGAGGTCCACTGATAGCCATCAAAGCGCGACAGCGACGAGGCGGATCCGGCCCAGACAAACCCCTGATTGTCGAAACCAACCGTACTCCAGATTTCATCGGACAGTCCGTCTCGCGATGAGAATACGGTAAACGTCGGTGCGCCTTCATCGGCGACGTCAATCGGTCGGATGTCTGGCTCAACGGCTCGCGCCGCGCAGCAAAAGGCAATCAGGGCAAGTAGCAGAAAGCGCATCGTGTTCAACAAGATCTCAAGGTGAAGCGAAGGCGAGTATGCCGGGATTCCTCGCGAACACCCTGAACCGCAACGGGCGGACGCGTGAGTCTCAATGCAGGAAACGTGCCGAAATCCGGGTTCGGTTTCTCTGCGCCATATTTGAAGCACCGTGGCAGGATCCACCCACTGCAACTGCGGTGTGTTTTCGTGCGCAACAATCACAAGTCCAATCGGTTCAAGTACGAACGGTATAAATCATCCGTTGCCCATGTGTGCCCCACGTGCAAAAGAGGTGCGGGCGCTGGCGATCAGGAAAGGCCAAGCCATTGAATGGATAAGCGGCCGTCGACTTGACTAAAATCGTGTCGCTTGGAATCAAGCGGTGCGGCGTAGCCTGAGCAAAGCGGCGTAGATA
>JBBSVJ010000153.1:0-8565 GCA_038233665.1 Lysobacterales bacterium
GCATCGGTCGGGTAGAGATGGGTGCTGACGAAGTCGGGTTTGAGCTTCTCCTTCGCGCAAAAGCTGGAAAACTCCTCCAGCCATTCACTATCTGCCGTCACCGGGCCACCGATACGTAGCGCCGAATCGGCCGATTTTAGTGCGTCATACGTCGACTTGAACAGTTTGAAGTAGGCCGTCCGCGTGCCGGTCCAGAACGCCTTGAGGTTGGGTTCGTTCCAGCACTCAAACGGCCATTGGGAAACTTCCTCGACTCCATAGCGGTCAATCAGATGTTGCGCGAGGCGTCGCACCAATTCCCCCCACTTTGCGTAGCTGCGCGGTGGCGTGATGTTGCCGCGATAGTGAAATACCAGATCAGCGCCGGATGACAGCGTAAGCGGCATAAAGGAAAGCTCGACGACCGGCTTCATGCCAATCGAAAGCAGAAAATCAAAGATTCGATCGATGTTGATGAACGAGTAAAGCAGCTTGTCGCTCTGGCAGATCAAAGTACCCATATCGTCATCAAGGATGCCGTGGAAGCGAACATGGCGGAAACCGAGATCCTGTTTCGCCCGCAGCAACTGTGCTTGCCAGTCGGCGCGCAACGCGAGTGTGGCGTGGCCGCTGCCCACACACCATTGCCAAGGCTGACGCAACCGAAAACCCTTCGACGCGAGGTCGGCAGTGAAGATCGTGGGATCAGTCATGACGGCAAAACTCCAGGTTGCGTGCGACGGCGGGATTGCGTGCGAAACCCGCTCGCACGTTTCTGACCCGAGAAGCGCCCTACCGTTCCCGACTTGCGAAAACGCCAACCTGAGGACAACGAAATGAACGACTCCCATTCAGACAATTCTGTCAAAGCCAGCGGACGGCGGCCCGCTCCTGACCCATCGATCCCGCAGAGCTTGCTCGGCCAGTCGGCACTGGTGACCGGTGCCAACTCCGGCATCGGTCACGGCGTGGCCGTGGGCTTGGCCAAGGCGGGTGCCGACGTAGTGGTCAACTACGTGACTGACCCCGACGCGGCCAACGCGGTCGTTGAAGAAATCGAAGGCTTGGGCCGGCGCGCGCTGGCGATCCACGCCGATGTCAGCGATGAAGACGACGTCGAGGCGATGTTCGCACAGGCGATTGAAACATTTGGCAGCTTGCACATCACCGTCTGCAACGCCGGTTTGCAACGCGATGCGGCGTTTCAGGAGATGACGCTTGAACAATGGAACACCGTGATCAGCGTCAATCTCACTGGTCAGTTTCTGTGCGCGCGTGCGGCAGTGCGCGAGTTCCTGCGCCGCGGCGTGACGCCTGAGGTATCGGCCGCCGCCGGCAAAATCATCTGCATGAGTTCGGTACATCAACGCATCGCTTGGGCCGGACACGCCAACTACGCCGCGTCCAAAGGTGGCATCGACATGCTGATGCAGACGATGGCGCAGGAATTGGCGCCGCACCGGATCCGCGTCAACAGCATAGCGCCTGGTGCGATTGAGACACCGATCAACACCGCCGCGTGGAAAACTGATCAAGCCTACTCACAGCTGATGACCCTGGTGCCTTACGCGCGCATCGGCCAGCCCAGCGACATCGCTCAGGCCGCAGTCTGGTTGGCCTCCGATGCGTCCGACTACGTCACCGGTACTACGCTATTCGTGGATGGCGGCATGAGTCTTTATCCAGGATTCCAAGACAAAGGTTGAGTATGTGTGACTGAGGTATATGCATATGAGCAAAACCCACTACGATTTGATTGTGATTGGCTCCGGACCCGGTGGCGCGGCACTGGCCCAGCGACTCGCGCCGAGCGGCAAGCGCATCCTGATTCTTGAGCGAGGCGATTATCTGCCGCGTTCGATGGATAACTGGAATCCGTACAAGGTTTTCGTGGAAGGTATCTACCAGGCAACGGAGACCTGGTACGGCAAAGATGGTGAGAGCTTTCATCCCGGCCTTCACTACTACGTCGGCGGCAACTCCAAAGTATACGGTGCCGCCTTGTTTCGCCTTCGCGAGCGCGATTTCGATGAGGTCCAGCATGTCGATGGTGTTTCGCCCGCATGGCCACTGAAATACGACGTATTCGAGCCGTATTACACGCAAGCCGAACGCTTGTTCCATGTACATGGCGAACGTGGCGAAGATCCCAACGAACCCCCTGCAAGCGCAGCGTACCCATTCCCGGCGATTGCGCACGAACCCCATATTCAGGCTCTGAGTGACCGCTTTGCGGCCGATGGTCTGCATCCTTTTCATCTGCCACTGGGCATCCTTCTGGATGAAACAAATGGCAAAACAACGCCTGACAGCATCTGCTTTCGCAACCCCTACTTCGACGGCTTCCCCAGTCCGATAAACGGCAAGGCAGACGCACAAGTGATGTGTATCGATCCCATGCTTGCCGCGCACGACAACGTGACTCTGATGACCGGTGCGCTTGCGACTCGGCTGGATACCGATGAAAGTGGACGCCGCGTGTCGGCGGTGCAGGTCACGCGTGAGGGCCGTCAGGAAAGTTACTCGGCAGATATCGTGGTGGTCGCCTGCGGTGCGCTAAGCAGCGCATTGTTGCTGTTGCGCTCGGCCAATGCTCATCACCCCGACGGCTTGGCAAACGGTTCCGGTCAGCTCGGGCGCAATTACATGCGCCACAACCAGTCGGTGCTGATGGCACTTTCACGCGAGACCAACGATACGGTGTTTCAGAAAACGCTTGCCGTCAGTGATTTCTATTTCGGTACAGATGATTGGCAGTTTCCGCTCGGCTTGATTCAGATGATGGCCAAGTCGCATCCCGATCAGATCCGCGCGGAAGCGCTGCCATCGTGGCTGGAGTGGCTGCCAGAAATGCCGTTCGAGATGATGGCGCGCCACTCGATGGATTTCTGGCTTTCCAGCGAAGACCTGCCGCGAGCAGAAAACCGTGTGCGTCTCGATGGCGACGGCCGTGTAGTGCTCGAATTGACGGAAAACAACATGGAGGCCCACCGGCGCCTGCGCGCCAAGCTCGAGCAACTGCTTGGCGACTCGCTACATCACCCACATCTTCTGGAGCGCAAGTTGTACTTCGGAAAACAAATTCCAATCGGTGGCACCGCCCATCAGGCTGGCACAGCACGCTTTGGCACCGATCCGGCGACATCAGTGCTCGATCTCGATTGCAAAGCACATGAACTGGACAACCTGTACGTAGTCGATGCCAGTTTTTTTCCGTCAATCGGCGCGGTTAATCCCACCTTGACGATCATTGCCAATGCGTTGCGTGTGGCTGATCGTATTGAAGCGCTGGCTTCGTCGTGATCGGCATCATCGGCAGCCTCCTGATCCGTTGTTCGCTGGTCGCGCTTTTTCTGCCGTTCAGCGCGCTGGACAAGTTGCTCAACCCCATTGCAGCGGTGGACCAGGCGCAAGCCACCATTCACTCGCGAACGTTGGCAAGAGTCCTGATAGGGCTCGGTCTGTTCGTCGAGCTAACGATGTCGTTAGCGGTGATCAGTGGCGTCTTTGATCGCCTCGCGGGTGTGATCCTGGCAGGTTATTGCGTGGTCACTGCCCTGCTCTGGAAACAGTTCTGGAAGTCGCCCGATTTTCGCCTCAAGGGTCCGAGCAAGGGCCGCGATGTGTTCTGGGACTTCCTCAAGAATTTCGCCCTAGCAGGTGGCTTTTTGATTCTGGCGACGGGTGGCACCGCATACGGCGTGAGACATCTGATCGATCATCCGCTTTCTTCGACGCAACTCTATGCGACTCAGCCACATGTGCCTGTATGTGCCTCACCCAGTTCATTACAAGGAGACCCACGATGAACGACACGACCAAACCCGCTGTTTCCTATTGGCATCTGTGGGCTGACGAAGAGGGTGTGAGCCATCAGAAGCAATGTCTGATGACCGAGTTCACGCTGGGCTCGATGGGTGAGGCGGATCCGCAGTGGAAGGGTCGAAAGACGACCGGAAAAATGACCACGATGATGACCGTGCTGCCGGTCGGCTGGATAGGCGAATGGCACGAAAATCCCAAACCGCAATGGATCATTCCATTGTCGGGGCGCTGGTCGGTCGAAGCCATGGATGGGACCAAAGCGGAATTCGGACCAGGCGAGATCTCCTTCGGCGGCGACCAGAACTGCACTGAGGTCGACGGTCACAAAGGTCACCGTTCGGCCACCGTCGGCGATGCCCCAGCGGTACTGATGCTCGTGCAGTTGGAAGACATGTCGGTGGTCGACACGCCATGCGCGTTCAAGTGATGCCGCAGTTATGAGTCACGCCGATGGCTTCATCACACTGGATCCGAAGTTCCGCAACTTTGTGTTGTCGAACGCGCCGCTGGAGGAGCTGGCCGTGGGATTTCGTTGGATCGAAGGCTTGGTGTGGATGGGTGATGCCGGCTGTTTGCTGTTTCAGGATCTGCCGCGAAATCGCACCATGCGCTACATCGAGAACGTTGGCGTCTCGGTCTACCGCGCGCCCTCACACTACGCCAATGGCCAGTGCCGTGATCGCCATGGTCGGCTCATCTCCTGCTCTCATCAGGATCGCTGCCTGTATCGCACCGAGCTCGATGGCAAGGTCACCAAGCTGGTGGATCGCCACGCCGGCAAGCGCCTCAACGCGCCCAACGATGTCACCGTGAAATCTGACGGCAGCATCTGGTTCTCCGATCCGCTCTACGGTATCAGTCGCGACTACGAGGGCGGAATCCAGCAATCCGAGCAACCCCCGGCGCTGTATCGCTTCGACCCCGACAGTGGCGAGATCAGTATTGCTGCTGGCGATTTTGACGGCCCTAACGGCCTCGTATTCTCGCCTGATGAAAGCCGACTCTATGTCTGCGAAACCGGCGACGAGCGCGAGGAAAACCCAAAGCAGTACATCCGAGTCTTCGATGTCGACGCCAGGGGCAAGCTGCACGGTGGCGAGATATTTCACAAAGTGGACCCCGGCTATGCTGACGGCATCTGCATGGACGAGGACGGCAACATCTGGTCGAGCGCCGCGGACGGCGTGCACTGCATCGATCCAGGTGGGCGTCTGCTGGGAAAAGTGCTGGTGCCCTACCCTGTCTCCAATCTCACTTTTGGCGGCTATCACAAGAACCGCCTGTTTATCGGCGGCTCGCACACGCTGTACGCAATCTTCCTCAACCGGCGTGGTGCGGGATGGCCATAAACGCGACATGCAATGCGCGCGTCAGCGGCATTTCTTGTTTCAGACTGTGTACCGCGCAGGCGCAGCAGCTGGCGGATTTCTATCAGTCCGCCCTCGACTTCCGTTTGGTGAGCATCGAAAAACTATCCGACGCGCAGACGCGTGCGCTCACTGGGATCGGCGGCCGTGCACTGCACATATTGCTCACACTCGGCGCGCAGCGCGTGGAACTGATTCAATTCATCGATCGTCCGGGGCGCCCCTATCCCGCGGGCAGCAAGGCGTCAGACCTCATTTTTCAGCATTTTGCGCTGGTCGTCAGGCACATGACCGCAGCCATGCAGCGGCTGACAGAACAGCGCGACTGGACGCCGATCAGCTTCGATGGTCCGCAGCGTCTGCCGGCCAGCTCAGGCGGCGTCACCGCTTTCAAGTTTCGTGATCCAGAAGGCCATCCACTGGAGTTACTGGCGTTTCCAGAGCGAGAAATGCCGTCGCATTGGAAACACGTTGCAAACGATGTGCGCCGGAACAGTTTGTTCCTCGGTATCGACCACACCGCGATCAGCGTGTCAGATAGCGCCCGCACCATTGCCTTCTACGATTCGCTGGGCCTTGCGGTGTCCAACCGATCGGTTAATGACGATCCCGCGCAATCACGGCTGGACCAGCTCGATAACCCTGTCGTGGACGTTGTCGCGATGGTCGCCGATCAGACTACCCCGCACCTCGAGCTGCTCTGCTATCGCAATAGCCTCAAGAACGATTCATTGGATTTGCAAGCAAATGACGTGGCCGCGACATGTCTGGTGTTCGAGTCTGAGCAAAGCCCCAAGCCGGATGGGAGTCAGCGCAAATCGCCGCGAATCCAAACAGATCCCGATGGCCATCTTGTTGCAATGGCGCCGCCCGTCAGTTGATGGAGCGACTCGGCAGATCGCTGGGGCGAGCGAACAAAGTGCGTGAGTGCCGCGTTCGCGACGTCACGTTTACATCGGCAACGGCATACGCATCGCCAAGCTGGCCATGATCCAGATCGTACCCGCGACCATGATCGTCAGCAGTAGCGCTGAGAACAGGATCAACAACAGATCCTCGCGCTTCTGTTTGAAGCCGATGTGCAGGAAAAAACGAAAGTGCACAAGGATCTGCGCCAGCGCAAAAACGCCGATTAAGATGAGCAACGGGAATCGCGGGATCGCCAACCAGTAAACAAGCGCAAACGGAACCATGGTTAGCAGCAGTGCAAGGCAAAAACCCCAAACATAGCTACGAAAATCACGTCGCTCCTCTTGCTTTGAAGCAATCGGATGAATGCTGTTCTCTATGTTCGTGTTCATGTCAGTCCTGCCAGGTAGACCACCGAGAAAATCGCGATCCAGACGATGTCGAGGAAATGCCAGAACAGGGCCAGACGCATGATGCCCAGCTTGACTTCACGATCGATTCCAAAGCGCGCGATTTGCCCGACCAGACAGACCAACCACAAGCAACCCGCACTCACGTGCAACCCGTGCAGCGGAACAAGATCGAAAAACGCCGACAAAAATCCGCTTCGATTTGGTACGCCCCCCTTGGCGAACATACCCAGGATGTCGTGCAGTTCCAACGCAAGAAACCCGAGGCCGAGCAGCAAGGTCACACCAAGCCAGCCGAGTAGCCGCGTTGTGCTGTGACGATACTTAAGCGCCAGTGAGGCCATGCCGAAGGTGAAGCTGCTGATGAGTAACAACAGCGTCTCAATGAAGATGCTTTTGATGTCATAGACATCGTGCGGACCCGGCCCACCAACAGTCGCGTTGAGCGAAATCACATAGGTTGCAAAAACCATTCCAAACAAGATTGCGTCGCTCATCAGGAACAGCCAAAAACCGAACATCACGGTCTCGGCCGCTTCGTCATCCTTGCCGTGTGAGGGTCCCAGATTCAAACCGGGATGCTTCACCAACGGTGAGTTCATGGCACCACTCCTTCGGCCTCTTGTAGAGCCAGCCCGACGTTGAGTGACGCGCATTCGTCCGCGCGGGATATGGCATTGGCCTCGTCTACGGCATCTAGCCAGCGCTCGTGTTCCTGACGCACAGTTTGCGCGCTGACAATGCGCGTGGTGTTTCGCGCAAAGCCACGAATAATCATCGCGGCGATCGCGGCGCACGAGGTCAGGATCACCAGCCACCACATGTGCCATACCAGACCGAAGGCAAGGACGAATCCAATCACTGCGATCGCCGGGCCCATGGCACTGTTTCTCGGCAACTCGATATCCTTATAAGTACCTGCTCGCTGATAGGCATTGCCCTCCTCCTTGGCCGCCGTGAAGGCATCACGATCTTCTACGCTTGGAATCAGTGCAAAATTGTATTCTGGCGGTGGCGCCGCAACTGACCATTCCAGGCTACGCCCCGCCCAAGGATCGCCAACAAAGACGCGATTTTCGTCACGGTGCTTGATCGACAACCAAAGCTGCCAAAACAACGACACCAGGGCGACCAGAATCAGCAGTGCCCCGACAAAAGCCACCCATTCCAACGGCACATACGAAGGTTGCGTATAGGCAACCGAACGTCGCGGCAAGCCCATGATTCCTAGCGCATACAGGGGAAAGAACGCCCCCACGAATCCGAAGATCCAACAGAGCGCCGAAATCTTTCCCCAGCGCTCATTGAGGCGAAAACCGAACGCCTTCGGAAACCAGAAATGGTAGGCGGAAAGCATGCCGAACAGCACACCCGGAACGGCCACGTTATGGAAATGCGCAACCAGGAAAACGGTATTGTGAACTTGGTAATCGATACTGGGATTGGCTAGCAGAATGCCGGTCATTCCGCCCAGAACAAATAGCAGTATGAAACCAAGCGCGTAGATCATCGGCACGGTAAATCGCACCCGACCCCGGAACATGGTCCACATCCAGTCGTAGATCTTCACCCCGGTGGGAATGCCGATCAGCATCGAGGCAATACCAAATGCCGCGTTGATATTCGCGTTCTGGCCCATCGTGAAGAAATGATGCAACCAGACCGTGAACGAAAGAATTGCGATCGCCATGGTCGCCATTACCAGCGATCGATAACCGAACAGCGCCTTGCCAGAGAATGTCGAAATGGTTTCCGAGAACACGCCGAACGCCGGCAGAATCAGGATGTAGACTTCCGGATGGCCAAATAGCCAGAACAGATTGGCGAAGTTCATCATGTTGCCGCCAAACGCATTGGTGAAGTAATGGAAGCCCAAATAGCGATCGAGCGCCAACTGTGCTGTGGCCACCGTCAGCGGCGGCATCGCGAAGATCATGATGATGCTGGTACATAGCGCAGTCCAGGTGAACAACGGCATGCGCATGAGCGTCATCCCCGGCGCACGCTCCTTGTAGATCGTCACGGCGAAGTTGATACCTGTCAGCGTCGACCCCAGCGAGGCCAGGCTTAGCGCC
>JBBSVJ010000154.1:0-8533 GCA_038233665.1 Lysobacterales bacterium
CAAAGAAAGGTGGCTCGCTCGCCTGAGGCGAGTGAAAGACGGCAGGGACGCCGCGCTCCGAAGGAGCGTGCTTTTTAGATGAGCAGAGTCAACGGGACTCGGCGTACGCCGAGACGACGGGAGGCGAGAGGCGAGTGAAACTCCCGGCAGGGATGCCGCGCTCCGAAGGAGCGCAACAAGCAAAGTCACTGGAGCGCAGACTCGGCGCAGCCGAGCCTGATCAATCCCAACCAGACGTAATCGGGTAGCGCCGCTCGCGGCCGAATGCACGGCGCGATACCTTGGGTCCCGGCGCGGCCTGCTGGCGCTTCCATTCGCTGATGCGAACCAGATGAACGACCCTGTCGACCGTCTCCGCGTTGAACCCCTCGGCGACGATGTCCGCACGCGACAGTTCCTGATCGACATAGCGCATGAGGATCGCATCGAGCACTTCGTAGGGTGGTAGCGAATCTTGGTCGGTCTGGTTGTCGCGTAGCTCGGCCGAGGGCGGTCGATCGATGACGGCTTGAGGAATCATCCACGAGCGGTCTTTTCCGAAGCCTTGTCCATTGCGCCAACGCGCGAGATCAAAAACCTGGGTCTTGTACAAATCCTTGATCGGCGCGTAGCCGCCACACATGTCACCGTAGATCGTTGCGTAACCCACCGCGTATTCACTCTTGTTGCCTGTGGTCAGAACCAGCCCGCCAAATTTGTTCGACAAAGCCATGAGGATCACCCCACGGCTGCGTGATTGCAGATTCTCCTCGGTGGTATCGGAAACGACGTTGGCAAACAAAGGCCCAAGTGCTTCGAGGAAGCCCTCAAACGGCGCAGCGATTGGAATCGTTTCGATATGAACACCAAGCTTGAGCGCCTGTTCGTCGGCAAGATCGTTGCTTTGGCCCGAGGTATAGCGCGAGGGCAGGCGCACGGCGGTAACGTTTTCCGCGCCGAGCGCATCGACGGCGATGGCCAGAACCAGAGAAGAATCGATGCCGCCGGAAAGTCCTATCCAGACTTTGCGAAAGTGATTTTTGTGGCAATAGTCACCTGTCGCACGAACAATCGCGCGCCACATGAGAGCCTCACTACTTTCATCGTTTTCCGCAGGCCAGGTCGGCGCATTGAAACCACCGCTTGACGTGTCGAAATCAGCGATCAGCAGATGATCCTCGAAGGCGCGCGCGGCAGCATGGATCGTGCCGTCGGCATCAGCGAGTAAGGACGCACCGTCATAAACCACGGAATCCTGTCCTCCGACCACATTGAGATAGGCGAGGGCGACCCCGTTTTCAGCAACCCGTGTCTCAAGCAATGCGTGACGACGCGCGCGCTTGCCTTGATCGTAAGGCGAGGCATTCGCCACAACGACCAGCTCGGCACCTTTCGCCACGGTGTCGGCCAAGGGTTCGGCGAACCACAAATCCTCACAGATGAGAATGCCGACCTTGACCTCAGCGACTTCAATGACACAGGAGCCGCCATCGGGATCGACCTCGAAATAGCGGCGCTCATCGAAGACCGCGTAGTTCGCGAGTTCACGTTTACGATAAGTGGCTTCGATGCGTCCTTCGCGCAACACACTGACCGCGTTGTAGACAATCGATCCGGCTTTTTGCGGCCAGCCCACCAAGGCGACGATGCCGGTCACATCGACAGCAAGGCGCTGCAGAGCGGCTTCGCACTCGGCGAGAAAACTCGGTCGCAAGAGAAGGTCTTCAGGCGGATAGCCGCTCAATGCCAGCTCCGGGAATACGATCATCTTGGCCCCATGCTTATCCCGCGCGTCGACGATCAGTGCATCAATCTGCTTTGCATTACGGGCAACCGCGCCTACCGGGAAATCAAATTGAGCCAGAGCGATACGAAGTGTTGGCATGGGAACGCGTCCAGGGAACTAATCGTGGAAGTAGCCTGCGAGCTTGGCAGGTGGCCTGATCAGATTGGTTGATTGAAAACAGGGTGCAAGAGCGTAGTCATGTCGCCAGCGGGTTCAATCAGGGATCACGCACCAGACGAAAGCCGACATCATCGTAACCGCGAGCAGCGGGCAAGTCGCGCAACGCGTTGGCATCGGTACCCGGCCCATCTTGCCAAGACATGCCCAGCGCCGCTCGTCGGTCGCACTCCTTTTTGCTGGTACTCGTGCAGCTTGAAGTCCACTCGGCGACGTTGCCGCGCAAATCGTTGATGCCGAGGGTCGATGCTGCGTACTTTCCCGGTGGCGCGGTGTTCGCAAAACCGTCGCGACAGGCAAACTGCGTTCGAATGCCGGTGGCAAGCTGGTCGCGGACATTGCCCAGTGAACAGGCACCGCCCTTACGCGGTATCGAGCGCGCGGCATGCAACCACTCCGACTTGCTTGGCAGTCGGTAGTTGAGCGCTTGTTGGCGACTCAGCCAAGTTGCATAGGCACGCGCATCGTCATAACTGATGCAGACCACTGGTTCGGCGCCGGATTGCTTGAAACCTGGATCGCTCCAGCTTCGACGGTCGAATATCCGCAATGGAGAAATACGGTTGCGACAACGCGTCGCTACGCGCTTGGTGCGCTGGGCGAAGCGCGCGTAATCATCGCGACTGACCTCATCGCGCATCATCATGAACTGCTTGCCGAAATTCGCTCCATCGATGCTCGCGGGAACCAGCATCATGCGCATGCCGCCCGGATCACGAACCGCTCTCCCGGGTTGAGGCAAGCCTTGCAAGCGGGCATCGAGTGCTTGCGATTCGGCATTGTCGAAGCCGATCTCGCTGGAAACTCGCAACCAAGTAGTAGCCTTGGCGATCTTGCCCGCGTCGACAAGCTTGCTTGCTCGCTCATGCAATGCCTCGCTCAATGACTTACGCAAGCGCTGAAAGGCTTCGCTTTCGCGGACTTGCGCGAGATCGGCTATCAGCTCGATCTTGAGATAAACCTTGCGTACGCCCTCTGGATCATCTTCGCTGACCTGCTCAAGCAAGCTCGGAGTGGCTTTGTCTATGACCGCTTTTATACCTGCGACGGCTAAAGGGTTTTCGCGATCGCGGTGAAGCATGACCAGCCAGGTTTCTGCTGCATTCGCACCGGTCGGGGTCAATACAGCGCCTGTTGAGAGCTGTTGCTTCGCCAGCGCATCAAGATCGGCCAAGGTCTTGCTTTCACCGACATCAAAAACCGGCGTCGAAACTTGCTCGGGCGCTGCGCGTTGTTCTTGCCAGCGAGCGAGCAGGGGCACGCTGAGTGAGATCAGGGAAATTGCCAGCAGCAGACCGGTGGCGATCAGCAAGACAGGTCGAGTGCGCATCGCATGGCGAAAGTGACCCATTGGAGTCGCAGCCTTGCGTGCACGGCGGCGCAATGGATCGAGCGCTCGTTGCATCGCTTGCGCGTTTCGATAGCGTTGCGCAGGCCGTTTCGCCATCGCGCAATCGACGAAGGTTTGCCAATGTGCCTTGTCGGCCGGCAACCGCGGCACCGGATCCTGTGCATGCATCAGTGCCAGCGACAACGGATCCGATGAATGAAATGGCAGTTCGCCGGTCAGCAGCTCATAGGTCAGCACCCCAAGACTGTAGAGATCCGAGCGACCATCGAGATTGTCGGCACGCGCCTGTTCGGGGCTCATTTGTGCACTGGTACCAATCACCAAGCCAGCACCGGTAATGCGCGAATTGACCTCGCGCTGGGCCAGCGCGATGCCGAAATCGGCGAGCTGCGGGCGATCCTCAATATCGAACAGTACGTTTTCTGCCTTGACGTCACGATGCACGATGCCACGGGCGTGCGCGTAGCCAAGAGCGTCAAGCAGCGCACGCAGCAAGGCCACCAATCCGATCTCATCATCGCGAAAATCGCGCATGCTCAAATCGCCCTTGGCCAGATAGGGCATCACGTAATACAGATCGCCGGTCTCGGTACGGCCGACCTCGTGAATGACCACGATCGAAGGATGCTCAAGCCGGGCGATGATGCGTGCCTCGTGCTCGAAGCGTGTCGACTGCTCCTCATCGAGCTGACGCGTCGGACGCATGACCTTGATCGCAACTTCGCGATCCAATGACTCCTGCACCGCCAGATAGACGGTCGCCATACCGCCAAGGCCAAGCCGTCGCAACACACGATACCCATTGATGCGAGGTACCGCAGACTCGCTTTCGTTGAGTTCGCTGCTGGTTTCGATTTGAGTCAAGTCTGATTCGCCATTTCGGGGCCTCGCAGGGCCTTGGCGATCATCAATGATCATGGAGCCCCTGATTGCATCCAGAGGGCAGACTATCTGGAGAGAGCTGGCGTAGTCCTGAACAAGGTTTGCAGTGTCAGAACATCCGACTGCAATTGCTCGGCAACTGCTCCTGCGTTTTGCTGCACATGGATGTGCGAATGCCGTGAGCGCAGGCGACGGCATGGATGCCGGAGTAGAGCAACGCAGGAGCAGTTGCCGGATGCGCTGGAACGGCCTCCACCTCCTGCATCCCTGCAGTCGTCCAGCATTTCAGGCATACATGCCATCCATGGCAATCGCCTGAAAATGCTCGGCAACTGCTCCTGCGTTGTGCTGCACAAGGATGTGCGAATGCCGCGAGCGCAGGATGCGTTGGAGCGGCCTCTACCTCCTGCATCCGTGCCGTCGTCCTGCATTTCAGGCATACATGCCATCCATGGCAATAAAAAGCCGCCGGATTACTCCGGCGGCTTGCTGTGTCTAAAGCTGGCCTGGAGCCTACTTCATCAGTTTGGCAAGCGTCGTACCGAGATCAGCCGGCGACTTGACCGTGGTGACGCCGGCTTTCTCCAGAGCGGCGAACTTCGCTGCTGCGGTGCCTTTGCCGCCCGAGATGATCGCGCCGGCGTGGCCCATACGCTTGCCTTCCGGGGCAGATGCGCCTGCAATGAATGCGACGACCGGCTTGGTCACGAATTCCTGGATGAATTCTGCGGCCTCTTCCTCGGCGCTGCCTCCGATCTCGCCGACCATGATGATGCCTTCGGTCTGCGGATCTTCCTGGAAAAGCTTGAGGCAGTCGATGAAGCTCAATCCGTTGATCGGATCGCCACCGATGCCGATGCAGGTCGATTGGCCGAGGCCGACGTTGGTGGTCTGGAATACGGCCTCATAGGTCAGCGTGCCTGAGCGTGAGACCACGCCGACCTTGCCTGCCTTGTGGATATGGCCCGGCATGATGCCGATCTTGCATTCGCCCGGGGTGATGATGCCGGGGCAGTTGGGCCCGATACGCACGGTATCCGGATACTGCCTGAGCAAGTTCTTGACGCGCAGCATGTCGAGTACCGGGATGCCTTCGGTGATCGTGACGATGATCTTGATGCCCGCATCAGCCGCTTCAAGAATCGCATCGGCCGCGAACGGCGGCGGCACGAAGATCATTGATGCATCCGCACCGGTTTCCTGCACCGCATCACTCACGGTGTTGAAGACAGGCAAGCCGATGTGCTGACTGCCGCCCTTGCCCGGGGTGACGCCGCCGACCAGCTTGGTGCCGTACTCGACCGCCTGTTCGGAATGAAAGGTGCCCTGCTGGCCGGTGAAGCCCTGGGTGATCACCTTGGTGTTCTTGTTGACCAAAACGCTCATGGATCAATCCTCGAAATTCTTCGCTCTACTGTAGGAGCCCCTTCAGGGGCGATGCTCGTGGCCATGTTGGGCAGAAGCATCGCCCCTGAAGGGGCTCCTACAGGGGTTTATTGGGTGTCAGGCGGCCTTGACCGATGCGACCGCTTTTTGCGCTGCATCGTTGAGGTCGTCCGCCGGGGTGATGGCGAGACCGGAACTGGCCAGCAGCTCGCGGCCCTTTTCGACATTGGTGCCTTGCAGACGCACGATCACCGGAATCTTCAGGCCGACTTCCTTGACCGCCGCAATGATGCCTTCGGCAATCAGGTCGCAGCGCACGATACCGCCAAAGATGTTGACCAGAATCGCCTGCACCTTGTCGCCGCGCAGGATCAATTTGAACGCCTCGGTCACCCGTTCCTTGGTGGCGCCACCGCCGACATCAAGGAAGTTGGCGGGCTCACCGCCAGCCAGCTTGATCACGTCCATGGTCGCCATGGCCAGACCGGCTCCGTTGACCATGCAGCCAATATTGCCATCCATCGTTACGTAGTTGAGATTGTGCTGGACCGCAGCCGCCTCGGCCGCGTCTTCCTGAGTCAGATCACGCATCGCCGCGAGCTTAGGGTGGCGGAACTCGGCGTTGTCGTCGGAATTGACTTTGCCATCCAGCGCCATGAGTACCCCGGAATCGAGAATCGCCAGTGGATTTAGTTCAACCAGGGCGAGATCCTTCTCGTTGAACAGCTTGTAGAGGCCGAGCATGATTTTCGTCAGCTGATTGGCCTGCTTGCCGTCGAGACCCATGTCGAAAGCCAGTTTGCGGCACTGGTAAGGCTGCAGACCTTCGACGAAATTGACTTCAATCGTGTGGATATCTTCCGGCGTCTCGCGCGCAACCTGTTCGATATCAACGCCGCCTTGGGCCGAGGCGATGAACGAAACCGACTTGCTGTCGCGATCGACGAGGATCGACAGGTACAGTTCTTTGGCAATATCCGCCGCGTCGGTGACCAGAACCAGATTGACCGGCAAGGCGCGGCCCCCAGATTGGTAGGTTTCCATGTCGCGGCCGAGCATGCCGGCGGCGGCTTCCTTGACCTCATCGGTCGATCGGCAAAACTTGACGCCACCGGATTTGCCACGTCCTCCGGCATGGATCTGTGCCTTGACCATCCATTGCTTGCCGCCTAGCGCCTTGGCGGCATCTACCGCCTGCTCGGGCGAGGAGGCAACTTTTCCGGGAGGAACCGGAATGCCGTACTCGGCAAACAGTTCCTTTGCTTGGTATTCGTGGAAATTCATGCAGGCACCTTCGTGGGGGAGACGCGGATGGCGACTTCTACCGCCTGTCGCAGCCGCAAACCGTTGATCGGGGGAAGTTCGCGCTGACCCTGAAAGTCGGGCCATTGCGCAAAGCGGGCACGTATTTTGGGCAAAGCGTGCTGCGAATGCAAAAAGCCGGTTCGGCGGGCATCTGGCGCTGCGCGTTTGCGGTCGGTTGCGGCTGCCATCCATCGAGCCGCTTTGCAGCAGCTGGTGGACGTGGCGCCCGGCGCATGACGGGTTTATTGGCTTGGTGCAGATCAATCCACCCAAGCTTTGTCGCATCGCCTCATGCCCGCCTATACTTCGAGCATACCGGAGGATAAATCTTGGCTGATCGAAAGGGGCGACGCGTTGATGACGTTGCGGGTGACATCACCCGGCGCGAGTTGTATTTCTTCAATCTGTATCGAGTGCTCGAATCGGTGGTCTACGTCGGGCTGATTTTCAGTCCCATGGCCGGTGACTGGATCAGTATCAGTCACAGCAGCCTGGGTCGGTCGGTTGCGCTGGGTTACTGTCTCGTCGCGATCATCCTGCTTGTTTCGACCGATCGCATGCGCCGCCGCATGAGTGCCAGTATCGGCTCTGCTCTGGCCCTGGATGCGGTGGCGGCGTCGCTGATCCTGTTCTCGATTCACGGTGGGCACAGTTCGATACCGATGATGCTGATGGTCAACGTCGGCGTTGGCGCCTTGCTGTTGCCATTTCGGCAATCGATCTTGCTGGCCTTCCTGGCCGCCATCGGGGTGCTCGCGCCACCCTTGATCGCCTCGATATCCGCCGTCGCAACCGATCGCAGCATCCTCGAAGCGAGTCTTTTCGGCATGGCCTATATCGCGATTGCCGCGCTGTGCGCCTATCTTGGCCGACAGATGCGCGAAACCGAGGCCCTCGCCGAACAACGCGGCGTCGACCTGCTCAATCTGGAACAGGTCAATGATCTGATCATCCGGCGTATGAAGACCGGTGTTCTATTGGTCGATGATGCCAATCACATTTTGCGCATCAACGAGGCCGCTTGGCATTTGATCGGCAATCCTTCACCGACTCAACGCGATCTCGGCGAAGTCGCCGCCGAATTGTCTCGGCGGCTCTATCACTGGCGACATTCCGGGCGTATCGATCAGAATCCGGTCGCCTTGGCTGAAGATGTGCCCGAAGTGATCCCGCGCTTCTCGCGCATGGCGCCGAACGACGACACCCACATCCTGATTTTCCTCGACGATACCTCGCTGCTTTCGCGTCGCGCTGAAGAAATGACCCTGGCATCCCTGGGCCGCTTGTCGGCGTCAATTGCCCACGAGATCCGCAATCCTCTCGCCGCGATCCGTTACTCGGCGCAATTGCTGGCCGAATCGGAAAGCATGGAAGATGAGGATCGCCGCCTCGTCGAGATCGTCAACAACCACTGCACTCGCGCCAATGAAGTCATCGAGAACATCCTGCAGCTCTCGCGTCGCGAGCGATCCCGCCCGGAAAGTATTGATCTGAATGCCTGGGCACTGGCGTTTGTCGAGGAATACAAGCAGAGCAATGACATCGGTCAGGACCATTTGCGCGCGATCACCCAGAACCGACAAATCGAGGCCATGGTTGATCCCCAGCACTTGCAGCAAGTGGTCTGGAATCTGGTCCAGAATGCGATTCGCTACGGACGCGAACCC
>JBBSVJ010000155.1:0-8531 GCA_038233665.1 Lysobacterales bacterium
GGAGCCGGTTTCAGATCGAATCTTTTTTGATGGTTTCGACCCGGCATCGTTCGCACTTCCGGAGTGAACAATCGGAACGCACAATCAAGAAAGCCACGATTCCAGACGCATAGCAAATGCAGGCTTTCACCACCGGATGATAGCCGAGTACACTGGCGCAGCCACCTGAGGGTTGCTGCGCCAATGCCGAACGACAGGTTCCCCAATTCCGAATCAAGTTCGCAGAAACCATCTGCAGAGGAAGTCTCGTTCGAGGCGGTTTACGAGCGCCTCAAAGGCATGGCACATCAGCATTTATCGGGTAGCGCACGCGGCACGCTTGATACCACGGCGCTCGTCCACGAACTCTATTTGCGCATGGACGCCGGCAATCCGCTGCGCTTCGAACATCCCTCGCAATTTTTTGCCTATGCGGCACGCGCGATGCGCCATTTGCTGATGAATCGCGCGCGTGATCGCATGCGCCAGAAAGCTGGCGGCGAGTGGATGCAGGTCACTCTGGCCAGCGCGGACGAAACGGCATTGACCATCGACAGTTCAGAGCAGGCGCTCGCACTTGAGGAAGCGCTTGCTCAACTTGAAGCTTCCGATCCACGCGCAGAGCACGTCTTCGAACTACGCTATTTCGCCGGCCTAACGCCCGAGCAGATTAGTGAAGTTCTGGGTCAGACCCGGCGCACAACGGATCGGGACTGGCGCTACGCACGCGCATTTCTTGTCGCAGCACTGAGCTGACCTTCCGCGGCACCCAACTCATGATGAATCCTTCCGAACAATCAGGAAATTTTCGAGCCCTGTTCGAGGCGGTTCTGGAGATCAATCCGCCGCAACGAGCTGAATGGCTGATCTCCAATTGCAAGGATGTTGATGATCGACGTGCCATCGAACGCCTGATCGCCGCCGATGGTCTGGAACACGCCACCGTTGTGGATGATTCGTTCGACGCGTTGCTCGGCGAAGTCGGCAAGATCGAAATGGACGGTCCGCCAACAGGTACACGTATTGGCGGATTCACACTTCTGGACAAGCTTGGCGAAGGCGGATCGTCGCTGGTATTTCTCGCTCATCGCGAGCAGGCCGGCGTGATCCAGCGGGTTGCCCTCAAATTGTTGAGGCGCAATCTCTACACGCCTGACGAGCAGCGCCGTTTCCGCGACGAACGTCGTGCGCTCAGCCAGCTCGATCATCCTGGAATCGCACGTCTGATTGAAGGTGGCCTGACCGATTCGGGCACGCCGTACATCGCCCTTGAATTGGTCGAAGGCGAAACGATCCTCGAGTACGCACGCACGCACACACTCGGCACGGCGGAAAGACTCACGCTATTCGTCGCCATTTGCCGCGCGGTCGAGGCCGCGCATCGCGCCTTGATCGTGCATCGGGATCTCAAGCCATCCAACGTGCTGGTCACCGCGCGGGGCGAGGTCAAACTGCTCGACTTCGGTATCGTCAAATTACTCGACAGCGAAGACCTTGAGCCGACCCAGAACCGCCCGATGACACCGGCCTATGCCGCCCCGGAGCAATTCGCCGGCGGACAGATCACGACCGCGACCGACGTCTATGCACTCGGCGTCATGCTGACAGAATTGATCACCGGGCGACGCCACGAATTGGGCGATTCGCGCACGCCATCCGCGCAAGTGGACGATGCTAGCGCCGCCGAAGCGCAAGCGGCCTCGGCGCGCGCGCTACGACGGCGGCTACGCGGCGATCTCGACAACATCGCATTGAAGGCGATGGCCGCCGAGCCGGAACATCGGTATGCCTCGGCTGGCGCACTGGCCGATGATGTCGAGCGTCATCTCTCTGGCCAACCGGTCGCCGCCCATCCCCCATCGCGCTGGTACCGCGCTAGCAAGTTTATTGGCCGCCATCGCGGCGGCGTGGCGGCTACCGCGCTGTTGGTTCTCGCCGTACTCGCCTCGCTGGCGATTGCGATCACTCAAGCACATTCCGCCCGCCAAGAAGCGCTGCGCGCCAACACGGTGCGCGATTTCGTCGTCGGCTTGTTCGATACCGCCAGCGCGCATCTACCGCGCGACCAGCGACCGACGCCCGAGGCATTGGTCGAGCAAGCCCAGCGAAAACTCGCCCTGCCCTCCGCGCTCGATGCAGGAACACGCGCCGATCTGCTGCGCACGCTCGGCGAAGTGAGCTTGTCGCTATCGAGTTTCAGCCGTGCGGAATTGCTGTTCGAGCAGGCGCAGGTGCTTGCGCAGCAGCAAGGTGATATCGACACGGCGCAAGACGCGCAGGTCCTACGTGCCGATGCGCTGCAACGAGCAGGAAACAACGCAGAGGCGATGACTTTGTTGAGCCCAGTGCTCAAGCAACTCGACAGCAAGCCAGCGGCAACCTTGTTGCGTGCTTATTCGATAGTCGCAGCCGCCGAGATGGAACAGGGCAAGCCAGATGAGGCGATTGCGCACAGACACAAAGCGGAATTCGTGGCGCAGGCACTTTACGGAGCTGACAGCGCTGAGGCGCTGGCAGCGGGTCTCGAAACGGGGGGAGCGCTGACTTTGCTGGAAAAATTTCCGGAAGCGATCGCTACGCTTGAGCCGCTACTCATACGTTGGCACGCACTGAATATCCCCGAAGACGATCGCTATGTCGAAGCCTTTTCCAACCTGGCCATTGCCAGCAACGGAGTTGGCGATGTCGCAGCCGATGAAGCACGTTTCCGTGAACTGCTCGCCCTCAAGAAGCGCATCTATACACCACCTCACGATTCCATCGCGCGTACTCTGCAAGATCTCGCCGTGATCCTCTTTCGGGAAGAGCGTTACCCTGAAGCGGAGTCACTACTGAATGAGTCGTTGACCATGCAACGTCAGATCTATGGCGAAGACCATGGTGAAATTGCCAATACCTATAACACGCTGGGCAGCTTGATGAGTCAACAACAGCGTTATGCCGAGGCCGACGCCAACTTTAGCAAAGCGATTTCAGTTTGTGAAAAAACGCATATAAAGCAGGATGTCTGCATCAGTGCGCGAAATAACTTGGGCCAATCGCTCTATCGCCAAAACCGCCTTGAAGAGGCCCATATCGAGCTGACACGTGGACTCGAAGAAAGTCGGGCACTACTGGGTGACGATGATCCGTACGTCGCCTACTCAATGGCGAGCCTTTCGAATGTGGCGCTCAAGAAAGGAGACTTCAAACTTGCCGTGCAGATGTCAGGCGACGCGCTTGACATTCTCAAGCGCAATGGCCGGATGGCCACCCGAGATGCGGCCCAGATCCGCAATGGCTATGCACAAGCACTATGGAAGGACAACCGGCCGACCGAAGCGCTGCGCGAGATAGACCAGAGTCTGACGGACTGGCAACGCGTCGAACCACAAGGCAAGACGCGTCACGTCATGATGCTGGTGCTCAAAGCCCAAATCTTGAATACGCTTGATCGTGGCAATGACGCTCGCGATGCCGCGCGTGAAGCCATCACGCTGAAGGCAAATCACGACGATCTACCGGAGAAGACCCGCGAACTGGTTCGCAGCCTGAGCGGCGACAGTACGGCCTATCCCGATCCGGCGACTCCCGCGCATCAATGAATTCTTTGGCACTCTAAAATAAAGTACTTCGAACCCGCATATTTCACCCCCTGGGAAACGAATATGCGATGGGACCAAACCAGCTCGTACCCTGACCGCAGTCCGAAAGAACTCAAACGACATACTCAATAGTGACGCATCACATATACGGCATCTGCCAAGACAGTCGATGCCGAAAATGGCATCCTCGGGGACTGTGAGGGCAGCGCAGCCGCCATGCCCCTTCATCCTTGTGAGGAAATCCATGAATCGACTTCATCCGTTTTTCGCCGCCGCCGCGCTTGTAACCAGCCTCGCCGTGAGCGCTTCTGAAACCAAGCCCGTGTTAGTCATACACGGCGGCGCCGGCGTCATCAAAGCGACGATGACACCTGAGATCGAGGCCGAGGTTCGCAACGCTTTGCTGCAAGCGGTAACCGCGGGCTACGCAAAGCTCAAGCAAGACAAGCCTGCACTTGATGCTGTCACGGCAGCCATCACCGTGCTTGAAGACAATCCTAACTTCAACGCTGGCAAAGGAGCAGTTTTCACCCACGATGGCCACAACGAACTCGACTCGGCGATCATGGACGGCAGTACCCTCAAGGCGGGTGCGGTGGCGGGCGTCGGCAACGTACGCAATCCGATTCTGCTGGCTCGTGCGGTCATGGAAAAATCACCGCATGTGATGCTTGCCGGTCGCGGTGCCGAGGATTTCGCCAAAGAAAACGGCATAACCCAGGTTGAGCCAAGCTATTTCCGCACCGAGCGTCGCTGGCAGCAACTGCAGAAAGCCCTCGCCGAAGACAAGGCAAAAGTCGCCCACGCCGACATCGAGACCGCCAAACATTTCGGCACCGTTGGTGCGGTTGCACTCGATAGAGCCGGTCATCTCGCCGCCGGCACCTCAACCGGCGGCATGACCGACAAGCGCTTCGGGCGCATCGGCGATGCGCCAGTCATCGGCGCAGGCACTTACGCTGACGCCAACTGCGCGGTATCCGGCACGGGCTGGGGCGAGTTCTATATGCGTACGGTCGCCGCACATTCCATCTGCATGCGCGTCGCCCTGCTCAAGCAACCCCTGGCTGAAGCTGCCGAACAAGTCATCAACAAGGACATACCCAAACTAGGCGGCGATGGCGGTGCCATCGTTCTTGGATCCGATGGAAGCATGGCCATGCCGTTCAATACGGATGGCATGTTTCGCGCCTGGGTTGGCGCCGATGGCGTCGCCCATGTGGCGATTTATGCTGATGAGAAGGATTCGGGGGAGTAGTTTTCTGGTTTGATTGGTGTTGATGATTCTCTCGCTCGTCTCGCTCACATAGTCGTCCTTGCCTAGGCAGGCACCCAGTAATTCTGTACTTCCAAAAGTGCAAAGTCACTGGCCCGGCCTCGGCGAAGCCGAGCCTGTCCTGAGCTTGTCGAAGGGCCGGGACGACGAAATCGGGATGGTCCGAAATCCGAACAGAATGACTTCGTACTATCGATGTACAGAGACAACGGAAATGCCGGTCAGATTACGTCCGGCCGCTGCCGCAAAACTCTCCCGGAACCTCCATCCCGAGCGACATTGCGAATCCACCCTCGCGCGTCATCCAGCAATGAATAAATCGCCGGCAACGCCATCAGAGTGACGATAGTCGAGAACAACAAACCACCGACAATTGCCCGCGCCATCGGGAAGTAAGGTGGTCCATCACCACCAACCTGCACCGTACCGATGCACAGTGGAACCATCGCGAGGATTGCCGTACCCATGGTCATCAACACGGGGCGCAATCGATCTTTGCTGCCTTGCACCAGCGCTTCGGTTCGCAGCAATCCTTCATGGCGCAACTGATTGATGTGCATGAGCATGACGATGCCGTTGTTTACCACCACGCCCATCAGTATCAATATGCCAATCATGGCCATGAACGAGAAAGTCGTACCGGTCAGCCAGAACAACCAGTAAACACCGAAAATCGAAAAGATGAAGGTGGTCATGATCGCGGCCGGGTAAATCAATGACTCGAACATCGCGCACATGACCACGTAGACGAGCAACAGAGCGATCAAGATATTGAACACCATGCGCTGACCGGTCTCATCGGCATTGCGAAACGAGGTGCCGAAGGTCCATCCATAGCCCGCTGGCAATGAAACCTTTTCCATCGCCGTCTTGATCCGTTCGCGGGCTTCGTCGGGCGTGGTTTTGCTATCGAGATTGATCTTGATCGGAAGTGCGGTCTGACGATTTTGTCGACGGATGCTGGATGCCGCGTTCTGCGTGCGCAAGTCGACCATTGCCATCAACGGAATCTGACTGCCGTCTGCAGCGCGCAGCTTGTAGTCGGACAGATCATTGATGCTCTGCGCATCGGCATTCTGGAATCGCAGCCAGGTCGGAATCTGCGTATCACCGCGACGGAAATCCCGAAGTTGTGTGCCACGCAGTGCGATCGAGACGTACTGGGCCACATCATTGGCCCCGAAGCCATAATTACGCGCACGATCACGATCGATATGTACAGCCACTTCACGGTCCTGGGCGCCTTCATCCAGGCGCACGTCATGCAATCCGGGAATGCGACTAAGCAAGGCGATCACGCTATCGGACTGCTCGTGCAAGGTTTCGTTTGAGTCACCGATAAGCGACAGCTTGATACCATCATTGTCGCCACCATTGCGGTCGAAGCCAACGGTGCCGATCGCCAATTTCGGCAGGTTCTTGCGAATATCATCCATCAACTCGCTGGCTGTGCGCTGGGCCTGATCATCCTCGGTCAGCAAAATGTTGGTTGATGCATCACCTCGCTCGTTGAAGTAACTATAGATATTTCGTATCTCGAATTTGCCCTTGTTGTCGGTCAAATATTTCTCGATCGTACCAATTGACTGTTCCAATTGCGGCAATCGGTAGTTGCCATTCAACTCGTAGCGAAGATGCAGTTCCCGCGTGTCCCCGGAGGGAAACATGTCCGTCTTGGTCTGGGTCATCGGAATGATGCTTAGCAGCAACAGACCGAGCAATCCGAGCATGGTCTTGCGCCGGTGTCTCAAGGTCCAATCGATAAAGCGTCCATAACGCCGCTGCAAGCGGGTGATCGCATTCTCAGCTCCGATGAATTTCGGTGAAGGCAGTTTCGAGGCAAGCATCGGAATCAGGCTGATCGCAACCAACCAGGACGCAACGTGCGCGATGGCCATCGATACCGCAACCTGGGTCAGATAGATCGCAATCGGTGTGCGCTCGCCGAATACATTCGGCAGAAACACGATGATGCTGGTCATGGTTCCGGCGGTGATTGCCGCGCCCACGACACGTGTCCCCTCGACGGCGGCGTACCACGGGCGATCGGGAAAGCGTTCACGATATTGATAGATGCTTTCGACGGCGACCACCGCGTTGTCGACGAGCATGCCGACAGCCAGCAACAGACCCATCATCGAGAGAATATTGAGGCTGATGCCGAAGAAATACATGCAGCCGAGGGTCATCACAAAGCAGATCGGAATCGCCAACGAGACCATCGCCGTCGCGCGCCAGTCGCGCAAAAAGAAAAACAGCACCAGCACTGACAACACCGTGCCTTCAAGACCCGCTTTGCCAAGCTCGCGCAGCGAATCGGTGACACCCTTGGCCTGGTTCTGCAGAAAATACAGCGTCAGGCCTTTCATCTCGGGTTCGCGCGAAATCTTGTCGACTTCGGCCAGTACCGCACGACCGACTTCAACAAGATTCGCGCTGCGCTCGCGACTGATATCGACCGCAACGGCAGGACGTTGATCAAGACGTCGCTCGTAATCGAGAATCGCTGGACGCAACTGCACATCGGCGATATCGCCGAGTCGCAAGCCGCTTTCGTCGAGTACAAGGTTTCGGATCTCATCGAGCGAGCGCCACTCACCGAGCGGCTGCACGCGATAGCGCATGCCACCATCATGAATCTGACCGGCTGAGGTGGAGAAATTCGCCTCGCGCAGGACACGTGCAAGGTCATTGAGATTGATGTTGTGCGCGCTGAGTCGATCCGACGACAGCTCGATCTGCACCTCCGGCGGCGCGACCCCCTCAATCGATACCTTGGCGACACCAGGCAATCGCTCCAGCGGCCGCTTCAGTTTGCGATCGAGCAACTCGTAGGAGTTCGAGAGATCCCCATCGCTTGAGATGCGCAACTGCATCACCGGCTGATCGGAAGTTGAGAACTTGAGCACGAAAAACCGCTGCAAATCATCCGGCAAGTCGGCACGAATGCCATCGATCTTGTCGCGCGCCTCGACCGCCTTGGTAGCTACGTTCTGGCCCCACTTGAACTCCAGGAACAACTGGCCGCCGTCCGCCAGCGACTGCGAATTCATCGACTGGATACCGGTCAATGTCGACAAGGCTTCCTCGACCGGCCGAACGATGGTGCGTTCAATTTCCGCCGGCGTGGAACCCGGATATGGCAAATTGATGAAAAGGAATGGAGCCTCGATATCCGGCATGTACTCAAGCGGCAAACGGAATGCCGCGAGCAATCCGATGACCGTCATCGAGACGAAAAACATGATGGCCGTGACCGGCCGTTTGAGGCTGAGTTCGGCGAGAGTCATCGAACTCCTCCCAGTATTTTCTTTTTACTTAAAAAAATATCCTCCATCGCCCCTGCCCTTCGACAGACTCTGGATAACCTCGGCTTCGATGAGGCAGGCGGCCAGTTAGCGTTCTCTTTTAAAGCAGGCTCCTTCGGAGCGCGGCATCCTTGTCGAGGTTTCACTCGCCTCCCACCTTTCGTCGCCCCTGCGTAGGCAGGGGTCCAGTGACTTTGCTTGGGTTGCGTTTCCTCGGCCTCCGTGAGGAGACATCCTGTCGGGTTCCACTCGCCATCCATGGCGAGCGTCCTACCTTCTCTTGCGTGGCCAAGAGAACGTAGGCCAAGAGAAGGCCACCCCCACACTCGCGCCTTACGCACAGTCCCTGTGCTCCAGGTGCGCGAGCCTGCTCCGGGGTTCGCC
>JBBSVJ010000156.1:0-8514 GCA_038233665.1 Lysobacterales bacterium
GAGTGGGAATAATAGTTGTCGTTGACCGTCACCAGATCGCCAGCACTATGCGGATCACCGGGAATTTCAGATCCCAGAAAGTTGATCCAACTGGCGCCCGCGCCGATGACTATATTGTTGTGGAAAGAAAAATTGCCGAAGCGCGGTCCCAACTGCGTGGCATTGTCCGGGTACGCCTGGAAGGGATGCTTCCAATCCAGCGCGCCGAGCAGAAACACATTGTTGAAGACCTCGCAATCGGCGCCGATCTGACCCAGCTGGAACATTTCGGTACCGGTGCGCAGCACGCGATTGTTGTAAAAACGGATACCGACGATCGCATGTTGCGGCTGCGCCTGGGTACTGCCGATGTAAAAGCCTTCCGATCCGGTGTCGTGAACATAGGTGTCGTGGATACGCACGTTACTCATGGTTGCTGACGCATCGCCATCCGTCTTGATTGACATGCCAGCGAAGCCGACCCGTGCAACCTCGATAAATTCGATCTCAAAATCAGTCGCACCATCGGTGATACTCACGCCGCTGGGACCTTCGGCGATGGACTCATCGTCGACGAGGATTCCGTATCGACCTGCCGAATGCGCATAGTTGCCCCCGGCATGCCCGGTAAAGCTGCTGTCGCCACTGAGACCCGCCACGTAGCGGCCGGTCAGTTTCCAGTGCGAACCTCCAGCCAAGCGGAGCAAATAGTAATGCCCGAGTGCGCCGACCCGAATTTGTCCGCCACAGTTGGTGATAATCAGTGGGTGGCCCAAGCTGCGCTGTGGAAGATTACCGATATTGACGAATTTGTAGTGCGCCGCGGGAATACACAGCACATCGAGGTTTTGCCAATCGACCGCTTGGTAGCTGTTCTGGATATTCGGCAGATACAGTCCGTTTTCCGGATGGGAAAGTGGAATGGTAAAAACCGACTGGGCGCGAGTCGGAGCGCTGAGCGCCGAGACCGCCAGCAAAAAAATGAGCGTCAAACGGTGTGGCATGCAGACTCCAATCATGCGTCGATAGCTATGCATTGTGCAGACACGCCTCCGGCTCTGCATGCATCTGACAGCCATTGCGGCGGAATAACCTCGCATTTTCAACAAGATTCGCGATGGCTGCGCGACAAACTCTCGCTCGGCAAAAATCGGCTGCCAGTTGCAAATGCGTCCCTTGTTCAGGTTTCAGCCAGCTACAACGGGTCTATCCGCGTAGCATTGTCCGGCTCGGTCAATCAAAAAACACCCATGCCCAGCCCATTTGACGATTCTCACACCCGGGCCTCAGTGCCGTTGGCACCTTCGCTTGACGCCAGTCTTGACGAAGCGCAGATGCCTCGTCAGTTCCGGCCACTGGATCGACGCGTGCTGCTGATCGCCGCCCTTGCCGTCATCCTAGGCGGGCTGGCCACGCTGATTGCACAGGCATTGGTTGCGCTGATCGGCTTGATCACCAATCTGGTTTTCTACAGCGAGCTCAGTTCGGCTTTCGTTGACCCGGTCAATCATCAGCGCGGCGCTTGGGTCATCGTGATTCCGGCTCTGGGCGGATTGATCGTCGGCGTGATGGCGCGCTGGGGTTCGCGGGCGATTCGCGGTCATGGCATCCCTGAAGCGATGGAGCAGATACTGCGCAACGAGAGTCGTATTCCTGCGCGAATTACCTGGCTCAAACCGGTTTCCTCGGCGGTTGCGATCGGTACCGGCGGCCCGTTCGGTGCCGAAGGTCCGATCATTGCCACCGGCGGTGCGTTGGGATCACTGATCGGGCAGTTGCTGCATGTCACCGCAGACGAGCGCAAGACCCTGCTCGCCGCCGGCGCGGCGGCAGGTATGGCGGCAATCTTCGGAGCGCCGATTGCGTCGGTACTGCTGGCTATCGAACTGCTGCTGTTTGAGCGGCGTGCACGCTCGCTGATTCCGGTGGCACTCGCCGCTGCGACTGCAGCCGGTTTGCGCTTTGCCATCGAGGGCGGTGCGGCGGTTTTTGCCATGCCGGATATTCCCATCACCACCCTGCCCGCGCTTGCGAGCTATGCAGTTCTGGGCGGCGTTGTTGGCGCGATCAGCGTGCTGGTCACGCGCCTGACCTACCTGATTGAGGACGGATTCGAGAAGCTGCCGATCCACTGGATGTGGTGGCCCGCACTGGGCGGTCTCGTGGTCGGCTCGGTCGGCTATGTGATGCCAGAGACGCTAGGTGTTGGCTATACGAATATCAGTGAACTCATCAGCGGTCATCTCGGCCTCGCGGCGATGGCCTTGCTGGGTCTGCTCAAATTGATCTCGTGGTCAGTGGCACTCGGCAGCGGCACGTCCGGTGGCACGCTGGCGCCGTTGTTCACCATTGGTGGCGCGCTGGGTGGCGTTGCCGGCCTCGCCTTGGCAACCTGGTTGCCCGAATTGCAGGTGGATCCGCGAGTTGCCGCACTGGTTGGCATGGCCGCGCTGTTCGCCGGCGCTTCGCGGGCGTTTCTGACCTCGGTGGTGTTCGCTTTCGAGACCACCCAGCAACCGAATGGTCTGCTGCCATTACTTGCGGCCTGTGCGGTGGCTTATCTGGTCTCGGGCTTGCTCATGCGCCATACGATAATGACCGAAAAAATCGCCCGGCGCGGTGTGCGAGTGCCCTCGGATTACACGGCGGACTACCTCGACAGCATCAACGTGGGTGCAATTTGCAGCCGCGACGTCATCAGCTTGCGCGGCGCACAAAGTGTCAAAGAAACACGCGACTGGTTGCTCGGCAGCGACACGGCCGAGGCTCACCATCAGGGTTTTCCCGTGCTTGATGATCAAGACCGATTGCTCGGCGTATTGACCCGCCGGGTATTGCTGGATCCCTCACACAACGACAGCGACACGATCAGCAAGCTGCTCACTCGCCCACCATTGATGGTCAAGGAGCACCACTCCGCACGCGAAGCGGCTGATCACATGGTTGAGGCGAACGTCGGGCGGCTTGTCGTAGTAAGCGGCTCAGCGCCACATCGGATGGTTGGCTTTATTACCCGCGGCGACTTACTCGCCGCCCATGCAAATCGACTGCGACAGACCCATGAATCCACTCGACATCTGGATCCGCTCGGTCGTCGAAAACCCAGTTGACCCATGAACGTAAGTTCTTGCTTGCCCAAGCATTACGCGTGTGAGCAATTACTCTTTTTCCATTGATTCGGAATCCTTGCACGCATCGTCATCCGTTTCCGTTGAGTCTTCGGGCGGCAAGTCAGTCATCGGCAATAGTGCAGGCGTGTCCATATCGTCGAACTGATCGTGTTCGACTGCCCAGAAAAATGCGATCGCGGCACCAATCAGCAGCACGATCGACAACGGCACCATGATCAGAAGAATATTCATGGGCTTTGCGTCCGCGGCTGTGCAACGGTGAGGGTGCCGGGGTTAATGGAGATGGATGTTTCTGCACCAATCCGCAAAGCATTCAGAACGACTCCTAGGGAACTCAAGGACATTCCCAATGCCGCCAGCCAGGGTGGCACAAAGCCCAGCGCGGCCAGTGGTATCACGCACAGGTTGTAGGCCAAGGCCCAGCGCGTGTTCTGATGCAGGATCTGCATTGCCTGACGTGCAAGCATTCGCGCAGGCGCCAACGTATCGAGGCGTTCACCGGCGAGGACGACATCACTGCTGGCTTGGGCCAACTCAGCCCCACCGACCATCGCAATCGAGACATCCGCGCCGGCGAGCACCGGTGCATCGTTGATCCCGTCACCCACAGCAATTACTCGCGCACCAGACGCGCGCAATTCACCCAACCATGCCAGTTTGTCAGCAGGCATTTGCCGCGCACGCCATTGCTCGATGCCAAGTCGAGCGGCAATGGCGGCAACCTTCGACGCCGCATCGCCGCTGCAAATCGAAAGCTGCAGGCCTTGTGCCTTGAGTGCCTCAACGGCTTCCAGCGCACCCTGGCGCAGCGTCTCTTTCAGCCGAAACGCGACAATCGGACCGGCATCATCAGCCAATACGATGGCGTCTTCGAAACGCTTGGCGCAGGCGTTCTCACCGAGTGCGAAATCGGCACGGCCGAGACGCATGCAACGCCCATCGATAGTCGCACTGATACCCAATCCCGCTTGTGCGGCGATGTCGAGTTGCGGCGGCGCGTCGAGTGCGTAGTCAGCACATCCAGCCGCAATCGCGCGCGCCGCGGGATGGCGGCTCTCACGCGCCATCATCGCCGCTTGTCGCAATACCGATGCTCGCGAATGACCGTCGAAAACATGGATTTCACCAAGGGTCAATTCGGCCTCGGTCAAGGTACCGGTCTTGTCGAAAACAACATGCGTCGCTTCGGCCAGCTCCTCGATCGCATCCGGCTGCACAACGAGAACACCGCGTCTGGCCAGCACCGCGAGGGTCCGCGTGATCGCCGCCGGCACGGCCAGCGCAAATGCGCAAGGACAGGAAACCACCAGTACCGCAACCGCCGCCGCAAACGCACGCGTGGGATCAAACCACAGCCAGAGTATAAATGTCAGCACAGTGAAGCCCAACACGCGGGCGACGAAGCGCGACGCCGCGCGGTCACCCGCACGGGCGAGTTTCGGCCGCTCGGCCTGCGCGCGCTCAACCAAGGCGGCAATGCTGGCCAGCACGGTTTCACTGCCGACGCGTTCGACACGCATCTGGGCCGGCCCGTCGACAAGCACGCTGCCAGCGATCAGGTCATCACCGCGATTCTTCTCCAGCGCCGCCGACTCGCCACTGAGCAAAGATTCATCGACGCGACAACGAGCACTGAGCAACTCACCATCTACCGGGATTACGCCGCCTTCACCGATATGTACGCGGTCGTCGCGAACGAGCTCATGCACGCCGACGCGTTCGACGCTGCCATCATCAAGACGGCGATCCGCAAAAGTAGGTGTCAGACGTGCCAGTGCATCAGTCAGATCACCGGCACGATGACGTGCGCGCATTTCGAGGTAGCGGCCGGTGAGCAGAAAAAAAACGAACATCGAAACGGATTCGAAATACACCTCTCCCGCGCGACGCCACGCTTCGAACAAACTGGCCAGATAGATCGCCGCAATGGCTATCGCCACCGGCACATCCATACCCAGCTGACGCGCCTTGAGCGAGCGCAAGGCACCGGCAAAGAAAGGGCGTGCCGAATACAGCACCACCGGCGTGGCCACGAGAAAGCCGAGCCAGCGGAACAGATCGCGCGTGGAGGCATCATTTTCCTGCAAGGCGCCGAGGTAAAGCACCGCAGCAAACATCATCGCCTGCATGGCACCGAATCCGGCGACCAACAGGCGCTTGAGCGCGTCGCGCGATTCACGCCGTCGCACATCATCGAGCGCCTTCGCATCCAGTGGCATGGCTTGATAGCCGGCCCGCGACAAGGTCTGCAAAATCGCCACCAAGGTGGATTCGCGCTCATCCCAGATCACCCGAGCACGACGCGCTGCCGCATTGACCTGAACACTTTGTACGCCGGGCAAACTCGTCAGCGCACGTTCGATCAGCCACACGCAACCGGCACAACGCACGCCCTCCACAAGCAGCATCATCTCGCGTCGATGATCACCGAGATCGCGAATGATGTGGCGCGAAATCTCGACGCGTTGCCAAGCCTCGCCGGTCTTTGCATCAGCGATTGACGCATCTGGCTTCTGTGCCGGATGGGTGCGCAGCCGGTAGTAGTCACCAAGACCGAGTTGCTCGATCCACTCCGCTGCCGCCTGACAACCCTGGCAACACATTGCGCGCTTGCGACCGGCCACCTGCGCATACACAACCCCGCTTGCCGGCAATATTTCCGAACAATGCCAACACTGGTTGGCTGCGGCGCTCATGGCTCTTTCTTGACTGGCGTCGGCGCCTCAGGCGGATCACGCGTCGCCGGAATCCTGAACGAGATATCCTTATCGGCCGTCGGTATGGGCGGATCTTCATGCGTCGCGGCCAGCACGATCAAATGCACACACCCGGCCAGCGAAGCGACGAATATCACAATACCTAGCCAAGCTATCGGCTGCTGATACCAGTGATTACCGTTTCCGCTCACGTCACTTTTTCTCGTTTGCCACACCTTGCGCATTGGCGAAAACCCACGCAGCGACCGCGCGCGCGCGCTCCTCTCCTAGGCGTGGTCGCCAGCTCGGCATAACGCCACTACGACCATGGCTGATGGTGGCGGCAATGGTTTTTTCATCACCACCGTGGACCCAGATCGTGTCAGTCAGATTGGGTGCGCCGAGTGCCGGATTACCCTTGCCCTCCATGCCGTGACAAGCGCTGCAGACAGCGAACTGAGGTTTGCCCAGCGCGGCCAACTTTGCATCGTGCTCGGCGCCTGAAAGACTCAACACGTAGTTGCTCAGATTATTGATAGCCGCTGCGTCGAAGGTGGCTTCGAACGGCGGCATTTGCCCGCCTCGTCCGTCAAGGATGCTGGTCAGCAAGTGACTGCCTTCGCCGCCGTACATCCAGCCACCGCTTGAAAGGCTTGGAGCACCAATCAACGGATTTCCCTTGGCCTCTCGGCCATGGCAGGCGGAGCAGTTGTCGAGAAACAGTCGATGGCCAAAATCGATGACTTCCGGATCGCTCGCCAACTGCTCAACCGATCGCGTGCTGAGCCGCTTCATCATCGGCTCAAGCTTCACCTCGTTACTGGCGATATCGCGATCCAGTTCGCCCTGCGACGTCCATCCGAGCACACCCTTGTTCGCACCAAACCCAGGATAGAGGATCAGGTAGCTGATGCCTGCGACGAACATCGAAGCGGAAAACCACACCCACCATGACGGCAGCTTGCGTACGCTTTCACGAATCGTACCGTGCGCCCAGACGTGTCCGGTGGTGCCGTCGGCTTGCAGCGGAATGTGAACGCGCTGCCCCCAGAGAAAAAGGAACAAGGTCACGCCGAGATTGAACACCACCAGAACCATGACCCATATCGACCAGACTGTGCTCATTGCTTGATGTCCTCGCTCTCGCTGTTCTCTGGTGACGCGTCTTTATCCTGCATTGGAATCTGCGCCATCTTGTCGAATGATTTCTTGTGCCACGGCCGCCACGCCCAGATCCAGATACCGATGAACACCACCAGCAAGACGATGGTGATCGCACCGGCCATCTGACCCCACAGCGGACTCATGGCTGGCCCGATGCGACCGGCGTGGCTGTCGCTGTAGGCGGCGCCGTGCGATCCACGTTGAGAACGCCCAAGCCTTGCAAATAGGCAACCATCGCATCGAGTTCGGTTTTGCCCTTGACTGCCTCCGGCGCACCGGCAATATCAGCATCGGTATAGGGATCGCCGAGGCTACGCAAGGTACGCATACGCGCCTGCATGTCAGCGCCGTCGATCGACGCAGCCATCAGCCACGGGTAGTTGGGCATGTTGGATTCCGGCACGAGATTACGTGGCGCGAGCAAATGGGCACGCTGCCACTCATCGGAGTATTTTCCGCCAACGCGCGCAAGATCCGGGCCGGTGCGTTTCGAACCCCATTGATGCGGGCGGTCATACACCGATTCACTGGCCACCGAGTGTTCGCCGTAACGCTGCACCTCGAAGCGCTGTGCGCGAATCATTTGCGAATGACACAGATAGCAGCCTTCGCGCACGTAGAGGTCTCTTCCGGCCAGACGTAGCGCGTCGTAAGGCTTGACGCCTACCGGCGCTTCCATCGAGTGCGCTTTCATGAAAAGAGGCGTTATCTCAGCCAATCCGCCAATCGAAACCATGACCGCGATACAGATACCAAGAAGGCCGGCATGCTTTTCGATCGTCTCGATATATTTATAGCCACTTGCCATATCGATCTCCTCAGGAATACGCGGGCAGCGGAGCCGGAACCTGGTGCGCTACGGGTTCGGGAATGGGTACGGGAATCGGCTTGATCAAGTGGGCGCGCGCATCGGCCGCGGTGTGCCAGAGATTCCATGCCATGACGACCATCCCCGAGACCACGAGCAGACCACCCAAGGCGCGGATAATGTAGAACGGCTTGATCGCGATCAGGCTCTCAAGAAAGCTGTAGGTCAGCGTGCCATCGGCACTCGTGGCGCGCCACATCATGCCCTCGGTGACGCCGGCCAGCCACATCGCGATGATGTAGAGCAGCAGGCCGATCATGTGCAACCAGAAATGCACTTCCATGCCGCGATTCGAATACATCGCTGGCTGGCCAAGCGCTCGTGGTGCCATCGCGTAGAGCGACCCGATGGTGATCATCGCGACCCAG
The DNA here is from genome assembly GCA_038233665.1 of Lysobacterales bacterium. Classification (GTDB taxonomy): domain Bacteria; phylum Pseudomonadota; class Gammaproteobacteria; order Xanthomonadales; family Rhodanobacteraceae; genus Dokdonella. The sequence continues at coordinate 8,207 of JBBSVJ010000156.1, forward strand.
CCGATCGAGCCCGAATGCACGTGGGCGACCGTCCAATCGGTGTAATGCGAGATCGAGTTGACCGACTTGATCGCCATCATCGAGCCTTCGAAAGTCGATGCGGCATAGAACACCAGCGCCATCACCATGAACTTCACAGCGGGGTCGGTTTTCAACTTGTGCCAGGATCCCTGGAAGGTCATAAGACCATTCGCGGCCGAGCCCCAGCTTGGCATCAGCAGCACCAGCGAGAACGCCATGCCAACCGACTGCACCCAATCTGGCAGCGCAGTGAACATCAAATGGTGCGCACCTGCCCACATGTAGAC
>JBBSVJ010000157.1:0-8358 GCA_038233665.1 Lysobacterales bacterium
GGTCCAGCGCCTTTTCTTTTGATTGTGCACACGCGTTGACCCGTCGAAGAGCCGTGATTGTGTGCTTCGCACGCTTTTTGTACTGGGTCCCTGCCTTCGCAGGGATGACGAGCGGGGGAGAATTGCGCGCTCGTGTGTTACCGCTGCGCGCTGACGATCTTGCCGGCAACGATTGCGGCAACTCACCCAACCCTCAGACCCCATCCCTCGTCTCCGCTGCGTAGGCAGGGCTCCCTTACTCGTCGCCCCTGCGAAGGCAGGGGTCCAGTGCCTTTGTTTTTGATTGTGTGGCCGCGCTGATGCGTAGAAGAGTCGTGGTTGGGTGCTTAGTACGACATTTCGACTGGGTCCCTGCCTGCGCTGGGATGACGAGTGGGGGGCGGAGCGCTTTGCTGGGTGACTACTGCGCGCTGACACTTTTGTTCACTCCGATCAGAAGCATTTAATGCAGATCGAACCTTGGAGGGATACGCGACTCAGCTGCTCGTTGGCGCGCTTCTTGCTAAACTCCTAGACCGTATCTCGTTGAATCCACGCGTATGTTCGATCTGCATTGCCATCTTTTGCCCGGTATTGATGATGGATCGGTGGATCTCGACATGTCGCTGGAGATGGCGCGATTGTCAGTGGCGGATGGTGTGCATACCTTGGCGTGTACGCCGCATATCTATCCGGGCCTTTACGAGAACACGGCGGCGGGTATCGAGGCTGGCGTGCGTGCCTTGCAGGCGGAGCTCGATCAGCGGGATATACCTTTGCGTCTGGTGGTGGGTGCCGATGTGCATCTTGAGCCAGGTTTGTCGGCGTCGATCAAGCAAGGGCGTATTCCGACGCTCGCTGGATCACGCTATCTGCTGCTGGAGCCGCCGCATCACGTCGCGCCACCGCGTTTCGAGGAATCGGTATTCGAGTTGATGACGGCAGGCTATGTGCCCGTCATTACCCACCCCGAGCGATTGAGCTGGATCGAGGACAACTATCCGATCTTCCAGCGTCTCGTTGAGCGCGGTGTGTGGATGCAGTTGACCGCCGCCAGCGTCGCCGGCCGATTTGGCAAGCGTGCGCTGTATTGGTCGGAACGCATGCTCGATGAGGGCTGCGTACATATCCTGGCGACCGATGCCCATCATCCGCAACGGCGACCGCCGATCCTTGCGCAAGGTCGCGATGCAGCGGCCAAGCGGGTTGGCGATGCCGAGGCCATTCATATGGTCACAACGCGTCCGCAAGGTATTGTCGAGAACAAACCGGTCGATACGCTGCCGCCCTTGCCCCAATCCACCAAGGGCAAGCCTGCAGGCGGTTTCTGGAAACGCCTGATTGGCGCACAATAGAGAATCCCATGCTGCGGTATAAGCAAATGAAGTGGTTGTTGTCGCGAAATGTTGCGTGTTTCCTGGTGTTGTTCGTTTTGGCGGCCTGTTCTTCTGGCCCGTCGACGCGGGTAACGCCCACCACGGGGAGCCCGCTGCCGCCACCGGATACCACTTCTGCGACGGGTGCATACGAGGGCGGCACCGACTATCGCCTGGGCGCTCAGGATCTGCTCGAGATCACCGTTTTCGGCGTGCCGGATTTGAACCGCACCGTGCGCGTCAACTCCAACGGCCAGATATCCCTGCCTCTGATCGGTGGAATCCAGGCCGGTGGCAAGACCATCCCCGAGCTAGAAAAAATGATCGGTCTGAGCCTTGAGAAAACCTACTTGCAAAACCCGCAGGTCACGGTTTTCGTCAAGGAGTACACGAGCCAGCGCCTGACTCTGCAGGGTTCTTTCAAGAAGCCCGGGATCTATCCGCTGACTGGCACGACCACCCTGCTTCAAGCCGTCGCCATCGGCGGCGGTTTTGATGATCTCGCCGAACAGTCCAGCGTGATTGTGTTTCGCAAGGTGGACGGCAAGAAGATGGCGGCGGTCTTCGACATGGAGGCAATCAGCCAGGGGACTGCTGAGGATCCGCAGGTTTATGGTGACGATATTGTGGTTGTCTCCAATTCGACCCGCAAATCCGCTTTCCAGAATTTCATCAAGACGGTGCCCGCTTTGGGCCTGTTCTTCCTGCTCTGAGCGGAAGATTCGAACAACGAGGGAACGTGATCTTCCATGGAATCTGAAAACCTTCCAGCAGCGCCGGGTGGCAACGGCAATCAGTTACCGGTTGATAGGCGCTACGGGCCGGATGGCGTCGATCGGCGCATGCCCGTTCAGTCGGAATCGCACTCGGTTCTGACCACCTCGGTTGATGGTGGTAATCAAGATGCCGACGATGAGATCGACTTACTCGCCTACTGGCGCATGCTGGTCAAGCGACGCTGGTTGATCATTGGCGTGATCGCCTTGGTCGCGGGCATCGCCTTGGTCCGCACCTTGCTGACGCCGCCGACCTTTCGGGCCACGGTGGTCATGCAGATTGATACCGACACCATGCAGGTGATGCAGGTGCAGGGCATTACCCCGATGCAAGGCGGTTGGGATCCGGATTTCAATCAGACCCAGTATGAGCTGCTGCAAAGTCGCTCACTTGCCGAACGCGTCGCGGAGGATTTGCGTCTCCCAGGCAGCAATATCTTCCAGCAACTACAGCCACCGAGCTGGACCGAGCGATTGGGTGAGCTGCTCAACCCGAATTCTCGCATCAAGGAGAAACCGGTTGCACCGATGGTGGCAACGCCGTCAAGCAGCGCTGCAGAGTCGACTCAGATGGATGCCCAGGGCGCGGCAAAAAATGCCTTGCGGGAGCTTCGCAGCGCCACCGGACTGATTCAGGGTGGCGTATCCGTTGACCCCGTTCGCAACTCGCATCTGGTCCGCGTCAGCTACGACAGCATGCTGCCGGCGTTCTCCGCCAAGGTCGCCAATGCGCTGGCTGATGGTTTTATCGCCGCAAGCATGGATCGACAGTTCGGCGCTTCCTCGTATGCGAAGAAGTATCTCGAAGATCAGCTCGCCCAGCTCAAATCACGCCTTGAGGAATCCGAGCGTTCGCTGGTGACGTTTGCGCAGAAAGAAAACATCGTGCCGAACGCCGATGGCACGTCCTTGGTCGGTCAGAACCTGGCGGATCTGAATGCCTCGCTGGCCAAAGCGCAAGATCAGCGTATTCGGGCAGAGGCACGTTGGACGGAGGCGGCCAAGGTCAGCGGAGCGGCACTGCCCTCGGACATGCTGGCTGATTCCATCCTGCGGACCTTGCAGCAGCAGCGCGCCACGCTTCAGGGCCAGTATCAGCAGAAGCTGCAGACCTTCAAGCCGGACTATCCGGAAATGCTGTCGCTGAAAGGCCAGATTGATGAATCAACCAAGCAAATCACCAATGAGCTGAAAAATATTCGTTCCTCGGTCAAGGCCGAATACGATGCTGCGCTCGGTCAGGAAAAGATGCTCGAAACCCAGCTTGACGAGTTGCGCAAGAAGACTCTCGAAGCTGATCGCACAAGTATCCAGTACAACATCCTCAAGCGTGACGTGGATACCAACCGCCAGCTCTATAACGCCTTGCTGCAGCGTTACAAGGAAGTCGGCATGGCCGGCGGCGTCAAGCAGAGCAATATTTCGATTGTCGATCGTGCTGAAGTGCCGATGTCGCGCTTTGCGCCGAGTCTGTCGCGCAACCTCATGCTCGGTTTGCTGCTCGGTGCGATGCTCGGCGTGATGATCGCCTTGCTGCTGGAATATATTGATGACAGCCTGAAATCGCCGCAGGATATCGAGCAGCATCTGAAGTTGCCGGTGCTCGGCATTATTCCGAAGTTGACCAAGCAAACTCCGCGCGAAGCACTCGCAGATCCGCGCTCGGCATTCTCGGAAAGTTACCGATCGGTGCGCACGGCCCTGCAATTCGCGACGGATAGCGGCGTACCCAAGGTGTTGTTGATTACCAGCCCCGCCGCTAGTGAAGGTAAATCCACATCGGCCATCACGCTGGCGCAGAACTTTGTCCATCTGGGCAAACGCGTTTTGCTGATTGAAGGAGACCTGCGCAATCCGTCCATCGGACGCGCCATGGGTCTGACTTCCGTTGATGGACTGAGCAGTCTGTTGTCGGGCGCGAAAAGCCTCGATCAGGCCGTCACCAAGACCGATGACAAAAATCTCGACGTCATTCTCTCCGGCCCGTTGCCGCCAAGCCCGACCGAATTGTTGGCCGGTTCGCGCCTTGTCTCGTTGTTGTTGATTGCATCGCAGAAATACGACCAGATCATCATCGACGGTCCGCCGGTATTGGGTATTGCCGATGCGCCGATTCTGGCCAATGCGGCCGGCGGTACCTTGTTGATCGTGCGTTCCGGATCCTCAAAGGTCAGTTCCGCTCAGGCGGCGATCAAGCGCTTGCGCGCGACGCGCGCGCGACTGATTGGCTGCCTGCTGACCCAGTACGATGCCAAGGCCAGCGGCTACGGGTATGAGTACGAGGGCTATTACTCCTATGGAGGCTCTCAGAAACTGCTTGATCGCAAGGGTCGCTGATGAGCGTGGATGCACTGGAACTGGCGCTCGCGCTGCACCAGGCGCCGATTCAACGCTTCACGCTGCGTGACCGGCCTCTGCCCGAGAATATCGGTGACGCACTGCAGCTGGCTTCGGCCATGCAGCCGCAACTCGAAAAAGCGGCCGTACGATTTTCGGAGTACGAAGACACCATCGTCGAGGCGGTACGTTTCTATCTTCACCAGGTGTTGTTCGAGCCAGGAACTGACGCTTATCGTGTCCTTGGCTTGAAGTCGGATGCGGACTCAAGTCTGATTCGGCAGCACCACATCTGGTTGCAACGCTGGTTGCATCCGGATCGGCGCGGTGAAGATTGGGAGGCCGTGCTGGCCACCAAGGTCAACTGGGCCTGGCAGCAATTGCGCAACGAGGCATCGCGCGCGAAATACGACCAGACGCGCTTGTCAGCCGACCCGTCTGCTGACAATAGTGATGCCAAGGCCGTTCTCATCCAGACCCCCGCCTGGAGCGCCGCACCGATTGATCAAACTCGGCCGCATTGGCTGCGGCGTGCAGCCATCGGCAGCTTGTTGCTGGTGTTCGTTGGTCTTTTCTATCTTGCCGCGACCCGTCAGGATCGCGTGGATCCGGATGCGCTGGCTTCGCAAACAGTCAATTCGCGCTCCTCGATTCGACCCCGAGTGCCCTTTGAGGCCGATCGCTCGCCGGGCAAGTCGCAGATATCGGTGCCGATCGCCGAGCAGAACCCTGCCGCTGAAGTTGCGACCTCGTCGGGGTTGATCGAAACGCACAGACTCAAACCTATTGTCCCTTCGGCGCAGAGGACGATGGACGCAGAGCGGCGCGATGCGCCCCATCGCGCTGGCAACCGAGCGGTCGATGTTGTTGAAAACGTCGCGGCATCGACCGTGTCTTCAGTGGCGTCCCCAAGTAACATTGATTCGCCCACGGACGAGCCGATCAAGAGTGTCAGCCGCAAACGACCGATCGGCAATGCGGCAAGCGATGTTGCCGAGATCATCGAACCAGCCATACGACTCGCATCCGCAGCGCGCGCGAATGCGAACGCGACAAGCGCCTCGCCGTCGGTTACGCATAGTGCTGATACGGTTGCCTCTCCGTCGACGATTACTTCTAACAAGCCGCAAAACGCAACGCAGTCGACGGCCCGCAAGCATTCGCCCGCGCCGGCGATTTCGCCGATGCTGGGGCCATCGAAAGTCGCTATTGCGCGAGCGAGCCCCGAACAACCAACCGCTGCGATCGTCAAACCCAGCCAACTGACGCCAAAATTGGTGCCGCCGGCAGACTCCATCGCCGTGCTCAAGCCGACGGACTCGCCACGCGACCAACATGAAAATGTTGCGGATTCATCGGCTGCCCGAGCGGACAAGCCAGAGGTCACCAATCCACCCGAACAGATAGCCCAACCAACGCCTGAGGAATTGAGCCGCGAAACCCTCGCTCGATTCGAGCTCGCGCGTGAGCGCGTCCGAACCATGGTCGACTACTTTCGTGATCAGCAAGCGCGCGCGCCCGCATGGGACGATGCTCAGGGTCTGCAAACGGTTGCACGCGAGCGCAGCGCACTGTGGGCGCGTAACGGGCAGGCCGAAATCGACAGTTTTGCGCTGGATCCACCGACTTGGCGAGTCACCCATTCGGAGGTCGACTTGCAGGCGGTCTACCACGTGGATGCAACGCGCAATACCGCCGAGACCGGCCGCTTCAAGCTCAACATGGCCTGGCAGGACGGCCGCTGGAAAATCACGCGTATCGAAGTGTCGCCGTCCCAATGAAAGTCGCGACGCGCTGGCTGGCCGTTGCCGTGATGATTCCATTGGCGGTTGTTGTGGCTTGGCGCGTCGTTGTGGTTGGCATGTCGGATCACCTCGGCGCGGATCATCCAAACCAGGCGTCGACATGGAACGCGGCTAATCCGCAAGCCTTGCTAGCCCGCGCGCAAGCACAGCTTAAACAGGCTGAGCCGGCTGCCGCAGCAGTAACGACGCGTGCACTATTGCGCCACGAGCCCTTGAGCGGGCAGGGGTTTGTCCTGCTCAGTGAGGCGGCGAGGATGCAGGGCGACACCGCGACTACCCAAGTGTTGTCGCGTATTGCCTTGCGCCGTGTGCCGCAAGCGCTGGCTCCACGTGCCTGGCTGGCCGGTGACCAGCTCGCGCAAGGCCATTACGCTGAGGCGTTGAAGAGTATCGATCAAATATTGCGCGTGTGGCCGAGTCAGAACACGCGGCTTTTCCCCGCGCTAATCGAGCTCTCCGCCAACGAGGAATTTGCCGACGCGCTGGCGCTGGAGCTGATTCGACAACCGACCTGGAAAAATGGATTTATCGATAGCTTGTTGCGCGATGCTCCCATCGACGTGCTGGCGAAGATTTTTTCAGCGTTGCAACGCCACGGTGCGATGGATGTGCCCACCATGGGGCGATGGATCGATCGATTGGTAAAAGTGGGAGCCTGGGGTGAGGCGTACGCGCGATGGGTGAGCCCGTTCAGCCGGGAAGGCCTGGACCGCGTGGCCAATGTCTACAACGGCGGGTTCGAGACGCAACCGAGCGGCGCCGGATTCGACTGGCGCATCGGTGACTCTGCAGGGGTATTCATCGAGCGCGCTGCTGTCGCGGGGTCGGGTGGATCCAGTGCGTTGACGCTGCAATTTCTCGGTCGTCGCGTGGACAGCATTCCTGTCAACCATTGGCTACTGCTTTCGGCCGGACCCTATCGCCTGGAATTTCGCGCCAGCGCGCGCGATCTGCGCAGCGATCGAGGCGTGCAATGGGTGATTGCCTGTCAGGGTAGCGGCAACGAACTGGCAGCGACCGACCGGTTGGACGGAAGCTTTGATTGGCGTGGCCAGGAACTCGAATTCACCGTGCCCGAACGTGATTGCCAGGCGCAGGATCTCTGGCTGCGCAATGCCGGAGCGGCCGGTGGCGGCAAAATCATTCGCGGAGCCATCAATTTCGATGACTTTGCCATCCATCGATCGGTCGATTCGACCGCGAAGCCTCAAGACGCTGCACGCGCGATCGCGAAATAGCAGGCTGAATCATCAAACATTGATCGATTGCCTTGACGCGCGCGATTCATTACACTAACTAGGCCTATTTTTGGTGCGGGAGTTGCAAATGAACCATTCCATGTTTAGATCCGTTGTTTTCGGCCTCGCGATGGCGCTGGTTTCAATGCCGTTGTATGCGCAAAGCTCGGGCGACGAAAACGACGATACCGTGGCCAAGGTGGAAACCGATGGCGGCGTGATCATGATCAGCGATCCCGGAGAATTTGCAACCGCACTGCCAGATCAGCGCGTGCACAAGAAAGCGCGTTTGATGGTGTCGGAAGAAAGCTCAGCCACCGTTGTTTACGATGACGGTTGCAAGCAGAAGTACGACGATCCCGGCATCTATGAGATTTCCGCAACCTGCGTTTTGCCTATCGTCATGGGCGGCGGTCCGTCGAAAGCGCTGATCATCGGCGGTATCATCGTCGGTAGCGCGGCCATCTACGCCATCGTTGACAACAATGGTGACGACGATCGTCCACCGGTTAGTCGCTGATAAAAAATTAAGCTGACCAGTGCTGCCAGAGTTAGGTAGCAACCGGATCAATAAAAAGGCTTGGCGGATTCGCCAAGCCTTTTTCATTTCTTGGCCAGTCGAATGCAGGAAATCACTTTGCCAGCGATGGATATGAGCGAAGTCAGTCTTGGAGCTTCTCGATTGATGAAAATCTCACTGGTGCTGACCGTTGCGGAGTCACGCTCAAGGCCATGAATCCCCATTCCGAGGTGAAGCCCAGCGATAGCGTCCTGTTGATTTCGGCAGCCGTATTGTTTTGCCTGACGTTCATCGTCGGCGGCGATTCGGCGAACGTCAATCTCGGCA
>JBBSVJ010000158.1:0-8350 GCA_038233665.1 Lysobacterales bacterium
CCCCTTGAGCGACGACGACAGCGACTGCGGGTCGTGTGTCGGGCAGTCTTGAGGCGACCCGAATACCGAGATAATCCGACCAATTGACCTGGCGGAAGGTCTCGCCGCTGTCATCGGGTTTGCCAAGATCACTCAGCAGCTTGCGCGCTTGCGGGCGCGTGGCGAGTTTGTCGACAAGGCCCTGTTCGAGTGCGAGCTTGGCCAGATCGCCATTGAATTGGGACACCAGAATATCGAGCTGGGCGATGTCATTGCTGATCGCGTCGCTGTTGAGTTTGCGCATCGCCGCGATTTCATCGATGAACTCGTTCCAGATGCCACCCATCCAGTAGAGATCGGCCTCCTTCGCGGCATCCGAGGCATGATCGAGGATGTAGGGCTCGCCGGCGGATTTGTATTGGCCGACGCGGATCAGATGTACCTCGACGCCGAGTTTGTCGAGTGCATCGCGGTAGTAACTTCGATAGTTGGCAAGGCCTTCAAGCAGAACCGAACCCTGTGGATCGAGCAGGATCTGATCGGCATGCGCGGCCAGATAATACTGGTTTTGCTGCATGCCTTCGGAGACAACGATGACTTGCTTGCCGGTTGCGCGAAACCGATCCAGAGCCTGGCCAATTTCACGCATCGTCGAAATGCCTGCCGCCATCTGATCCGGAACGAGCACGATGCGCGGAATTTTCGCATCGCCGCCCGCGGCATCGATGACATGCAGAATGTCGCGCAGCTGGATCTCCTTGACCGTGTTGCCGGTCAAACTGGCAATCGCCCGTTCGCCCGCATCGGAGCTGAACTGCTCCACGACCGTGCCCTGCGGATCAAGCACCAAAGCGGTCTGTTCGGCGATGATCGGGGCAGAGCGAAAAAATGCGCCGAAAATCAGGCACAACACGATCACCAGAATGACATTGAGGATGAGCCGGCGCGTGAAATTCAGGGTATTCCAGATGCCACGCAGAAAGCGGACAAAAAAGCCCGGTGGGGAGGTCGACATGCTTGGACTCCAGTCCGGTCGGCAGAACGAGCTCCGCCACCGTGGGTTTGGCCGATCAGGGTAGCCGAATGCGCGCCCGGCGACATGTATCGAAGGTCAAGCCTGGTGTGATGGCAATTTCAAGGCGATCGACCAGAAACGCGAGGTCAGCAGAATGGCCGCCACGCTGAGCCCGGCGATCAGGCCCATCCACATGCCGGCAGCACCATAACCTTGGCGGAACGCCAGCCACAGACCGACCGGCATGCCGACGGCCCAATAGGCAAAACCGCAGATCAGCATCGGCATGCGCGTGTCCTTGAGGCCGCGCAACGCACCGTTGGATGCCGCCTGGATGCCATCGGAAAGTTGAAAGATCGCGGCCAATAAAAGCAGTTGTGCAGCCAGCGTGATGACGGCCACATCACGGGTATAGAGCGCGGCGATGCGTTCGGGCAGGGTGAACAACAGGGTTGCCGAAATGAGCTGCATGCCCAGCGTCAGCAACATGCCGACGGCTGCCGCCTGGCGAACGCCATGTCCATTGTTGCGCCCGCGTGCGAAACCGACGCGTACCGTCGTCGCCATCGCAATGCCCAGAGGGATCATGAATACGACCGATGCAATATTGATGGCGATCTGGTGACTGGCAATGATATCGGTGCCGAGCTTGCCAATGGTCAAGGCGACAGCGACAAACAAGCCCGCCTCCATGAGCAGGGTTACCGCGATCGGGCCGCCGATCGAGAGCAATTCGACGAGAGTGCGTCGATCGGGTCGATCAAAACGTGCGAGCAGGTGCAGCTCGCGATAGCGTTTTCGCCTCGCGACGTATAACGCATACGCGCCGCACTGTATCCAAAGCACGATGGCTGTGGCCAGGCCGCAACCGAAGGCGCCGAGACGAGGAATGCCGAATGCTCCATACATCAGCACGTAGCCGAGCGGGCCGAGCAACACCAGGCCAAGCATGCTGAAGTACATGGTGGGACGGGTCATGCCCATGCCTTCGGTCAAGCCGCGCAGGGCGAAAAAAACCGACAAGGCCGGTGCGCCCCAGGCGATTGCACGCATGAACGAGGTCGCATCGGCGACCAGTCGCGCATCGACGCCAATCATCCCGAACAACAGGGGGCCGAGGAACGCCGCAGCAAACCCGAGACCGATGCCCAGTGGCAGTGCCAGCCACAGAGCCTGGCGAAAGACGGCGCCGATCTCGTCCTCGCGTCCTGCGCCGCGCAACTGCGCGACGGAGGGCTGCAAGGCCATCATCATGCCAATGATGGTAATGATCGCCAGCACCCAGACATTGCTGCCGAGGGCAACCGCACCGAGCGTATGCGCATCGAGGTGACCGGCAAGCACGGTATCAATCAGATTCATACCGATTGCCGAGAGCTGGCCGAGCACCAACGGTGCGGCGAGACGGATCGTGGCTTCAAACTCGGTAGCCAACCGCGGTCGGTCGGTGGATAGAATGGCGGTCATCGGGAATGCTTCCTGCGACCGCCGAGTATAGCGGCGTGACATCCAATTGTCGGCGGGAGGCTCGGTGCAGGAGCCGAAGCCAGTGTGGCTGCAAGATCAGCAAACGGAGTGAAAAGCATGCATGTCATGTTGACGGGAGCGACCGGTTTTCTTGGGGCGCATGTACTCGATCGCCTGCTCGATGATGCAGTCGACATCAGTGCGGTGGTGCGCAGCCATAAGGCTGCAGAAAACTTGCGCAAACGTGGCGTGCGGGCGCTCGTTGGTTCGCTGGAGGATCCCGCTATTCTTGGCCAGGCGCTCGATCGTCCGACCGATTGCGTCTTTCATATTGCCGCTGATACCAGCACCTGGCATGGCAACGACGCGCGCCAGACCCAAACCAATGTTGAAGGCACGCGCAATGTTCTGGCTGCCGCCGAAGCCGCCGGCGTGCGCCGTCTGGTGCATACCTCATCGGTGTCCGCATTTGGTCAGCAGGAGCAAACGCTTACCGAGCAGTCGTCGCGGCTCGGGCGTGAATCCTGGATCAACTATGAGCGCACCAAGGCGATGGCTGAGGAGCTCGTGCTTGAAGCCGATGACCGAGGAAAAATCGAGACGATTGTGCTCAATCCGGCGCACATTCTAGGGCCTGGCGATACCCACAACTGGGCCAGTCTGTTTCTGCTGATCGATCAGGGCAAGCTGCCTGGAGTGCCGCCGGGTTCTGGTGCCTTCGCCGATGTGCGCGAAGTGGCAAACGCGGAAATTGCGGCCTGGCGTTACTCGGCGCACGGTCAGCAATTTCTGCTCGGTGGCGAACATGCGAGCTTTCTCGACCTGATTCAGGCCATTGCCAGCGAGCTCGATCGCCAGGCACCCGCCAAGGCGACTCCGGCGGGATTCATTCGCGGTTATGCCCGCGTTCTCGATGCCTTGAGTCGGGTCACCGGACGTGAGCCCAGATTGACGCCGCAGGCGGTCTCGTTCACCTGCCATCATCTGAAGGTCGACTCATCCAAGGCGATTCGTGAACTGGGCTATCACATCACGCCATTGCAGAATCTGGTCCACGTCACCTGTGACTGGCTGCGCGAACAGGGCATGTTGAAAGCACGATGAGCCACGATATCGAGCTACCACCGCTACCGCCGCCTGTCCCTGACGCGCGCGCGCCTGATGCGGATTTCACCGAAAACGTAGCTGATACGCCGGAGCGCATCTGTCCGAACTGCGGAGCGCCAGCGCACGGTCCGTATTGCTACGCATGTGGTCAGTCCGAGAAGGGCATGATCCGGCACTTGTCCGAGGTGATGTCGGAATTCGCCGACATTGTCTTCAACGTCGATTCGCGAATTTTTCGTTCGTTGTGGGATCTCTATCTCAGACCGGGATATCTGACCACCGAGTATCTCGTGGGTCGACGGGCACGCTACGTCACGCCTTTTCGCTTGTTCTTCTTTCTGTCGATCCTTGCGTTTTTTTCAATCCAGATGGCAGTGCCCAATATCGATCCGAAGGAGCTCGGTATCGTTCCCGGCATCAGTGATGCGAAGACAGCCGAAGAGGTCAAAGCTGCCGTCAATGAGCAGATCACATGGGCGAAAAAATCTTCGCAGGCATTGAGCGGAAGGTCCGGAGAGCAGCAGAATTGGGAGGATAAAGAGCGCGAGATCCGCGCGCTTGGAGCCGAACAGCTGAAGGTGCTGAAGCGGGAGCTCGACGCCGCGATCAGCGCGGGTTCCGCGCCTAATCAAGACGCGCTGATCGGTGACACCAAACCATTAGGGCCGGTGCCGGTGGACGAAGCGCTCACGCTGGCTCAGCCCGATGCCAAGGCTCCTTTAGCTCGCGCAGAAAAGTCGACCGATCCAACGAATGAATCGAAAAACACGGGACTGAAAATCAATCTGTTCGACAGGAAGTGGAGCAAGCAGGATCCGCTGCACTTCGACTGGCTAACCGCCGGCATGAACGACAAGCTCACCGACATCGTCGTTCACATGCAGGAGAACGCCGATAGCATCACCAAAAACCCGGCTCGCCTACTCGCTGGTTTTATCTCTGTCCTGCCACAAACCCTGTTCCTTGTGATGCCGATTTTTGCCGTCTTGCTCATGTTCTTTTATCTGTTCAAGCGGCGCCTGTATATGGAGCATTTGCTGGTGGCTCTGCATAGCCATGCGTTTATTTTCCTGTCGATCCTGGTCATTGTTGCTCTGCGCCTGCTGGCTGACTTGGCAGGTACGAGGATCTGGCTGGCTCAACCACTGGGTTGGCTTTCGGTGATGGCCTGGATCTGGATGTTCACCTATCTGCTGCTCATGCAGAAACGCGTCTACCGCCAAGGCTGGATCATGACATGCGTGAAGTTCGGCATGATTGGTATTAGCTACACATTCGTGCTGTCGATTGCTCTGGTCGTTGCCGGATTGATCAGTCTTGCCGTGACTTGAAATGGCGGCTTGGCCACGCCGATTTTCGAGGGATTTTCCGATTCACTCGGCTGCCACCCACTGATACCGTCGGGTTCGCCTAAATTCGCCCCTGTCAAGACTGTTTTGCACAGCAGAGCGTATTCGCCATGATTGCGTCCCAGACACCGGGTTGTTGCATTTGTTGCACTTGTGTTTCAACGCAAGTCATTGAATTGAGACAACAAAGAAAGGTTGGTCAAAACTTCGCCAACTAGGCTGCAGGCGAGCCCGGCGGTGCCGAAGAGAGGCTTGCCAAGGACTCATCCACAGACTTATCCACAGACCCTGTGGATAAGGAATTTTTCCTATGCAGACCAGCAGCTTGTGCGGGTTTTCTCGGATGGTGATGAGGAAGTGACGGCAAGTGGATGGATCGCCGTCACGATGCGCCGGTTACACTGGGTAGATGCCGCGCATAGTTCGTGTGGCGGTCCCCGTGCCGCTGCCTCGATTGTTCGATTACCGACTTGAAGATGACCACGCCATGCCGTCGGTTGGCTGTCGTGTGCGCGTGCCATTTTCCGGGCGTGATCTTGTCGGCGTCGTGCTCGCGTGCGCGTCCAGCAGCGAGTTGGTCGACGCCCAGCTCAAGCCGGTTTCAGCGATCCTCGATTGCCAGCCGCTGCTGACCTGCGAGCTGATTGCAACGCTTGAGTGGGCGTCGCGCTACTACCAGCATGCTGTGGGTGAGGTCTTCGACAGCGCGCTGCCGGCACTCTTGCGCAGCGGTCGCGAATTGCCGCTGGCGGGGATTGCCGGAATCAGTCTCAGCGAGTTGGGCAGGCAAGCGCAGATCGATTCGCCAGTGCGCTCCGGCACAAAAGTCAGCGCTTTGCTGGCGCGGCTTCAAGGCGGGCCCGAGGCCAGTGCGCAGCTTGATCAGGATTTACCCGGGTGGCGCATCAGCGCGCGCAGCTTGCGCGCACGAGGCTGGCTGGAGGAGTGTCGACTAGCAGAACGGCCAATCGCAGATAGCCCAATCGCCGCGCCGAGGCTGAATGAAGAGCAGCAAGTTGCGGTCGATGAAATTATCCAGCAGCTTGGAGAGTTTTCCCCGTTTCTGCTCGATGGCGTGACGGGTAGTGGCAAGACCGAGGTCTATCTGGCCGCCATTGGCGAGGTGATTCGCCAAGGCCGCCAGGCGCTGGTATTGGTTCCCGAGATCGCGCTGACTCCGCAAACTACACGACGCTTTCGCGAGCGTCTCGGTTTTGATATCGCCATCCTGCATTCCGGATTGTCCGAGCGCGAGCGCGCGACGGCTTGGTTGTCTGCCGCGCGCGGTGAAGCACGTGTGGTGCTGGGTACGCGCTCCGCAATCTTCGTGCCGTTGCCGAAGCCCGGTCTGATCGTGGTCGATGAGGAGCACGACGCCTCGTACAAGCAGCAGGACGGTTTTCGCTATCACGCCCGCGATCTCGCCGTACTGCGTGCCAAATCGCTCGGCGTGCCGCTGTTGCTCGGTTCGGCGACGCCTTCATTGGAAAGCTTGGCCAATGTGCAATCAGGTCGCTATTCGTTGTTGCGCTTGTCGCGGCGTGCCGGGGTTGCCAAGCCGCCGTCTCTGCAGATCATGGATCTGCGCAACAAGCGCCTTGACCAAGGCTTGGCCATTTCCTCGCTCAAGGCGATCGAAGCCTGTGTCGGCCGGGGTGAGCAAGCGTTGGTCTTCCGCAATCGACGCGGCTACGCGCCCGTACTGTTTTGTCATGCCTGCGGTTGGAGCGCGCAATGCCAACGCTGCGATCGACCACTGACCTTGCATCGCGCTGCGGCGCGTCTGCGCTGCCATCATTGTGCGGCTGAAGCGCGCGTGCCAGCGACCTGCCCGGAATGCGCGAGTCCGGCCCTGGCACCGCAGGGCCAGGGAACCGAGCGGCTGGAGGAAATCCTGCAGCAGCGGTTTCCCGAGGTGCCTGTGGTCCGCGTTGATCGCGACAGCACGCGCAGCCGCTCGGGTCGCGAGGAGATCCTTGAGCAGCTTGATGTCGCCGGGCCGCGCATCCTGGTTGGCACACAGATGCTGGCCAAGGGGCACGATCTGGCCAACTTGACCCTGGTTGTCGTTACCGGTGTCGACCAAGGTCTCTACAGCGTCGATTTCCGCGCGAGCGAGCGTCTCGGACAGCTGATCGTGCAGGTGGCCGGTCGCGCCGGTCGCGCCGAGCGTCCCGGTGCGGTGATCCTGCAGACCCATCATCCCGAGCATCCGTTGCTGCATGCATTGATTGACGGCGGCTACGCGGGGCTTGCCGCCGGCTTGCTCGATGAGCGACGAAGCGCCGGTCTTCCACCGTTTACGCGATTTTCACTGCTGCGCGCGGAGGCGAAAACAGCGGTGGATGTGACGAATTTTCTCGAAGTGGCGGTCAATAACGCGCGCGCGTCAGATCATGCCGTTCTCGCCCACGGACCATTGCCCGCACCGATGCCTCGCCGCGCCGGTTACCAGCGCGCACAGGTTCTGATTGAATCGGTCGAGCGCAGCACGATGCAGGCCTTCCTGCCGGATTGGCTTGAGCGCCTGCGCGGACTCAAGGAGGCGCGGCGAGTACGCTGGTCGATCGATGTTGATCCGGTTGAGATGGGGTGAAGCTACGAATCGGAAGGAACAAAGCGGGAGAAAATAGTCTTGAATCCTGTAACGAGGATGGTTTAAATTTTGGCAAATTCAAGATTCAAGACTTGAACATCCCTCTTGAATTTTCAAGAACTATTTTGCTTTAATCGCATAGTCACGGTTGTCGTTAAGCATACGCCAGATGACTCGAACCAGATGTCTTCCGAGTGCTCGAACCGCCTGATTGTGGCGCTTTCCTTCCGCGCGCTTGCGATCATAGTAGACCTGTGATTCCGGGACACATGCCATGTGCCGGACGATGCATGTCATCAGTGCCGCCTGGCAACGTCGGTTGATGCTCTTGGTGCGCTTCGCTCGATTATTCATACCCGAGCTGTGATCCAGCGGAGCCATTCCCAAGTAGAGCGCGAGGCTCGCCTCGCCGTCGAAGCGTTGCAGCGATCCGATTTCGCCAGACAATTCGGCCGTGCCGGTGACACCAAAGCCCGGGATGCTGCGCAAACAACACGTTATTGTGCACGTAGACGCAGCAGCGGCAATGCGTGCATTTACGATTTTGATTTGTTCGTTCAACGCCAAAATAGCGGCGGCATCAGCAACGATGTCGGCATCCGCCATATCAATCGTGGAACCGAACGTAGCGGTCTTCTGCCAGGCCAGAATACGCGGGAAGGTTTTTGCGCCGATGCCGCGAATGGCAGTGATGGACTTGGCCTGCAACCTGGACATGCTGGTCAGTCGATCTCGACACGTCAGCAAGCGTAAGAACCAAAGATTGTCGGGCGAGCGCGTTAGCGCCAGTAGATCCGGGCAGACCGCTTGAAGGTCGGTACGCAGCCGTGTCAGGCG
>JBBSVJ010000159.1:0-8324 GCA_038233665.1 Lysobacterales bacterium
AAATGTATGCGGATTACAAGGCGAACCGCGCGCCGACGCCGGATGATCTCAGGGCGCAGGTGCAGCCGATGTTGGTGATCGTTGGCGCGCTTGGGTTTCCGATTCTCAGGGTCAGCGGCGTTGAGGCCGATGATGTGATTGGAACGCTGGCGCGCGAAGCCGAGGCGCTCGACATCGACGTGGTCATCTCGACCGGCGACAAGGATTTTGCCCAGCTCGTTTCGCCGCATATCAGTTTGGTCAACACGATGACGCGGACCACCATGGATCGTCAGGGCGTCATCGAAAAATTCGGCGTGCCGCCCGAAAGGATCGTTGATTTTCTGACCCTTACCGGCGATACCGTCGACAACGTGCCCGGTGTGACCAAGTGCGGTCCAAAAACGGCAGCCAAGTGGATCGCTGAATACGGCTCGCTAGATGGCTTGATCGAAAGTGCCGACAAGATAGGCGGAAAGATCGGTGATTACCTGCGCGATGCGCTTGCCCACTTGCCGTTGTCCCGGCAGTTGGTGACGATCAAGACTGACGTTGCGCTTGAAGTTGGTGTCAGGGATCTGGCCCTTCGCGGCGCCGATGGCGATGCCTTGCGCGAGTTGTATCGGCGCTATGAATTCAACGCCGCCCTCAAGGAGCTC
Organism: Lysobacterales bacterium; assembly: GCA_038233665.1. Classification (GTDB taxonomy): domain Bacteria; phylum Pseudomonadota; class Gammaproteobacteria; order Xanthomonadales; family Rhodanobacteraceae; genus Dokdonella. The sequence goes on from JBBSVJ010000159.1 coordinate 639, forward strand.
GACGCGCCAGACAAAGCTTCCCCGGTAGCCGCGCCGTCGCAGTCAACGCCGACTGCGCCCACCGCGAACTTGAGCGCCGGCAATCCCGGGCCAGATCCGCAGCTTGCGCTCAAAGGCGAGTACGAGTTGATCCTCGATGGCGACCGCCTCAGCCATTGGTTGGCGACTCTGCACGACGCGGCGTTGATCTCGTTTGATACCGAGACCACGTCGATCGACTCGATGCGCGCAGAGATTGTCGGCGTGTCGTTTGCTGTCGAGTCGCGCAAGGCCGCGTATGTTCCGCTCGCCCATGACTATCCCGGAGCGCCACGGCAACTGGATCGAGGCGACGTACTCGCGGCGCTCAAACCGCTGCTCGAAGACGCGAACCGGCAGAAAGTTCTGCAGCATGCGAAGTACGACATCAATGTACTCTCGACCCACGGCATCACGATGCGGGGCGTCGCCCACGACACGATGCTCGAATCCTATATCCTCAACTCGACCGCATCGCGGCACGACATGGACACGCTGGCCAAGCGTCATCTCGGCTACCAGACAATCCAATACGAAGAGGTTGCCGGCAAGGGAGCCAAGCAGATCTCGTTTTCGCAGGTGGACCTCGATACGGCGGCTCGCTACGCCGCCGAAGATGCCGACATTACGCTGCGCCTGCATCAGACGATGTGGCCAAAACTCGAGGCGGATGCCGCGCTGCGCAAGGTTTACAGTGAAATTGAAATTCCGCTTGTTCCGGTGCTCGCGCGAATGGAGCAGCGCGGTGTCCTTGTCGACATCGAAGCCTTGCGCAAGCAAGGACGCGAACTGGCGAAGCGGATGCACGAACTGACCACGCAGTGCCACGCAATTGCCGGGCGAATCTTCAGCCTCGATTCGCCCAAACAACTTCAAGCGCTATTGTTCGATGAATTGAAGTTGCCGATCATGGTCAAGACGCCGAAGGGACAGCCTTCGACCAACGAAGAGGCACTTGATGCTATTGCCGATGCCCATGAGCTGCCGCGGCTGATTCTCGAATACCGCGGACTGGCCAAATTGCGATCGACTTATACCGAAAAACTCGCTGAAATCGTCAATCCGCGAACCGGTCGTGTCCATACCAGCTATCACCAAGCCACAGCAGCGACGGGTCGGCTGTCATCTTCCGATCCAAATCTGCAGAACATCCCGGTACGGACCGAAGAGGGCCGACGCATTCGCCAGGCGTTCGTCGCACCCGATGGCTGGAAAATCCTTGCGGCCGATTATTCACAGATCGAATTACGCATCATGGCGCATCTCTCGGGTGACGAAGGTTTGCTGGCCGCATTTACCAGCGGCCAGGATGTACATCGCCGCACGGCCGCCGAGGTGTTTGGTGTCGCGCTGGAAGCCGTCGACAGCGATCAGCGACGAGCGGCCAAGGCGATCAACTTCGGTTTGATGTACGGCATGAGCGCATTCGGCCTCGCTCGCCAACTGGGAATCGGCCGCGGCGAAGCCCAGGACTACATTGCACGGTATTTTCAGCGCTACCCCGGTGTACGCGAGTTTATGGAGCGCACACGTGAGCAAGCGCATCACGCGGGCTACGTAGAAACCGTGTTCGGTCGGCGCCTGTATCTCGACAACATCTCATCGCGCAACCAGGCGCAGCGCGCCGGTGCCGAGCGTGCTGCGATCAACGCGCCCATGCAGGGCACAGCGGCAGACATCATCAAGCGGGCGATGCTAAGTATCGATACGTGGCTCATCGACCGTACCGAGGACGCACGAATGCTCATGCAGGTTCATGATGAATTGGTATTCGAAGTACGCGAGAGTTGTGTCGATGAGATCCGAGAGGGCGTTCGTTCGCGTATGAGCGCGGCCGCTGACCTTGCCGTTGAGCTGCTCGTCGATATTGGCGTCGGAGACAATTGGGATGAGGCGCATTGACGTTGCATCGATCACCGAGCCGCGAAAATGAATAGCGAGTAAATCATTTCGGCTATTCGGCGAACGCGTGAAACTTTTAGGTGCCAACCCGCATCTTATTGTTCGGGTGCACGCAACGGCACCCCTGGAATCATCCACCTCCCTGGATGGTTCCCCCCGGGAATCAGTCACTCCCCAGACTGGTTCTCGATCCCGGCCCCGAGAGCTCCCCCTGGCTCTCGGGGCTTTTTCTTGGGTAACGTTCGCTTGGTCGCGCGGAATCAATCCGGGTCTTTGCCTTTGGCGCCAAGCGCCTTGTCAATTCCGCTTGAATCCTTGCTCTCGTTAAATGCGTGACCTATCGCCCGCAGGGTGAGCGCCACGGCCGTCGCGTTGGAATCCTACTTCCGCGGGTTTTTCTCCTGTTACCGTCGAACCAAGACTAATTTGCGCTAACGTCTGATAGGTCAGGGAGCGATCGCTTCAAGCAAGGCCTCGCGCGGCAACTTGCCGGTTTCGTTGCGCGGCAGGCGCGTGACTACCCGCAGTGGTCTTGGCAGAAACAGTGGATCGATCTGCTCACGGAGCAGCGTAAGCAGCTCCCGGTCCGTGCGACCTGGTGCCACCACCAATGCCGCTACTCGAGAAATCCCCGAGTTGGCAGAGGGGTCAAGTTGGAATACGACCGCATCCTCAACGCCTTCGAGCGAACTCAAGCGCTTGGACAAATCAGCCAATGAGGCACGCTTGCCGGCAATTTCGAGTAAATCGGCGTTTCGACCGGCCAGACTGAATTGCCGATCGACGTGCAGTTGGACGATATCCTGCAACTGCACCGGCATGGAAAGATGGCCAGCAGCGACCAAGGTTCCATCGGGTTGCGGGACGAGTTCCACATCGTCGTACAGGTGCCATTGCGTTTCCATGGCCGTTCGGCGATATGCGATGACACAGGTTTCGGTCGAACCGAACATTTCGATGACCGGCGCGCCGAATCGGTCCTGCGCCTCTTGCGCCAGTTCGGTGGTCAGGGGCGCGGTGGCAGAAACGATGGCTGCAATTTCAGGCATCTGCACCGACTCGCGTAGCAGCGCCTGAAGGTGAATCGGCGTCGTCACGAGAACGCGCGGTGCTGGAAGCAATGCGAGCTCCGCGGCAATATCCCCCGGAAACAGAGGCCGGCCCGAATGCACTGAGAATGGCCCGAACAATGGCAGCAACACCGACAATTCCAAGCCGTACATATGCTGAGGCGGAACGGTGGCGAGAACATGCGCGATTTCACCATCCGCCAAGCCCAGCACCGAGGTCAGGAGATCGGCATTCAATGTGCTGCCTAGGCTGAAGTTTTCCCAGGTCTTGATATTGGGTTTGGGCTGACCCGTACTGCCTGAGGTGAAGCCGACGACTGCCGTCTGCTGAGGATTGACGCAAATCGCTGCATCAGCAACGCCGAAAGAAACCTCGTCGCCATCAAATTCGGGCAGGCGAATCAAATCATGATGGGTGTTGCAGGTTTGCGCTTCCCCAAGCAGATAGGCACCAGGATAGGCCCGCCGCACGTCGTCGATCGCTTTTGGCGCCCTTGAAGAGGGCAGCAGACTGGCGTGACCAAGCGTTGCCGCCGCACAGAAGCCGACCAAAAAAAGATAGCGATCCTCGCAGAGATTGATCGCACTGCCTGTTGCTGGCAGCTGACTCGTCGCGTAGGCGACATGCTCAAGGAACTCGCGCACCGACACAGCGCGACCCTTGCGCCACGCGAACACCCGCTCGCGAAGGACGTGATCCAGTAGCATCAACTCATGGGTTGGGTCCAAAAGCCGACCCGGTTCAACAACGGCGGACATCTCTCCTCCCTCAAAAACGCAATGTTTCCCCGGTGATAGCGTCGCGCAATGTGCTCGGGCGCTCAAGTCCGCCGAGCGATCCCTCGACCACAGCATCCAGTTGACCGTCGAACAGCGCGCGCACCGCTGCAGCCGTTCTGGCCGGCGCCTCACCGTGGCGATTGGCGCTGGTCGAAACGATCGCCGCACCATACGCGATGCACAAGGCGCGCGCTATTGGATGAGCGGTAATTCGAACGGCGATGCCGTCATGTTCGCCGGCGATCCAGTCAGGGACGTGGATGTTCCTCGGAAATACCCAGGAGTTCGGCCCTGGCCAACTGGCCTTTGCACGATCCAGTACCGGCTCAGAACACTCGCCGAGGAAAGCTTCGATTTGTGAAAAATCGGAGCCGATCAACAAAAGGCCAACACCCTGAGGACGCTGCTTCAACGAAAACACGCGACGCACCGCTGCTTCATTGAGAGGATCACAACCCAGCCCCCACACGGCTTCGGTGGGATAAGCAATAACGCCGCCGCGCCGAAGCGCGGCGACTGCTGCATCCAGTGGCGCACTCATCAACTTTCGATGGGGGCTGATGCGCTGTCGGTACTCGTCTTTTTGACAGCAGACTTTTTGACCGCCTTTTTGGCCGCGGATTTCTTCGTTGCCGTCTTCTTGCTGGCGGTTTTCTTGCTCGCGGCCTTTTTGGTCGCCTTCTTCGCTGGCGCCTTTTTGGCTGCGGCTTTCGTAGTCGTTTTCTTCGTCGCGGCTTTTCCTTTCGCGCCTTTGCCGAATCCGCGCTTGGGACGGAATGGTGCTGCCGCGAGCAATTCGACGCACTCCGCTTCGCTCAAGGTTGGTGGCTCACGATCCTTGGGAATGCGCGCATTTTTGTCGCCATCAGTAATGTAGGGCCCATAGCGGCCATTTAGAACCTGGATGCCGTTGCCGAAGTCCTTGATGATTCGGTTAGCCAGCAACTCGGCTCTGGCACGTACGAGTTCGAGTGCCTGTGGCAACTCGATCGTGTACGGGTCGTCCTCTTTGCCCAGCGAGGCGTAGGTCGACCCGATTTTGACGAAGGGACCAAAGCGGCCGACGCCGATCACAATGTCCTCGCCTTCCTCGTTGCTGCCTAGAGTGCGTGGCAGTTTGAACAGCTCGAGGGCTTCCTCGGCGCTGATCGTGTGCATGCTCTGGCCGGGACGCAGGCTGGCAAATTTTGGCTTGTCTTCGTCTTCCTTGGTGCCGATCTGAGCAAACGGCCCATAGCGCCCGAGGCGCACGGACAGGGGTTTGCCCGATTTCGGATCGGTGCCGAGGACACGACTGCCACTGGCTTCGGATTTATCGACGGTCTCGATCTTCTCGTCGATCTGCGCCTTGAAAGGCTTCCAGAAACGCGCCAGCAATGGCACCCAATCTTCCTCGCCACGGCTGACTGCATCGAGCTCGTCTTCGAGTTTGGCGGTGAAGTCATAATCCACGTAGCGCGCGAAATGGCTGGCCAGGAAGCGACCGACAGCCCGCCCAACATCGGTCGGCTTGAAGCGTCGACTGTCGAGAATCACATACTCGCGATTGAGCAGGACCTGAATGATGCTGGCATAGGTCGAAGGCCGACCAATGCCATGTTCTTCAAGCGTCTTGACCAGGCTTGCCTCGGAAAACCGAGGTGGTGGCTCGGTAAAGTGCTGGTCGGTGAGAATGTCGCGCAGTGGTACGGCTTCGCCGACTTTCATGATCGGCAATTTGCGCGCCTGATCATCATCCTCGGCGGTCTTCTGGTCGCGACCTTCCTCATAGACAGCGAGGAAACCCGGATCGACGACGGTGGTGCCGGTGGCGCGGAACGCCGCATCGGGTCCGCAAGGGAAATCCACCGAAACCGTATTCAAGGTCGCGTACTGCATCTGACTGGCGACCGTCCGCTTCCAGATCAACTCATAAAGCTTGGCGTGATCGGGCGACAGGAATGCGGCAACACGCTTGGGGGTCAATGCGGCCGAGGTGGGCCGAATCGCTTCATGCGCTTCCTGCGCGTTCTTCGATTTCGACTTGTAGGTGTTTGGCTCCTCGGGCAGTGCCTGGCGACCAAACTCACGTACGATCACCTCGCGCAATTCTCCGGTGGCTTCTTCCGAAATAGGCACCGAGTCGGTACGCATGTAAGTGATCAGGCCGACAACGCCCTCATCGCCGATCGCAATTCCTTCGTAGAGTTGTTGAGCCAGGCGCATGGTCCGGCTCGTCGCATAGCCAAGCTTGCGCGCGGCCTCTTGCTGCAAGGTTGAAGTCGTGAACGGTGCTGAAGGTCGGCGTTTGCGTTCTTTCGACTGCACCTCACCAACGACCAGGCGGCCTTGCGCTGCCTTCTGCAAGGCTTTTTGCGCGGCGTGCGCATCGGTCTCGTTGGTCAGATCGAACTGTTCAAATTTCTTGTCGTTGAGCTTGAGCAATCGTGCCTTGAAAGGCTGATCCGGATGCGCGAGATCGGCTTCGACCGACCAGTATTCACGTGGAATAAAGGCCTCGATTTCCAATTCGCGCTCGACAATCATGCGCAAGGCCGGCGACTGCACACGTCCGGCGGACAAGCCGCGCTGAACCTTGCGCCACAGCACCGGCGAAAGATTGAAGCCAACCAGATAGTCGAGCGCGCGGCGCGCCTGCTGGGCATTCACCAACTCCATCGAAAGCTGACGCGGGTTGGCCACCGCCTCCTTGATCGCGCGGGGTGTGATTTCGGAGAAAACCACGCGATGCACGATCTTGTCCTTGAGTAAATTCTTTTCGCGCAGGATCTCGGCGATATGCCAGGAGATCGCCTCACCTTCGCGATCCAGATCGGTCGCCAGATAAAGCGAGTCGGCATGCTTGATCGCTTTGACGATGGCATCGACGTGCTTTTCGTTTTTTTCGATCAGATCGTAGTTCATGGCGAAATCGTTATCGGGATCAACCGCACCCTCTTTCGGCACGAGATCGCGCACATGCCCATACGAGGCAAGGACCTGAAAGTCCTTGCCGAGATACTTGTTGATCGTCTTGGCCTTGGCGGGCGATTCGACGATGAGCAGATTCTTGGCCATGTTGCGGTCCTTGCCGCCGGAAATCGGTGCTGCCGTGACGCGCAGCCTGAATGAAAAATTGATTGATATTGCGTGACGCCTATATCAGAAGGACACACGCGTTCGCAGGCTGTCAAGCCCGGCGCGCGGCACTATACCCAATCGAATCATCCTGCGTTGACCACAAGCGCACCATAAAACGCCGCAATCAGATTCAGATTGGCGACGTGCGCAGGTATTTTCCGCCACGCGCGCTGCTGACCTCGCCATCGAGTTCCAGCAGCAACAACATCGAGGACAGCGAACCTGCGTCGAGACCCGTTCGCTCTGCCAAGGTGTCCAGATCCGCCTCCTCGTGACCGAGTGCTTCGAGCAGGCGTTGGTAGTCGGCATCGCGTTTTTCAGTTGTTCGGGCGTTGGTCGTGCCGAGCTGCACGGCAGGCTCGATACCATTCGATTCCTGCAAGCGCAGTCGCAAGCGATCGCCGAGCGCTGCCGCCACTCCGGACAACTCGCCGATAATCTCGTCGACTGTTTCTGTGAGTCTCGCGCCATCGCGGATCAGCTGATGGCAACCGCGTGCAAGCGGGCTGTTGATCGAACCCGGAATAGCGAACACTTCGCGACCCTGTTCGGTGGCGTATCGAGCCGTTATCAGAGAGCCCGATTTGAGGCTGGCCTCGACCACGAGGGTGCCAAGTGCCAGCCCTGAGATGATCCGGTTGCGACGCGGGAAATGCTCCGCTTTAACGGGCGTGCCCGGTGAAAACTCGCTGATCAAGGCTCCATTGGCGGCGATTTCGGCAGCCAGTGCGCGATGCTTGCGTGGATAGACCATGTCCGGACCGGTGCCGAGCACTGCTAACGTCGGTGAATGTGC
>JBBSVJ010000160.1:0-8233 GCA_038233665.1 Lysobacterales bacterium
CTGTGTCCCACGCTCAATCGATGCCGCCATGATGGCGTGAAGACGCCGGCGAATGCCGCATTGAACGCCTGCTCAGTGAAGTCCGAATAGCCGCCGGCGAATTCTGCCGTGCCTTGGCTACGCACCAGCACACCTTCAAGTGACTGTTCGCCCCAGCGTTGATCCGCACGCGCCGACACGTGTCGATTGCGCAGGCCGTGAGCCTTGTCCTCAAACCCAAAGCCGTTCTCGTTCTGGCTTGGAAAGCCATCAATATCGCGGGCGCCGATTTGAATGCTGTAGCCGCCGCTTTCGAAGCGTTGGCCTACGCCGGCGTCGGCTTTGGCGTCGCCGTAGCTGCCATAGCCCAGGGCGATGCGGGGACCGTCAAGCTTGCGCGTGAAGATCTGGATAACGCCGCCGATCGCATCCGATCCCCAATAGCTGGCCCGAGGGCCGCGCACGATTTCGATGCGCTCGATCGTTGCAAGAGGCAGTGTTTCCCAGGTGAATGCGCCGGTGCCGAGCGCCGAGATGCGCACCCCGTCGATCAATACCAGCACATGATTATTGTTGGTGCCGCGCAAGAAGATCGAGGTCTGACCGCCTGGGCCGCCGGTGCGCGCAATGTCAACGCCGGCCTGAAGACGCAACAAATCGCTGATGTCGCGCGTCGCACTGGCGTCGATATCCTGACGCGTGATGATGCTGACGTCGGCGAGGGTCTCGTCAACCGTCTGCGCAACGCGTGTGGCGGTGACCACGACTTCAGGCTGCAGGTTCGCCTGATCGGCGAACGCGGAACCGCTGAATGCGGTAAGTATACTTAGTAACAAAAGAGAATAACGGCACATGATGGAAACCTCCGAACGCACACCCGCGGAAACCAGGGGTTACGACGGATCAACAAGCGCGCATGGACGGAGCCATGAATGCCCGTCCGTTGCCCGCCGCAACGCCTGGAACGATTGACGCCAATCGACGTCAGCCAAAGGCCGGTCTCCGGGCTTGCAAGCGATGCGGATGCATCGGCCTGATCACCTTCCCGTGCACAGCACAGTGGTCAATCGATCAGGTTTGGCTTGCTTACCGTTGCGGGGGCAGCGCCGGTTTTGTTGAAGAGTACGATCAAGAGTGATCGCTTCTCGAATCTTCGCGATCAGCCGCAATCGCAAAGACAACGCACCGTCTTCCCGTTTCACCCGATCAAACGATCAGGCACCTTTGGCGGCGCGCAGTGTACATGAAAGGTGGGCTTCGGACTTTGCAGATACGCTGTCGGAACGCACAGCGAAGTCGGACCGTCGGGTAAGTGGCAGAACGCTGCGCGTAATTCGGTTTAGGGATTCAAAAAACTTGCAGTTTGAAGTCGGCGGAGCGATGCGCGGCTTTCCGCTTCTGCGTTTCGCCTCGGGAGACGGAACGGGAAGTTCCGTCATTCGCTCCTACCGCGCCAAAAAACGCATCGCGTCGGCGAGACCATGCGGGGTCAACGGGAACATTTTGTCCTCAACCAGTTCGCGCACGACATCAGTCGATGGCGTGTAGCGCCAGCGCTCAATCGGCGTGGGATTGATCCAAGCGACCTTGCGGAACCGCTCCTTGATGCGTTTGAACCAGACCGATCCAGGCTCCTCATTCCAGTATTCGACGCTGCCACCGGCATGGGTGATTTCGTAGGGACCCATCGCCGCGTCGCCAACGAAGATCACCTTGTGATCGGGGTTGTAGCGGCGCAGCACTTCGGCGGTCGCAGTTGCCTCGCTGCTGCGGCGCAGGTTGTCGCGCCAGACATGATCGTAAAGAAAATTGTGGAAGTAGAAATGTTCGAGTCGCTTGAACTCTGATTTGGCCGCACCGAACAAGGATTCGCAGACATACACGTGCTCATCCATTGATCCGCCGACGTCGAGAAACAACAGCACCTTAACGGCGTTGTGGCGTTCCGGTCGAAGGCGGATATCAAGCATCCCGCCTTCGCGCGCTGTGGCAGCAATCGTGCGGTCAAGATCCAGTTCTTCGGCCGCGCCCTCCCGAGCAAAACGGCGTAGTCGGCGTAGGGCAATTTTAAGATTGCGTGGACCGAGTTCGGCGTCAGCATCCAGATTGCGGTAGATGCGCTGATCCCAAACCTTGGCCGCCATGCGCCCGCCGCCTTGCGATCCCACACGGATACCCCCCGGATGAAAACCGCCGGCACCGAACGGACTCGTACCGCCCGTTCCGATCCAGCGGTTGCCGCCGGAATGACGCTCTTTCTGCTCCTCAAGCCGCTTGCGAAACTCCTCCATGAGTTTGTCGAGGCCGCCCAGCGATGCAATCTGCGCCTTCTCCTCGTCGGTCAGCAGCCGTTGCATGCTCTGGCGCAACCAGTCATCCGGAATCGCCGCAAGCTGTTCCGGGCCGATCGTTTCGATGCCACCGAGATATTGGCCAAAGACGCGATCAAACCGATCGTAGTGGCGTTCATCCTTGACCAGGATCGTGCGCGCGAGAGCGTGCAGGGCCGCGTGATCTGCAAAGGCGAAATCGGCATCGAGCGCAGCCATGAAATCGAGCCACTCGCGCAGGCTCACCGGTACCCGGGCCGAGCGCAGCGCTTCGAAAAAACCGATCAGCATCGTCGGAGCTTATCCACGATTCTGGCGTCGGTGCATGAAGGCCAGGCGTTCCAGCAACTGGACATCTTGTTCATTCTTGATCAGTGCGCCGTAAAGCGGCGGGATCGCCTTGGCCGCGTCACGCTCGCGCAAAGCCGACAGTGGGATCTGGTCGGCCAGCAGCAACTTGAGCCAGTCGATCAATTCCGATGTTGAAGGCTTCTTCTTCAGGCCGGGAACCTCGCGTAGTTCGAAGAACATCTCGAGTGCTCGCGAAACCAGAACCTCGGCGATCTTCGGAAAATGGACAGCAACGATACTTTCGAGCGTGGCCCGATCCGGAAACGCGATGTAGTGGAAAAAGCATCGACGGAGAAACGCGTCCGGCAATTCCTTCTCATTGTTCGAGGTGATGACGATGATCGGCCGTTGGCGCGCACGCACGGTTTCACCGGTCTCGTAGACATGAAATTCCATACGATCGAGTTCGAGTAGCAGATCGTTCGGAAACTCGATGTCGGCCTTGTCGATTTCGTCGATCAGCAAGACCGCACGCTGCTCGGAATCGAACGCTTCCCACATCTTGCCGCGCTTGATGTAGTGACCGACATCCTGCACCCGCGGATCGCCAAGTTGCGAGTCGCGCAGACGACTGACCGCATCATATTCGTAAAGGCCTTGCTGGGCTTTGGTCGTCGACTTCACATGCCAGGTAAACAACGGCGCATCAATCGCGCGCGCCATTTCTTCGGCGAGCAGGGTCTTGCCCGTGCCGGGCTCACCCTTGATCAGCAGTGGCCGCTCAAGCGTGATCGCCGCATTGACCGCAAGCTTCAGCTCATCGGTGGCGACGTAGCGGTCGGTGCCGGAAAATTTCATGATTTTGGTTCCTGGAGTTTCTAAAACGAGGGAAGCTTGCTATTCACGATCGGTAGTCGCGTGGACATCAAGCAATTCGCCATTGTCACCAACCCTAACCCGCACCTCGATCGGCCGACAGCAAATCGCACAATCCTCGACATAGGCCTGACTGCCGGCCGAGCAATCCACTGAGCTCTCGAAGCTCTCGCCACAATACGGACAATGCAGGGTGACTGCTTCAAGCATGTCTTGCTCCAGATTCGTCAACCGATTCGGGTAGAAACAGCGCGATCACGTCATTGAGGAAACGCTGACCCGTTTCAGTGGTGCGGAGAATGTCGGCCTCGTCACCCATCCAGTCGCGAGATCGCGCGGTTCCAAGTATCGGGGCGATCGTCTCGATGCCAAGACCGGTACGCTGTGCAAAATCGCTCATTGGCACGCCATCGACGAGACGCAGTGCATTCATCATGTACTCAAATGGTAAATCGATCGCGCCGAGCGTGACATCGCTGGCCATTGCGCGTGAGCTGCCGGCGTTTTCAAGATAGGCGCGCGGTGTACGCTGCTTGGCTCGGCGTTTGATCGTGCCCGTCAAAGGGTCGCTGATCTTGCCGTGTGCACCCGCGCCGATTCCGAGGTAGTCACCGAACTGCCAGTAATTGAGATTGTGCATCGAGCGTTTGCCCGCACGCGCATACGCCGAAATTTCATACTGGGTATAACCAGCGGTTGCGAGCAAAAGCTGGCAATGCTCCTGCATGTCCCAGGCGGCATCGCTGTCGGGAAGCTGCGGTGGACGTGAGGCAAACGCCGTATTGGGTTCGATCGTGAGTTGATAATGAGAGATATGCGTGGGCGCGAGAGCAATGGCCTGTTCAACATCGCGAGCCGCGCCGCCAAGATCCTGACCGGGCAGGGCGTACATCAAATCGATATTGAAATGGTCGAAACCCGCATCGCGCGCCTCGCCGACGACGCGTGCGGCATCATTGGCCGAGTGGATGCGCCCGAGCCGCAGCAGCTTGTCGTCATCGAAACTCTGCACTCCGAAGCTGATGCGGTTGACGCCAGCCGCGAGATAGCCATCGAAACGTCCGTGCTCGACCGTGCCTGGATTGGTTTCAAGCGTCACTTCGATGCCCGGATCGAAATTCAGTCGATCGCCAACACCATCAAGGATTCGCCCAATCGAATCGGGCGAAAACAGACTCGGCGTGCCGCCACCGAAGAAGATGCTGCGAAGCGGCCGTCCGTTCAACGCTTCGCCGAAATCCGCAAGATCCCGATCAAGATCGGCGAGCAGGGCCGCGACATAGGCATCTTGCGGAATGCCGCCGACCTGCGCATGCGAGTTGAAGTCGCAATATGGGCACTTCTTCACGCACCAGGGAATATGAATGTAGAGCGAGAGTGGGGGTTTGACGAGAACGTTCATCCACACATTGTAGACGCTACCGCTGAGTGGCCCGCATCGAAACCGGCGCAATTCGGCAAGGGCACGACTTGCACAACGACGTCGCTGGCTGCCATTGCGAATTTCACGTTTCTGTAGGAGCCCCGCCAGGGGCAAGCCCTCCGCAAACCGAACGAAGAGCTCGCCCCTGGCGGGGCTCCTACTGGTTATCGGTAATGCGGCTTTTGTAGGCACTCGTTTACGTGCGAGCTTTTGCGCGGTCGCGCCGGAAAGCTCGCCACTCGCAGGGCTCCTAAATGTGAGGGGCGTTCTCGATGGCCAGCAGCTTGCGCAGGCGAGCCAACGCCTGGCCGCGATGACTGATGCGATTCTTCTCGGCCGCGTCGAGTTCGGCCGCGCTGGCGTTGCGTGATGGATCGAAGAAAATCGGGTCGTAGCCGAAGCCGCTGGTGCCACGCGGTGCTTCAAGAATGCGACCCGGCCAGCGGCCCTCGGCGATCAGCGGTGCCGGATCTTCGGCGTGTCGCAGCAACACGATCACACAGAAGAAATGGGCAGCACGCTCGTTCTCGGGAACACCCTTCAAAGCATCAAGCAGCTTGGCGATGTTCGCTGCGCTATCGCCGTGTTCGCCGGCATAGCGCGCCGAAAGCAAGCCGGGAGCGCCGTTCAGTGCGTCAACGCAGATGCCCGAATCGTCGCCAAGGGCTGGCAAACCGGTGATGCGCGAGGCGTGGCGCGCCTTGAGAATCGCGTTCTCGACGAAGGTCGCGCCGGTTTCCTCAGCGTCATCGACACCGAACTCGGCTTGGGCGACCAGATCGATCGACAGATCGGCCAGCACATCGCGAATTTCGATGAGTTTGCCGACGTTGCCGCTGGCTAAAACCCATTTCATGCCGATAAGGCTTGGCGCTGCAGTTCGCAGAGTTCGGTAATGCCCTTGCCGGCGAGGCCGAGCAGCGCATCGAGCTCTTCACGGCGAAATGCGTGGCCTTCGGCGGTACCCTGAATTTCGATGAAGCCGCCGCCATCGTTCATGACGACGTTCATGTCGGTGTCGCAGTTGGAGTCTTCGGCATAGTCGAGATCAAGCACCGGCACGCCATTGAAGATGCCGACCGAAATCGCGGCCACGGCACCGACCACCGGATCGCGCTTGATCGCGCCGCGCTTCTTGAGACCATTCATTGCATCGACCATGGCGACGTAAGCGCCCGTGATCGCCGCCGTACGCGTGCCGCCATCGGCCTGCAGCACATCGCAGTCAAGCGTTATCGTGCGTTCGCCGAGTGCCGCGCGATCAACGCAGGCGCGCAGACTGCGACCGATCAGTCGCTGAATTTCCATGGTCCGGCCGCCTTGACCGCCGCGTGCCGCTTCGCGCTGCATGCGCGTGTGAGTCGAGCGCGGCAACATGCCGTATTCGGCGGTCAGCCAACCTTCGCCTTTACCGCGCAGAAAGCCAGGAACCTTCTCCTCAACGCTCGCCGTACACAGCACGCGCGTGTCGCCAAACGAGACCAAGACCGAGCCTTCGGCGTGACGGGTAAAACCTCTCTGAATCGAAATTGGGCGCAATTGATCGGGCGCACGGCCGCTGGGGCGCTGCAAGGACATGGGAAACCGCTTTGGCAAACTGGCCGCGCAGTTTACCATTGCCGGCCTTGTCACCGATGGACCGGCACCCATGATTCGCAGCATGACGGCCTTTGCCAGTGCAGAAAGTGAGACTCCGCATGGCAATTTGAGTATCGAGCTGCGCTCGGTCAATCATCGATATCTCGAACTGAGCCCACGCTTGCCGGAAGATCTGCGCAGTTTCGAGACGCCGCTCAGAGAGACGCTGACCGCTCGCCTGTCGCGCGGCAAGGTCGACATCACGATGCGCCTTAAAGCTGCGGCGACGCGCTCGACGACGCTCGATATCGATGACGAGCTATTGAACCGATTGGCCACCAAGGCGCAGGATCTGGCCAGCCGTTTCCCGGCGCTCAACGTCGATTTCACCAACTTGCTGAACTGGCCGGGAGTGCTCTGCGAGCAGTCCGCCGATAGCGACGGTTTGCAAGCGGCCGCTGCCGACCTGCTCGACCAGGCCTTGATTGAATTCATTGCGACTCGCGAGCGCGAAGGTGAGCGCTTGGCCGTCTTCCTGCGCGATCGCCTCGATGGCATTGAAGCCATCGTTGCCAGCGTGCGTGTGCATCTGCCCGAGGTGAGAACGGCAGCGCGCGCGCGTCTCGATCTGCGCCTGGCCGAAATCAAGCAGCCGGCAGACCCGGGCCGTATCGAACAGGAAATCGTGCTGCAACTGCAACGCATGGATGTCGACGAAGAGCTCGACCGCCTGACCTCGCATATCGCCGAGGCGCGACGCATTCTCGGTACCAATGACGCGATCGGACGCCGACTTGATTTTCTCATGCAGGAATTCAATCGTGAGGCAAATACGCTTGGCTCGAAAGCAGCCGACCCACGCACAACCAAGGCTGCTGTCGAGCTCAAGGTTCTGATTGAGCAGATGCGTGAACAAGTGCAGAATCTGGAGTAGTTGTGTCTGGCACCCTCTACATCATCGCGGCGCCGTCGGGAGCAGGTAAAACCAGCCTGGTTCGTGCCTTGCTCGAACGCGAGCCTGAGATTTCATTGTCGGTTTCGTTTACCTCGCGGATGCCGCGCAGCAGCGAGATCGATGGCCAGCACTATCATTTTGTCTCGCGCGAAGTTTTTGAGCACATGGCCAAGGCCGGTGCTTTTTTTGAATATGCGAATGTGCATGGAGACTACAAGGGCACCTCGCGCGAAGCGGTTGAGCCTCTGCTGGCGTCGGGCCGTGATGTGCTGCTTGAGATCGACTGGCAGGGTGCCCAACAGGTTCGCGAGCAATGGCCGGATTGCCTGAGCATCTTCATCCTGCCGCCCTCGCGAACCGAGCTTGAGCGGCGCCTGCGCACGCGCGCCTCGGACAGCGCGGAACAGATAGCCCGTCGCATCGCCGATTCGCGCATCGAGATCGCGCGTGCGGGGGAGTTTGATTACATCGTCATCAATGATGATTTTGCGACAGCGATTGATGATTTGCGGGCGATTTTTGCCTCGCGCAGACTGCGCCGTGATGCACAGGTTATTCGCCATGCGAGCTTGCTTGATGATCTGCTGAAGCCGGCCTGAGTGGCCTCGCACGCTGCACTGGCGTGTTCTCAACTGCATGGGCTAAGGTGGTCGACTGCCTGGTTTGCAGTCCGACCTTTCTTCTGGTGATCCCGCACGCGTGAACAAATCGAATGCATCGAAAAGCCCGGATGCCGCCGACGCGGACGCGTATGTGCAGATTCGTGGTCTGCGCACCGTGCTCAATGGCAAAACCATCTTC
>JBBSVJ010000161.1:0-8224 GCA_038233665.1 Lysobacterales bacterium
CTTGCGTGGCCAAGAGAACGTAGGCCAAGAGAAGGCCACCCCCACACTCGCGCCTTACGCACAGTCCCTGTGCTCCAGGTGCGCGAGCCTGCTCCGGGGTTCGCCGACAGTCCATCCGTGGACTGGCGTCGAACTGGCCCACATCGTGTGGGCCATCCTTCGGACACCTCCTCCGCAATCTCGCCGCGATCGAGGGGCCCCGGATAGCGCGCGTCGTGCGCGCGTAAATCAATGTCAAAAGCGCCCTCATCCACCCTATCGGGCACCTTCTCCCGCCCTGCGGGAGCAGTAAGTTCCAGAGCGATGCCGAAGCGATCCGGAAGCTGCTTCGTTTTGGCTGCGCGCGATGCGCAGTGAATGGGGTCCCTATGCAGCGGCGAAGTGGTGGAGGAATAGCCCGTAGGGTGGCTCGCATGGATGCGAGACAGTTGGCTGCCAGTCCAAGGATGGACTGTCAGCCAACTCCGGAACCGCTTCGCGAAGTCGCAGGGCAGGCGACTGCATGGATGCAGGAGGTAGAGCAACGCAGGGAGCAGTTGCCGAATGCCCGGAGACCGCTGTATCGGGGTGGCCTTTCTTTGGGCCATGTTTCTTTGGCCACGCAAAGAAAGGTGGCTCGCTCGCCGGGAGGCGAGTGAAACCTCGGCAGGGATGCCGCGCTCCGAAATAGCGTAACGACCAACCACAGCAGAGAAACTGGGTCCCGGCCTACGCCGGGAAAACGAGAAATAGGAGGTGAGTGAAACTCCGGCAAGGATGCCGCGCTCCGCAGGATCGTGCTTTCGGAAATCGGGGAGGAGGCAAACTCCCGACCCTGAGACCATCGGGCCTGAAGGCGCTCCTACAAAATAATGAGGGATGAACGAGGAGTTCACGAATGAGCCCCTTTCAAACCACTTGTCGATGAAACCGAATCAACCGATGCCGATCCATCCGGTTCGTCCGAATCAACACCACGCGCCTTGCGCGCCCCACGTTCGACGTAATAAGAATCCGGTTTGCGATCAACCAACTCGTAAACAATCGGAATCACGACCAGCGTCAAAAGAGTCGATACCGCGAGTCCGCCGATCACCGTGATCGCCATCGGCGAACGCACTTCCGATCCTTCACCGATACCGATAGCCAACGGCAGGAAACCGAGCAAGGTCGCAAGCGTGGTCATCGCGATCGGGCGAAGGCGCGATTCAGCGGCGAGGATGATCGCCTCGCGCTTGGCGTGACCTTCTTCGCGCAACTGGTTGACTCGATCAATCAGAACGATCGCGTTCTTGACGACGATGCCGGCGAGCATGATCAGGCCGATGAAAACGACAACCGAGATCGGTGTACTGGTCAGCTTGAGAGCGAGCACGGCACCGACCAAGGCGAGCGGAATCGAGAACATGATCACAAACGGATGGATCAGCGATTCGAACTGCGAGGCCATGACCAGATAGACAAGAAAAATCGCCAGACCAAACGCAAACAGCATTGATCGAGTCGAGGCATCCATCTCCTCGCCCTGCCCGCCGATGTGGACCGACACGCCCGCAGCAAGTGGCGTCTTGGCGAGAATCGAGCGGACCTCAGCGACCGCGCTACCGAGATCACCGCGCCGGAGATTTGCCGAAATGATGGCAACACGTTCCTGATCAACGCGATGGATTTCGCTTGGCCCTTCGCTGGCGGTAACCTCGGCGACGGCGGAGAGTCGTATCGGTCGATCAGCACCTGGATTGACGATCAGGTTGCGAATGTCATCGACGCTGGCGCGATCGGCCTCGCGAACGCGGGCGAGTACATCGATCTTGCGGTCGCGGAAGTTGTAACGCGTGGCGACATCGCCGCGAACCTTGCTGACCACGGCGTCGGAAATCTGTCGCGTGGTCAGGCCAAGCGCGGCGGCGCGATCCTGATCAAATCGGATCTGCACTTCCGGATAGCCATCCTCGACCGTCGACTTGATATCAGCGAAGCGATCGGATTGGCCGAGCAATCCGCCGAGCTTCTTGCCGGCGGCGGTCAGTGCATCGAGATCATAGCCACGGATTTCGATTTCCAACGGTGTTGAAAAACTGAATAATGCCGGGCGCGCAAATTTGACCTGGATATCCGGCTCGGTTTCCAGCGAACTACGCAGGGATTGCATGGCCTCCGCTTCTTCCAGATCACCGGAACCGCCTTTCAGCGTGACCAGCAGACGTGCAATATTTTCGCCCGACTCGGTTGGTGTTGCGTCGAGCCGCGTTCCCGTACCCGCGACGCCGTAGATCGACTCGATGTTCTTGTCGCGCGCGTGCTGCAGTTCGAGGCGCGCGACCAAGGCATCGGTTTGTGCCAGCGGCGTGCCGGGCGGCAGTTTGATCGTAGCCTCGAAACGGCCTTGGGCCAGGCTCGGAATCAAATCCATGCCCAGGCTTGGAATAGTCGCGACACTGATCGCGAAAGCAATGGCGGCCGATCCGAGTATCAGCCAAGGTCGATCCATCGCACCGGGCAACATGCGGTGATAGGCGCTGGCCGAGCGATCGTAACCGCCAAGGACGCGCTTGCCAGTCCAGCGCAAAATGGCGCCGATCGTTCGATCGAATGCAACGGCGAGCCAATGGAACAGCGCAAAAATTGTTCGCGGAAGAATCTGGAATAACGCCTCGCCGATACCGCGGAAAATCCTCACGAAGAATCGTCCCAGCTTGTTCGTCGGCAACTCGCGCGGCTGATGCTCCGGCTCGTCGCGGAAGGCCAGTGGCGAGCGGCCCTGCAACGAGGCCATCATCGGGATCAGGGTCATCGCCACGACCAGCGAAATCAACATGGCGAAGGTGATCGTCAACGACTGGTCGCGAAACAACTGGCCGGCGACACCTTCAACAAAAACCAGCGGAAAAAACACGGCGACCGTGGTCAAGGTTGATGCGGTCACCGCCATGCTGACTTCGCTGGCGCCCTTGACCGTAGCATCCATGATCGATAGCCCCTTCTCGCGCAATCGCGCGATATTTTCGAGTACCACGATCGAGTCATCGACGACCATACCGGTGGCGAGAGCCAGTCCACCGAGTGACATCACGTTGAGGCTGAGATCGGCCTGACCCATGAAGAAGAACGTTGCGATCAAGGAGATCGGCAGCGACAGCGAGATGATAAAGGTGCTGCGTGCGTGGCCGAGGAAGAAGAAGATCATCAGTACCGCCAAGGTGCCGCCGATCAGCGCATCGTTGCGCACGTCATCAAGGGAATGCTGGATGAAAATCGATTGATCGTCGATCGTGGTCAAGCTCGCACCGGGTGGCAAGGATTTCTTTAGTTCTTCCAGCTTGCTGTTGACTGCGTTGGCCACTGAAACCGTATTGCCGTCACCTTCCTTGTAGATGGCCAGCTCAATCGCCTCGTGGCCATTGATACGAACGATCCCTTCACGCTCCTTGTAGCTCTGACTGACATGGGCTACATCCTTGAGTCGGATCGGTACACCGTTGTCGACTTTGACCAGCATGTCGCGCATCTGATCAAGGTCGGAAAACTGGTTGATCGTGCGCACCAGAAACCGCTGGCTGCCCTCCTCTATTCGACCGGCAGAGACATTGACGTTTTCGTTGCGCAGACGGTTGGCAACATCCTCGACAGTCAGATTGAGCTGGGCCAGTTTCTGCTGATCGAGATCGACGCTGATCTGATCTTCAAGGCCACCGCCGACCTTTACTGCAGCGACACCGGTTACTGGTTCGAGACGCTTCTTCAGTTCGTCATCTGCGAAGCGACGCAACTGTTTCAATCCGGCTTCGTTGAAACCGGTGTCCGCGGTCAAACCACCGCTCAAACCGAGGCGGATGATGGGATCGGTCGAGGGATTGAAGCGCAGCAGGATCGGCTTTTTCGCTTCCAGCGGCAAACTCAGGATATCGAGCTTGTCGCGGGTCTCGAGACTCGCCTGCTCCATATCCGTGCCCCAGGTGAACTCAAGGATCACATCGGACTGTCCGGTACGCGAAACCGAATGGATCTTGCGCACATTCTTGACGACGCCGAGAGCTTCCTCGACCGGTTGACTGATCAGGTTCTCGACCTCGATCGGTGCGGCACCTTCGTACTCGGTGCGCACGGTCAAGGTGGGATAGGAAAGATCCGGCAGCAGATTGACCTTGAGACCCGACAGCGCGATAAAACCGAACAGCACCAGGGTCAAGGTGGTCATGCCGACAGTTACCCGCCGGCGCGTGGCGAACTCGACAATATTCATACAAGGATGCTCTGAGCCAGGCCACATCGGCGGCAGGATGTCGGCAAGGCTCGCAGGTCGCGGTGCGAGGCGGCGCTGAGGCTGGTGACCTGGGCAAGACTGGCGCGCTGATCTGCAGGGCTTGCGGAATTTACCGTTTCCGACAATACCCAAGAGCTCGGGCTGCATTTTCTGCCCGCAACTCCGCGTCGCGCCGATTCGTCAGAGGGCTGGCCCGGCTTCGCCGAGGCGCCTTGGGTTGCGAGCAGACACTGCGCTGACGTCGGTTCGGACTGGGTCTGAGCATCCTGACCCTCGAGCACTTGCACCGCCGTGCCGTCGCGCACTGCTGAACGACCCAGCGTGATAACGCGATCGCCGTCGTTCAACCCTTCGAGTACTTCAACGTAGTTCGGATCGCCGTAGCCGACTTTGATGACATGCCGCTTGGCAACCCAAGCGGGCGTGGTCACCTTCACCTTTCCGTCAGCCGACTTCTTTGCCTCGGCAACGGCGGTCGCCGTGAGCTTGCCATCCTTGACCTCGACACTTGAGCCCGCCACGACGATAAACACGGCCGTCTCGCCGTCTTCCTCGATCAGTGCGGAGCGCGGAATGGTTGGCACATTTTCGTGCTCCGCATAGATCACCTTGAGCCGTCCAAACATGCCCGACTTGAGGCGTCCGCTTTTGTCGCGGAACTCGCAGGTCACGCGAAACGTCCCGGTAGCGGCATCGACCACCGGGCTGATGCGTTCGATGCTGCCTTGGAACACTTGTCCGTTGATCGAATCGACACTCATCTGCACGCGCTGATCGACATCCAAGGTGTTGAGCTCGCGCTCGGGGACATTCAGCACCGCCAACAACGGGTCGAAATTGTCGATCTGGAACAAGGCTTGGTTGATCTGGATGAAGTTGCCTACCTTGACCAGACGCCGCGAGATCACCCCACTGATCGGCGCAAGGATTTGTGTGTAGGAGAGTTCCAGCTTGGCCAGCTGAAAGGTGGCGCGCTGGGTTTCAAGGTCATAGCGGATCTTGTCGTTCTGCTCGACGCTGAGCAACTTGCGCTCGAACATCTCCTTTGCGCGACCATAGTCGTTCTCCAGTTTGCGCAATGACGCCTGAGCCTTGACCAGATTGAGGCGCGGATTTTCGTCATCCAGCGTCGCCAGAACCTGGCCGGCCTTGACTTGATCACCCTCCTCGACCTTGAGACTCAACAGCACGCCGCTGATTTTCGCCGCGACCTGGGCTTCGCTTTCCGGCTCGAGTGTTGCCGTGCCGGTATAGCTGGCGCTGATCGAGCGCTGGCTGACCGGGACCACCTCGACCGGAACCGAGGTATCGGCCGCCGACTGCTCCTTGTCAGCGTCGCCAGGCTTCTTGTCACACGCGCCCAGCAACGGCAACGCGAGAAACAGAAAAAGAGCGCAAGCGCGCGCGGCAGGCGAGACACTGGTGAAAATTGAATGCATGGCGCAACCCTGTGTTGACTTGGTGTTATAGTAGACCATAACACTAAATATGAGCAAGCACTGAACGTGCACCCGAAGGATCCATTGGATACGGGAACAAGACGATTGGTTTAGCCAAAACAGAAAATCGGAAAGATCAGCGCATCCGCACCGAAGTCATGCGCGAAAGACGCTTGCAAACGCGCAAAGACGAAACCAGGCTCACGGAATTGCGAAGATTATTCGGGCTACCTCGTACTGTCTTGAGCCGATAGTCACGACGAACAGGTTCGAAAGCTACTCAAGGGCGCTGACCTTCAAGACGCAAATCGCTATACTCGGTGGTTCGCACCCTCCCACTTCAACCAGCCGGATCTGGAACCTTCAAGATGACCCGAGTTCTGCTGCTAGTCCTATTCATGTTTTCCGCAACCCAGGTCCTCGCTCAGGAGAGCAAGGGAGATCCCGCCGAAGGACGTATCAAGGCGTATACCTGCGTCGGATGCCACGGCATCGAAGGGTGGAAAAACGCCTACCCCAATTATCATGTTCCGCGCATCGGCGGTCAGAACTACGACTACATCGTATCTGCCTTGACCGAGTATAAAAAAGGTGAACGCAGCCATCCGACGATGCGCGCGCAAGGCGAAAGCCTGAGCGAAGCGGATATCAAGGATATCGCCGCCTTCCTTTCCAGCATCAACAGCGCGGAGTGAGCCAATCAATGAAAACAAACACGCTACTGGCCCGAATTGCACTGTTCGGCCTGATTGGAATGGCATCAACCGCAATCGCCGCGCCTGCGGTGGACATGGAAGCAGCCAAAGCACTCGCTCAGACGTGTCAGGCTTGCCATGGTGCCGACGGTAATTCGGCCGCACCCATCTATCCTCGCCTGGCCGGCCAATACGCGGATTATCTGGCACGCGCCCTGCACGAATATCGTGATGGCGGACGGATCAACCCGATCATGGCGGTCTATGTCGAAAAGCTCTCGGATCAGGACATCAACAACCTGGCCGCGTATTTCTCGGCAATGCCGGGCAAGCTTGATGATCTGCACGGTCGCATGCAGGGCGAATAGCCGCCTCGATCAGCCTACCGATGTATTTCCCTGAAATCCCGGCGCCAAGCCGGGATTTTGCGTTTTGCTCAGCCGTCTTTGCGGCTGTAGTAGGGCTTGCTGCCACTTTCGTGATCCGTTACATCACGTACGCCGGTCACCTCGGGAATCTTTTCGCGTAGGGTTTTTTCGATCCCGCTCTTGAGGGTCACCTCAGACATGCCGCAACCGTGACAGCCGCCACCGAATTGCAACACCACAATACCCTCGGCGGTAATCTCGCGCAGAGTGACATGGCCCCCATGCGATGCCAGCTTCGGATTGACTTCGGCATCAATCAAATAGCGCACCCGCTCGACCAGGCTGGCATCGGCATCGGGGGGGACTCCGCGCAGCTTCGGCGCCTTGATCGACAGCTGGCCGCCGGTCGCATCCTTGCTGAAGTCGATGTTCGCCGCATCGAGAAACTCGACACTGTCGGCCTCGACGAAAAGGGAAAAACCTTCGCACTCGATCTGCCATTCGTCACCGCGAAGGTCGCCGGGCTCGCAGAACTCAAGCTGGCAGTCGCCTTGCGGCGTTCCAGGAGCCACTGCGCGCAGACGGATACCCAACCCCGCCACTCCCTGACCTTCAATCAGGCCGCGGAAATATTCCGTCGCCGTAGTACTCATGTCGATCATCGCAATCACCTCGGTCGAATCAGGACTATTCTAGTACTTGTTCTCGCATCTTGCACGGGGAGCAGGCCACAAGCGTCTATAATGTGACGCGAATATCCCGATCTGGAGTTGCTGATGACGATTGATGATTTGGTTCGCTCGCATTGCCAGGCACGCAAAGGCAAAGAGCAGGCCTTGACCAGCGAACAGGTTCAATCGCATCTGAGTGTCCTCAACGGATGGAAACTCGCCGCAGACCAGAAAGGCATCAGCAAGGAATTTCGATTTGATGATTTTCATCGGACGATGGCCTTCGTTAACGCCGTAGCCTGGATCGCTCATGTTGAAGATCATCATCCGGACATGAAGGTCAGCTATCCAAGTTGTGCGCTGTATTTTTCAACCCATGATGTGGGCGGCTTGTCGCTGAACGATTTCATCTGCGCAGCCAAAGTCGATCATCTGCTTGAGCGCAGCTGAGCGGATCCGAAATAGCATGCCGATGTGGCAACGTCTGGGCAGTTGGCTCGTCTTCGTCGCGTGCGCACTGCTCGCCATGCCGATGCTCGACACGCTTGCCCGCCATCAATTGCGCGAGCAGCTTGATCAATCCGCCGCCGACACGTTGGGTGCGTTGCTTCAAGCGGATACACCGCATCGATGGTCTGCGCGTACGCCTGCCGACATCATCGCCGGACGCGCTTTCGGCACCAGTGATGCATCTTTCACCGACGATGGCTTTCGCCTGCGATCGCAGGGCCAGCCGATCGAGGTCGGCCTGATTCTCGCCGCCGACATGGATTTGACACGTTTTAGCCAAATTCATGTCGCATTGAAC
>JBBSVJ010000162.1:0-8200 GCA_038233665.1 Lysobacterales bacterium
ATGCTTCGTGACCAGCACCAAACTCAACCATTCGCCTAGGATCGCTTGCCCGAATGAGCTGAAACCCCGTCTGCGCAGGATTCGACTCCATAGAGAGCACACATCCCACGTTCACTAGATACCGCGTACCCACCTCGCTACGCGAGGCTTTAATTCCAAGCGCATGCTCTTTCAAAATTCCCGTGTATTGAAGTATTCGCAGCGCCTGCATAGATCGCTTCGGAACATCTCGATGAATCCAAACTGCAAGTGAGGTTCTTGGCGCCAATGCGCGCATCGCTTCGTCGTTTCTGCTCTTGAGCTGCTTCAGAACAATAGTCTCAATAAACCTTCTACCCCAATCCACGATATTTCTATGCCCTGCATAGACTGACCCCAGTTGTGAGTGCTCTGCCCATATCTGCCCACGGTAGAACTCGCGAATTACTGCGTTCACTTCAGGCGCAGACAATGAAGGACTTTTCGAAATTGTCTTCAACAAAAGCCGGGGGTTACCTGAGCTGGCGTAAGCAAGTATGGTGAAGTTCTGCCCCTTCTCCCGAAGCGTTTTGAGCAAACTCGGATCAGCTTGGCGCTCCACCATCGCTTTCATGTTGGCAATGTAATCCGAAGCCCAAATATCACGATCCAAGCTGAAGAACTGTGCGTCATGAATAGGCTGGAACGTCTCACCGTAGTGAGTAACGCCTGGATAAACAGCAGCATTTAGGATCAGCCGAGGGGAGCGCAAATCGCGAAACAGAGTGAAGAAAACACGCTGTTGCTCCGGAATAAGCACATGCGCAGCTTCGTCAATGAATACCGCAATCCTACGTAGATCTAACTCCTCGCACAGTTCATCAATTGCTTCTTTGAAATCTTCTACCGAAGGAACAATTGAAAGATTGAGCTGCTCAACGCCGCCCTTCCAGCCTTGTTCAAGCGAGTCTGCGAGTTGTTCAATTCGCGTTGTCGCTAGCGATATGGCCGGCTTTCCGCCAGCCAGCATAGATAGCGCTGCGGAAGGCTTATCAAGCAAGCCAGCCTTTTTTGCAGAACGAATGATCGCGCCTGCAAGCCGAGACAATATCCACGCTCTCAGCTTCGACTCTTCATCAGTGGCAAGAAGAGAGCTCTTGACGAGCGAAACATACACCGGAAGAACTCGATCAGCGTCGAAGGCTGCGCGCATCTCGCTAGCGGCGACTTTCAGCAAAAACGACTTGCCTACTCCACGACTACCAACCAAAACAACAGGCTGACGAGTTTTAAGAGCATCAACGGCCCTCCGATCGAGATCCGTCTCAACGAACAACGACGAAATCTCCTCGGGCGTAAGGTCTTCCGTTCTAAAGAGCAGCTCTGTCATTGCACGACTCCAGTTTCGATAGCAGTAGAGACGCCGTCGAAATGACCAAGTTCAGTAAGGAAAATCGCCTTCGCGTCATCATCCGACGCGATTGCCGAACCAATCTCAGAGTGATATCGAACGAGAAAAAGGAAAAGGACGCAGGTTGCGGCTGAATCGAACAACTCAAACCAAAATTTCGAACGCTCTACTTCAAGTTGCCCGGACGAGTGGCTCCCAGGATTCGCATGCACGTACTGTGAGCATTCCCGATAGGTTCGCTGAGCCAACCCCTGATAGTGTCGCGTCTCTTCAGCTAACGGAGCGAAGAACGAGGAGGCAAATGTCTTGCCGTAAACGCTTACGCCGGTTTCCGTGTTAACTAACGCGCCCCACAAGATATCGCGCTTTCCAAGCTCCCATTCTCGAAGCTCAAACTCGTAAGCGGAAAAACGGACGGCAGCAGTGGACAGTTCAAGAAATGATCGAAGTCCAAAAAAGGCAAGCGTGTAATTTGCACAAGCCACTTGGCAAAGCCCGTCTGCCAACAACTTATATGCCAGTTCCAAGAGTCGATGTTCCCGCCGACTCTGCACCAACGCATAAACCTTTTCAATTTCGAGCAAGCGAACGTGGGCGCTTCGGTGCAATGTCTCCAAATTAGGGTTGACAAAGTGCTGATCGAATTGACGCTGTCGTTGATCCAAAACAGCTTGGTATTGGGCCTTGAACGAAGCGGTCGACACACCAGTACTCTTTGGCGGCATCATATACTCCTCCGATATTCCCCACCCACATCATAAAGCGCATGGGTTATCTGCCCCAACGAATGCGTCTTCACCGCTTCCATCAACGCCTCGAACACATTCTTCCGATCCCGCGCCTTCTGCTGCAGATAGCTCAAGCCATGACCGTCATGCGGTTCACTCGCGCCGCTCTCGTCTTCGATCATATGCCCGCGCGCGGTCTCCCCGACCGGCGCCAGGCTATTGCGTGAGTCCGATCGATGGGGTCACAACGATCGACGGGGTCAGAGTCATTGATTTCGTGTCGGCCCAAGGTCAACACCAGAAAGCCGGGTCAGGTTGTACTTGCGAAACTAAAATAGACGCTGTCTAACGGGGCTAGAGCACGCGATCACAGCACAGGCTAATGCCCACCACCACCCTCAATCATCTTCAACTCAGAAATGAGCTGACTAGCCGCCTCCTTACCATCCGCATAAAGCAACCGCGTGTTATCCGCATAGAACAAGGCATTCTCAATCCCAGCAAACCCGGTCCCCTTGCCCCGCTTGATCACAATCGTCTGCCGCGAATCAACGACATTGAGAATCGGCATCCCATAAATCGGTGACGACTTGTCGGTCTTCGCCGCCGGGTTGACCACGTCGTTGGCACCGATGACGATGGCAACATCGCAGGTCTTGAACTCGGGATTGATGTCGTCCATGTCGGCGATCAGGTCGTACGGCACGCCGGCTTCGGCGAGCAGCACGTTCATGTGGCCGGGCATGCGTCCGGCGACTGGGTGGATCGCGAACAGCACTTCCTTGTCGGCCTTGATCAGGGCCTGGGCCAGTTCCCAGATTTTGTGCTGGGCCTGGGCCACGGCCATGCCGTAGCCCGGAACGATGATGACCTTGTCAGCCATGTACAGCAGGGATGCCGCGTCGCTGGCTTCGATCGGTTTCTGCGCACCTTCGATCGCTTCGCCGCTGCCGCCGCCACCGAAGTTCGAGAACAGCACGCCGCTGATCGGGCGGTTCATGGCCTTGGCCATGAGCTGGGTGAGGAAGGTGCCGGCTGCGCCGACCACGGTGCCAGCGATGATCAGCGCCGGTATGTTCATCACGTAGCCTTCAAACGCGACGGCAAGGCCGGTCAGCGCGTTGAACAGCGAGATCACGACCGGCATGTCGGCGCCGCCGATCGGCAAGGTCATGAGGATACCGAACGCGAGGGCGAGGGCGAAGAACGCGACGATCAGCCAAGGCTGAACATTCCATGCGACCAGGGCGAGACCCGCGACGATGGCAGCGGCGAGGATGACGAAATTGAAGACCTGCTGACCCGGGAAGTTGAAGCGCTTGTCCATGCGCCCATCAAGCTTGGCCCAGGCGATGATCGAGCCGGTCATCGACACTGATCCGATCAAGGACCCGAGCACGGCAAGCCCGATCGTGACCATCGGCGGCACAGGATGGCCGGGATCGGTAATCTTGAACAATTCAAAAGCGCCAATCGCCGCTGCCGAGCCGCCGCCCATGCCGTTGAACAGCGCGACCATCTGCGGCATGTCGGTCATCGCGACCTTCTTGCCCCACAGCCAGGTCGGGATCACGCCGATCGCGATGCCGAGCAGGATCAGGCCGATGTTGTGGCCGCCGGTGATCGCGAACGTCGCGAGTGTGGCGATGACCATGCCGATGCCAGCCTGGACAATGCCCTTGCGCGCGGTGACCGGTGAGGCCATGCGCTTGATGCCGAGAATGAACAGCACGGCGGCCAGGAAGTAGCTCGCCTTGGCGATCCAGATCAGGATTTCTTCTGTGGCCATGTGTGTTTCCCCGGATTACATGATGGGTTTGGTGATCAGGTTGCGCAGCACAACCTGATGAAAGCGTGGTGGACAGGCACGGCTTGGCGCGACAAACGCGCCGCCGCTGCTTGTGGCTACTTCTTGTCTTTGCTCGACTTGAACATCTCGAGCATGCGCTCGGTGACGACATAGCCGCCGGCCGCATTGCCCGCGCCAAGCGCGACACCGATGAAGCCGATTGTCATGCCGAGTGGCGTGGTCGCTTCGGCCAGCGCAATCATCGCGCCGACGAGGACGATGCCATGGACAAAGTTCGAGCCGGACATCAACGGCGTATGCAGAATGACCGGTACGCGGCCGATGATTTCCTTGCCGGTGAAAGCGGCGAGCATGAAAATATAGAGGGCGAGAAAACCGTCGATCATGATGCGGCTCCTTCAATGGCCTGTTTGGTCGGCTCGTGCTTGATTTCGCCGGCGTGGGTCAGGCAGGTCTTGGCAATCAGTTCGTCTTCCCAATCGAGCGTCAAGGCGCCATCGGCGAGCATGAGTTCGAGGAAGTTGTACAAGTTGCGAGCATACATTTCGCTGGCGTTGATCGGCGTGGTCGCCGGCAGGTTGCTGGTGCCGATCACGCTGACGCCGTTGGCGGTGACGACTGTCTTGCCGGCTTCGCTGAATTCAACATTGCCGCCGGAGTCGGCCGCGATATCGACAATCACCGCGCCGGGCTTCATGCCGGCAATCATCGCTGCATTGATGATGCGTGGCGCCTTGCGACCGGGCACGGCAGCCGTGGTGACAACCACATCGATGATCTTGAGATGATTCGCCAGTGCTTGCTGTTGCTGCTCGCGCTCTTCAGCGGTCAATTCGCGCGCATAGCCGCCGGCACCGGCTGCCGATACGCCGAGATCAAGGAATTTTGCGCCCAGCGATTCAATCTGCTCGCGGGTTTCTGGGCGCACATCGAAGCCTTCAACCTGAGCTCCGAGACGCTTGGCCGTCGCAATCGCCTGCAAACCGGCGACGCCCGCACCGACAATGAGTACCTTGCTCGGCCGGATCGTGCCGGCTGCGGTGGTCAGCATCGGAAAGAATTTCGGTGCGCGTTCGGCGGCAATCAAGACGGCCTTGTAACCGGTCACGCCTGCCTGCGATGAGAGTACGTCCATGGCTTGCGCGCGGGTGGTGCGCGGCAACAGCTCCATGGCGAACGAGGTAATTTTGCGATCGCGCATCGCCTTGACCCGCTCGGGGCCGAGATGTGGCGCAAGGTGAGCGATAACGATCGCGCCTTCCTTCAAATGCGAGATTTCTTCCAGCGACGGCGGCTGCACGCGAAGCAGTACGTCGGCTCTAGACAGCGCAGTCGGCCCATCAGCCACGACCTCCGCATCAACGAAGCTGGCATCGGAAAAATACGCCGATTCGGCAGCAGATTTCTCCATGACAATCTGTGCACCACGGGCTTTGAGTTTCTTCGCGACTTCGGGTGTCAGCGCAACACGGCGCTCTCCCTCGACAGATTCGCGAAGTACAGCAACGACGACCGACATGGCTTCCCCTCGTGTGCAGTCCGGCGTGCATCCTAGCCTGAATTATTAATGAATGACACATGCCCTCGCTTCCACCTTGAAACCCGCCCGAAAAATGGCCAATTGGCTGATCGCGTGCGCGATCGCTCCAATCGCGAAAAGCCTTTTGAATCCAATGTCCTGTTTGATCGCTGTCGATCCTGGTGAAAGCCTCCGGCCAGTTCATTCCGGCGCAGTTCCCCGGTCTAGTCGAGGGAGTGTTGGACATCGACGGGCGGAATCGTGAACGTCTGCGTACACACATCGTGCGTGGACAGGCAGTTGTCGAACGTCGAGGTTGCCTCAAAAACCGTTCCAGCTAGACTGATCGCATCTAACAAGGAATCGCTTCATGTCCCTGGAATTTCTCAATCAGCGCCTGTCGGTGCCCTCGCGTCAACTTGCCGAGCCGGGGCCCGATCCCGAGCAACTTGACGGTTTGCTCAAGGCGGCTATACGAGTCCCTGATCACGGGCGTCTGACTCCGTGGCGCTTGCGCTTGATTCGCGGTGATGCGCGCAAGCAGTTCGGAGAACAACTCGCGCAGATCCATGCGGAGGTCGACCCGGATGTCGCCGAGAAAAAACTCAACAAGGATCGCGAGCGCTATCTGTCGGCGCCGTTGATTGTTGTCGTGATCGCCCAGCTGCTGAAGGATCACAAGGTTCCAGAGCAGGAGCAGCTGCTGGCGGCGGGATGTGTTGCCTACAACCTGCTGCTCGGTGCCCAGGCGCTTGGGTTCGGCGCACAGTGGCTGACCGGATGGGCCGCTTATGAACCGAAGGTGGGCGAACTGTTGGGTCTCGAAAGCGGGCAGGTGGTTGTCGGTTTCGTGCATATCGGCACCCCAACCGAAGCGGCCTCCGAGCATTCTCGAACCCCGCTCGACGAAGTCCTCGGCGAGTGGTCTCGATGATTGGTAGAAGTGCGCATTCGGCATATCTCGTTGATGCGAGTCTCTATGTGTTTCGTGCATGGCACTCGATCCCATCGGATTTCACGGATGTCGAAGGGCACCCAGTCAACGCCGTTCACGGTTTCACGCGTTTTCTTCTGGATCTGCTCGAACGCGCGAAACCAACGCACATGGCGGTTTGTTTCGACGAGTCGCTGAGCAGTTCGTTCCGCAATGGGATTTATCCTCACTACAAAGCCAATCGCGAACTGCCGCCGGACGAACTTGTTCGCCAGTTCGCCTATTGTCGGGAAGTCGCCTCAGCGCTCGGACTGACCGTACTGACGGACACCCAGTTTGAAGCCGATGATCTGATTGGCAGCGCAGTCAGTGCCTTGCAAAATATTGAATGTGGCGCGGTGATCGTTTCCGCAGACAAGGATTTTGGTCAACTGATCTGTGATTCGGTTGAACAATGGGATTTCTCGCGGGATCAACGTTGGGATGCGCGGGGCATCAAGCAGCGACTCGGCGTTCACCCCCATCAGGTTGCCGACTACCTTGCCTTGATGGGCGATGCGGTCGACAACATTCCCGGTGTGCCGGGAATAGGCGCCAAGACGGCGGCCATCCTGCTGGCGCATTTCGAAACCTTGGATGCCATTTTGGCGCGATCCGATGAAGTCGCTTTTCTGCGCATGCGTGGTGCGGCGACCGCATCCCGCAAATTGCGTGAGCATGAAGCGCTGGCACGGTTATCACGACAATTGACCGGAATTGTACTCGACGCGCCGGTGCCGCTGGATCTTGATGGTTATGCTCGCAAGGCGCCAAGCGATGAAGTGATTGGTGATCTTTTTGATCGATTGCGCTTGGGCCCGATGACTCGGGCACGCGTGCGCTCACTGCCGTGATTAATCGCAACGGCTACCAAAGTGGCCGACCGAAATCGAATTCAGGCTGGCTTAGCGCGGGCGAGAATGCCGGGCCTACCGCGTAGTCGACACCCAGCCGCAGCAGCAGATGGGCGCGATTGATATTGTCGGTTTCCGGGGCAATCACCGACGCGCCAGCGGCGTGTGCCTTGCGTACAAGCGCGAGGACGGTGTCTGCAATTGAGCGCACGCTACCCAATTCGTGGACCAGGGTTGGATCAAGACGGACGAAATCCGCGTGCAGCATTTTCAGTGCGTGGACAGCCGCCCAATCGCGTCCGAAATCGTTGAGACAGATACGAATGCCGATCTTGCGCAGTTCTGCAATTCGCTCGCGGCCACGCTCGCCGGAATCGATCAACGGCGAGCAAGGCAAGATCAGGGTAAGCCCGGTTCCTGAGAGGTGATGTGCCTTGAGTTCGCGATCCAGCCACCAGCACAGATCGGTGCTGAGTAGCGAGTTGACCGATTGCGGTACGAAAATGCGCAGCTGGCGACCGCGTTTGAGCTGTTCGCCACGCATTTCCAGAGTGTGCGTGAGCAGCATGCGATCGATTTCGGCGAGCTGATTGGTTTCGGACGCAGCCGGAACCAACTCTTCGTAGCTGATCGAGCTGCCAGGATTTTGCGTACTGCGAACGCGGAATCGCAGCTCGAACTGCCCGCTGAGTTTCCCCCCTAGAGGTACAACAGGGAGAAAATCAAAAGTCGCTTGATCGGCCTTGAGAGGTCGGCGCATGACTGCGCGCACGGCGAGCAGCGGATCGCTAGGTAGCAGCGCGGCTTCGCCAGCCTCGTACCAGAGCACACGGTTGCCACCCATGTGGGCTGCCGCAACCTGGGCTCCTTCGGCATGTGAAACCATGGTGTCGACACTCAGTGGTTCACCGCCAAGCAAGGCCAAACCGATGCTCGTCGTGAGGCTG
>JBBSVJ010000163.1:0-8167 GCA_038233665.1 Lysobacterales bacterium
CGCATGAGCAGTGATTCATCGGCAGGACGCACACCAGACGGCTTCGCTCTTGATGACGTCAAGGTTCAGGGTTGCGCGGTTCTGTCCGATGAAATCTTTGCCGATGGATTCGAACTGACGCCGTAGGTTTTCCGCAGACCGAAGGCGAATCGTGAGCGATCACGATTCGCCTTTTTTTGCGTAGCGAATTGGCAGAGCCCGAGTTGCGGCGGGCCGGCAGCCAGAGATCTGATGTGCTCAGCCGTCGAAACCATTGATGAAGATGATGTCGCGCGGATCTTCAAACGCGCCGACATCGCATTCGGCCGTTCCATTGCCATCACCATCAATCGGACGAACCTGAAAACGCGCATCGCGTGGTTCGCAAATTGTCCCATTGGTGATGCTGTCAATCACCGCACTGCCGCTGAAGCGCAGCACGCCAATCAGCCCTGGGCGCTCATCGACGAATACCGACCCGAGCGGCGCGTTGGGTAGCGAGCCCGCAGCCAGACTGACGCAACTTGCATCAGAAAAGAGGTTGAATCCGACAAAGCCGGGATTGGTGATCGTCGGAGTTCCCGAACAGGCAGTTCCCGCATACGTCGGCGCCAGCAGATTGGCTCGGAAATAGTTGACTAGCGCGCTGGACGTAAAGCCCAGATGTGCGCCAGCCGATGCGTCAGCATTGTAGAAGGTATTATTCGACGCGCTCAGGCTCGCACCGTTGCCGATGAACACCGATCCTCCATTTTCTACAACACTGCTGTTGTAGAAAGTTGAATTGGCTAACGAGATGAATACGTCGGCTGCGCCGGAGCTTGGCTTGCGTGCATACACCGCGCCACCGTAATTGGCCGAGTTGCCGCGCAAGTAGCTTCGCACGATCTGCGTCGAGCATTTGTCGCAGCCGACATAGACAGCACCGCCGTAACCGAACAGCGCTGACGCCGGTGACGCGCCATTGAAACGGAACGTCGACTCGGTGATCGAATTGCTGCGCATGGTGCCGCGCAAGGCAATGGCACCACCGAGTCCGCCGCCAGTTGTAGAGCTCGAGTAATTGCTATCGAACACACTTCGTGAAACTGCCAGGTTTGCATTGGTGGCGATCGCGCCGCCAGTCGATTCACCGTTGGTCGCCGTTGCCTCAACACCGTTGTTGATAAACTCGCTGTCGACAACGCTCAAGGTTCCGAGAGAACGATTCCAGTAGATGGCGCCGCCGCTGATCAGGCTGCCACCGCTGGCCTTGCAATTGACGAAAGCGACGCGCTCTACACGAATCACGCCTGTACTTGAGCTGTTCCCGGAATTGACGCAGGCACCGGATTCGGGCGCCAACGCGTTCTGCAGGCTGAGGTCGCTGAGTTGAAGCAGCGACGTGGCGCCGCTCACTTTCAGCAGCGCGCGCAGCGATTGGCCGTCAATGTGAGGCTTTTTAATATCACCATTGATGCTCAAGCTTTGCGAGAGGATCTGCGGCAGATCGCTGTTGAGCAAGATGACGCCATTGTTCGGGTACGCCGCCGAAAACGTCATTGTGTGCGCGCCGCCGGCAGGTGAATTGGAATCGAGAATGGCCTGGCGCAAAGATCCTGCGCCGCTGTCGGCGGTTGTGCTTACGACATAGTTGTTTGCCTGCGCGGCACAAGCAAACGCAAGCAATGTGAGTGCAAAGAGTTGAATTCGCAAAATAGATCCCCTCGATTTTTGACCAGCATCCCCGCCGAAGAGGTGACGAATCGATTGCCCGGCGCCCGCATGGTCTGTCTGTTTGCAGAATCAGCAAGCGTGGTAGATGACGTCGCGGCCCCTGAGAACCGGTCTCACGCTTGATTGAGTGTCGTTCGCGCAGATGCGAATCGACCGCACCAGTATCCCGGTCTGTCTGGGGATTTCCAGTCGATTCGTTCCGTTCGCAGTGTGAGGCAGTTCACGCTTTTGCTTGTGGCTGCTTCCGCTGGCAGAGTGCTTGTCGCTAAACCCAGCCGGTCAGATAGAAAAGACCGATGACAACGAAAACCGAGGTGGTCTTGATCAGGGTGATCGCGAATATATCCTTGTAACTTTGTCGGTGACTGAGCCCGGTTACCGCGAGCAAGGTGATTACAGCACCGTTGTGTGGCAGCGTATCCATGCCGCCTGAAGCCATGGCGGCAACGCGATGCAACACTTCCATCGGTATACCTGCAGCATTGGCGTTGGCGATAAAGCTATCAGCCATGGCGGCCAGCGCAATGCTCATGCCACCGGACGCTGAGCCGGTAATGCCAGCCAATGCAGTGACCGAAACCGCCTCGTTGACCAGCGGATTCGGAATCGCCTTGAGCGCCGTGGCGACCGTGAGGAAACCCGGCAATGCGGCAATGACCGCGCCGAAGCCATACTCGGAGGCGGTATTCATCGACGCCAGCAAGGCGCCACTGATGGCATTTTTAGTGCCTTCGGCGAAGCTTGCGATAACACTGCGCCAGGCAAACGCAAGCACACATAGAATGCCGACCAGCAAGGCACCTTGAACCGCCCATATGGCAGCGATTCGGGACACGTTCTGCACGATCGGTGCGGGCTGACCGATGACAGACGGAATGAACGATTGGGTTTCGCCGTAGAACTCCGGGATCCAGCGCGTGAACAGGAAATTGGCGACGCCGACGAGCAGCAGCGGCAGGATCGCAATCAGCGGATGGGCGAGTTTGTCGCCGGAAAAAACCACCGGCTCATTGATCAGGTTGTCGCCATAGCCTTCGCCATTTCTCGCCGCACGGCGACGCCGTGATTCGAGGTAGGTCATGCCGACGATCAAGATGAAGATGCCGCCGAGAGTCCCGAGTACGGGCGCCGCCCAACTGGTCGTTCCGAAAAACGGTGCCGGGATGATGTTCTGGATCTGCGGCGTGCCGGGCAGGGCGTCCATGGTGAAGGTGAAGGCGCCCAGTGCGATCGTTCCGGGTATCAAGCGCTTGGGGATATCGCTCTGACGAAATAGTTCGGCGGCAAACGGATACACCGCGAAGACCACGACAAAAAGCGAGACGCCGCCGTAAGTCAGCACGGCGCAGACCAGAACAATCGACAAGATGGCGCGTTGCGCGCCCACGACGCGGATCGTAGCGGCGACGATGGATTTGGAGAATCCAGATATCTCGATCAGCTTGCCGAACACTGCGCCAAGCAGGAAAACCGGAAAGTAGAGCTTGAGGAAGCCGACCATCTTTTCCATGAACAGGCCGGTAAACATCGGCGCGACAAGCGTCGGGTCGGTCAGCAGCACGGCTCCGAGGGCGGCGATAGGTGCGAACAGAATCACGCTGTAGCCGCGATACGCGACAAACATCAGGAAGGCCAGCGCGGCCAACACGATCAACAGGGACATCCTTGGCAACTCCGCAAACATTCGCGCCGGCGACGCGGTCGATGCGCAGTATCACGAGTCAGTGCGGTCGAGACCCACTGTACCAAGGTACAGGTGTCGTCCTGCCTCGGCTGCCTGCAAACTTCGACCTGTCCGATTTCCGCAGCATGGCGACGACCGTGCGCGGATGCACCGAATGCCAAATCCCATCAAAGAGAGTCGAATCATGAAGCGCAACCCGATGAGTCTTGCCATCAGCATTGTCCTTGGGCTCGCCTGCAGCGCTGCTGTGCATGCGCAGAGTTCAGCAGACCAGAACACCGCCGAGGAGGCCAATTCCGACAAGGTAACCAAGCTGGAAGGCATCACCGTTACGGCGCGTAAACGTAATGAGACGTTGATGGATGTGCCGGTCGCGGTCACCGCGTTCACGCCGGAGCGGGTCGACAAACTCAACATCGAAGACCTCAGTGATTTGGGTAGCCAGGTACCCAACCTGACCATCTACGCCGCGCGCGGATCGAGCAGCACGATCACCGCCTACATCCGTGGCGTCGGTCAATCCGATCCGTTGTGGGGTGTTGACCCAGGGGTTGGTATCTATCTCGATGACGTCTATATCGCGCGTCCGCAGGGCGCCTTGCTTGATGTATTCGATGTCGATCGCATCGAGGTTCTGCGCGGACCGCAAGGCACGCTCTATGGCAAGAACACCATCGGTGGCGCAATCAAGTACATTTCAAAGCCGCTGAGTCCGAAGTTCAACGGCTACGGACAAATCACCGTCGGCAACTACGGCCAGCTGGATGCCAAGGCCGCCGTCGGCGGTGCGTTCGACGCGGACGGAAAATTCCGTGCACGCATCTCGGTGGCGAGCATGAATCGCGATGGTTTCGGCGAAAATATCGTGACCAAGCAAGATGTCAGCGACAAGGAGGTGAATGCTGCGCGCATCAGCTTCGGCATCTTTGCCAGCGAAAACTTTGACATCGTTTTCAACTACGACTGGATGGACGATCAATCCGGCGTCCGCGGCGCGAAAATGCTGGCACCGAACCGCTTTGTGCCAACCGCGCCACCGCTTGATTCGCGCTATGACGTGCGCAACGGCATGCCGAACATCAATGACACCAGCATGGACGGTGCTTCGGCCACGGCCAACTGGTTGATCAATGACTCCTGGAGCATGAAGTACATTCTCGCCCATCGTTCCTCGGATACCGAGACCAATATCGATTTTGATACTACGCAGGCACCGATCGCCGACGTCAAAGCGTTTTACAGCGACAGCCAGACGACCAACGAATTGCAGTTCAACTACGACGCTGGTGGTCGTTCGCGCGGCGTATTTGGCATCTACAACTTCGACGGTGAAGCGGGTGGTCGGGTACTCAACAACTTCTTCGGTCTTCTGTTTGGCGATACCCAGGGCACGGTCTACACCAACAGTGTCGCGCTCTATGGTGACTTCACCTTCGATCTGACCGATCGGCTCAAGCTTGATGCCGGCATCCGCTATACCGATGAAGACAAGCGCGCCGATGTCCTCAACCGCGGCTATTCGGATGGCACCTATACAACGCCGACTGCGGTGGTTGCCGATTTCGACAAGACCATCAATTTCAAGAACACCTCGCCGAAGCTCTCGCTGGATTACCAGCTTTCTCCTGAGGCGATGATCTACGGCTCGTTCTCTCGAGGATTCAAGTCCGGCGGCTACAACATCCGTGCCCAGGCGACTGCGGTTCCGCGTTCCGCCGAACCATTCAAGGATGAGAAAGTCGATACCTTTGAGATTGGTGGCAAGTTTTCGCTGCTTGATGACAGCTTGTTCCTCAATCTCGCGGCTTTCCACAATCAATATCAAGATATTCAGCTCTCCGTCTTCACCGCTTTCGACAGCAATGGCGATGGCACCGACGACGCGTTCTTCGGCGATTTCACCAACGCCGGCAAGGGCACGGCGCAGGGTGTCGAATTTGAATACCAGTGGTTGCTCATCGAGAACTGGCTGATCAGTGGACATCTGGCTTATTTGAAAACCAAGTACGACGAATTCATTTATGCCGGAACAAACATTGCCAACCAGCAAGAGTTCACCAACGCACCCAAGCAATCCGGTGCGATCAACGTCGAGTACAACACGCCACTCAATGATGGCGGCAACCTGGGTTTCCGGGTTGGCTACAACTATCAGAGTGAAGTCGTGGCGACCACCGAGATCACCAGCATCGCCGATCCGATCACCCAAGGCGGCTATGGTTTGATCAATGCCGGTGTGATCTGGCGTACCAACGACAACTGGATGTTCTCGCTGCAGGGCACCAACCTGGCGGATCGTGAGTACCGCACTACGGGCTACAACATCAATTCCGCCCTCGGTGTGCTGACCGGCTTCTACGGTGCGCCGCGCCAGTACATGCTGACCGCGCGTTACTCTTTCTGAGTGGGTTGAAGGATGAATGCTTCGCGAAATCGAGGGGTGTTGTCTCGTTTCACCGCAGGCTCGGTGATGACGGCAACACTCGTCATGTCTGCGTGTGCATCTTCGCCCGCAGACGCGCCGCTCCCGAAGCTCACGTTTGATGCGTCACGAACGACGGTTTCGGGGCTGTCGTCCGGGGCGTATATGGCGACCCAGGTGCATATGGCTTTCTCCGACCATATTGCCGGGGTCGCCATGATTGCCGGGGGGCCTTATGGATGCGCGAAAGCGAGCCTGGAGACGGCATTGACGAATTGCATGAATCCGGCTGCGGACAAGTTGCCGGATCTCGATGGCTTGATCGCACAAGTGAAATCCCGAGCGGCCAGCGGAGCGATTGCCGCATTGAGTGGGCTGAATGGCGACAAGGTATTCGTCATGCACGGAAAGCTCGACGAAACGGTCGCCTCGTCGATCACCAAGGACAGTGCGGAAATCTATCGCAAGCTCGGCGTTACCGATGTGAGTGAAGATGATGCGCGCGAAATGGCGCACACATTCCCTACTCTCGGGCAAGGCGTGGAATGCGCGAAGAGCGAATCGCCATACCTTGGCGCGTGTGGATTCGATGGTGCTGGCGAGTTGTTGTCGAAGCTCTACGCGGATGCGCCCCAAGTGGCTGATGAAGCGAACGGCGAGTTACGCCGCTTCGATCAAAATGCTTATCTGCCAGAAGGAAAGGACGCGATGCTGGCCGACACGGGTTATGTCTACATACCCAAGGTCTGCGCGGCAGGCGCACCCTGCGGATTGCACATCGCGTTGCATGGCTGCCAGCAGAACGCTGCCGCAGTCGGTGAGGCATTCGTGCGCGATGCCGGATTCAACCGTTGGGCCGATGCTCGACATCTGGTCGTGCTATATCCTCAGACCCGCGCGAGCTACGCGCCACTGAATCCAAAGGCATGCTGGGACTGGTGGGGATTTACCGGAACAAACTACGACACACGCGAAGGCCTGCAAATGCGCTGGATGGCAAATGCAGCAGCAGCTTTGGGTGCGCCGTTGAATTAATTTTCCTTTTGTTGCGACGAACCGATGGGCGGGTTCGTCCTTTGAAATTCGCGGCAGAAGTCGCTTTCAGCGCGGGGTGCTTCGGCACTGTTCGGCAACCTGGCAGAATCGGCCCAAGACGATCCTTGCCGCGGAAGCTGATCCGGATGACCATTGCGGTCGCTCCGCAATACTCCGTGCGAGGTTCGTGGGTTAGTACCTCGCGGCGCGTTGAAGGCGGCTTCCGGCGCGAACCTGCGCGTCGCGTTGCGGATCCCGGCAAAATGACCGGATGCAATCCACACGTGTCAGTCGATTCTCATGCTGCCTGATCTGAGCATCATCATCGCGGGCATCCTCTGGCTTGGGGTGCTGTTTGGTGTGGCCTTGCTCGGCGATCGACGGCCACAGATTTTCGCCAAGCACTGGTCGATCGTCTATGCGCTGTCGCTGGCGGTCTATTGCACCTCGTGGACGTTCTACGGCACGGTTACCCAGGCTTCGCGATCGGGCTGGTGGTTGCCGCCAACGTTTGTCGGCACGATCTTGCTTTACATTTTTGGCTTCAGCTTGCTCATGCGCCTGGTCTCGATCGCGCGTGCGAACAACAGCAGCTCGCTGGCCGATCTCATTGCGATCCGTTTGGGCCGCAGTCCAATGGTCGCCGCCTTGGTCACCAGCATTTGTGTCATCGGCATCGTTCCGTACATCGCGTTGCAGTTGAAGTCAGTTGCCATGAGCTACGGCATGCTCGCCAGACAACGCGATCTCGGCGTGCCGGCGTGGCAGGACAGCGCCCTTTGGGTAGCGTTGGCGATGGCGGCGTTTGCCATGTTGTTTGGTGCCCGCCGCGCCAGCGCCAATGCGCACAATCGCGGCTTGGTATTGGCGATGGCCTTCGAGTCGCTGTTCAAACTGGCCGCCATGCTCTCACTCGGCGCACTGGTCTGGTTTGGTCTGGAGCTTCCAAACGTCGCACCGACGCCACCGTTGCCTGGCGGAACATCAGGCTTTCCGTCGCTGATTCTTCTCGGTGCGTTGGCGGTGTTCACCTTGCCTCATCAGTTTCATGCGGGTGTGGTCGAGTGTCGAGACGCCAACCATGTGCGTACGGCGCGGTGGCTTTTCCCCTTGTACATGTTGTTTATCGCCTTGCCGTTGCTGCCGTTGGCGCGAGCGGGTGATGCCTTGCTCGGCCCCTTGGGCGTTCCCTCGGATTTATATGTGCTCGCCTTGCCGCTATCGGAAGGCCACAGCGCGCTCGCCTTGACCGCGTTTCTTGGCGGTCTCAGTGCGGCAACGAGCATGGTCGTCGTTGCCACGCTCGCCTTGAGTCTGATGATAGGCAACCA